>JARLGS010000464.1 GCA_031292695.1 Mycobacterium sp. | reverse complement strand
TCGTACATCAATGGTGTGGCGAGCCGGGTCAACAACGCCGCAAATGACATCGCACTGCAAGCCTATTTCAGCTATGACGGTGGATCCGGCGGGATCAACTCCGAGATCACCCAGTTTCCTCAGTCCGAGGCGGCATACACGGTTGACTTTGGCGGCTCAGCCACGAGCCTGCCTTCCGCAACGAGCACCACCAAACCGCCGTCGTCGACAACGCTCACCACGCCGCTGGGTACCACCACCACGCCTGCTTCGCCATCGTCCGCACCGCACGTGATGATGGTCATGATGGAGAACGAGGGTTCTGGCCAGATCATCGGGAATCCCGCCGTGCCCTTCATCAACAGCCTTGCCTCGACGTACGGCTCAGCAACCGAGTCGTATGCAATCGCGCACCCGTCGCTGCCCAACTACCTCGATATCGTGTCAGGCTCGACTCAGGGGGTGACGGTCGACCAGCCGCCATCGTCCGGCAGCTTCCCCCGCGTCACGACGCTCGCTGATCAGCTCGCCGAAGCTGGCTTTTCGGAAACTGCATACGCCGAGAACCTCCCGACCGATCCCATAAGTGACTCCGGACTGTACGCCGTTCGCCACTTCCCATGGGTCTATTTTCCCAGCACGAAGATCACCATTGCCGACGCGTCTACAACGATCTCGGATCTCAACGGTGCTCACCCGCCGGACTTCGTCTGGTACACGCCGAACTTGACTGACGACGGCCACACAGGTGTGCCAGTCGACACTGCGGCTCAGGAGTTGGCCGACAGCGACGCATTTCTCTCATCATTCGTTCCGTCGGTGCAGTCGACGGCGTGGTACCAGTCCGGTGGTGAGATCATCATCGAGTGGGATGAGGCGTTCGACTCTGACACGTCCGGCATCGACGGTGGCTCTGGTGGCCACGTTCCCACCATCGTGGTGTCCTCTGCGCTGAAGGCCAGTCCCCAACATGACTCCGCACCGGTCGACACCGTTGGCATCCTGCACTCGATCGAGGACACCTACGGGCTCCCCTACCTCGGCGGCGACACGGCGGACGGCAACATCGACGCCTTGCTGAACGCCACGACAGCCCCGTCGACAGCCCCTTCGACAGCCCCTACGACCGTTCCTACGACAGTTCCTACGACAGTTCCTACGACAGCCCCTACGACCGTTCCTACGACAGTTCCTACGACAGTTCCTACGACAGTTCCTACGACAGCCCCTACGACAGTTCCTACGACAGCCCCTACGACAGCCCCTACGACGCCAACGCCGACATCCACCACGGTGGCGGTGGCACCCGAAGTGGGAACCTCCGCCCAAGGGCTCACGGCCTCTGTCTCGCCCGCCCCCGCCGGTGGGACGGTGCAATTCACCGTGGACGGCTGGGTCATGGGTGACGCGATACCCGTCAGCTCCGAAGGCACCGCAGTGATGGCCTTGTACCTGGATGACGGCCCGCACCTGGTAGAGGCAACCTATTCGGGGAGCTCACTCTTTAGCTCGAGTTCGGGAGCCGCAGTCGCGGCTGTAGGCCAGGCTCCGACCTCGCTGCTCGTGGCCACTCCGGCCCGGATCGGGTTGGGACACCTCTACCAATTGAGCGCCACCCTCAGCAGCGCGGGTGCCCCCCTTTCAGGCGCGGCGGTGTGGTTCTCGGCAGTCGGCAGCGCCTTGTGCGTAGCCACGACCAACGCCGCAGGGTTCGCCACGTGTTCGATCGACGAGGGCACGACTGACCTGTTCTCGCTGGCCATTACGGGGGACACCGCCTCCTTCGGAGGGGACCCTACCCACCTCCCGGCCGTGGGCTACTCCCCGACACCCAACGAAGAAGACAACACCACTGGCCGATTCAACGCGACTGGCACGGGCGGCGGCCAAAAAGACAATGTGACATCTCCAAAGGATGGGGCGTCTCGTCATTTGCCGGGAGGATCTCGATCTTTTGGTTCCTTCGGCAAGCACTTCGGCTCTGCCACCACACACAACCTAGGATCCAACAACACAACGACCTCTTCCAATGTCATCCCCCCGAAGTCATTGCCCGTGTCGCCAGCTTCGGCCTACGCTTCAGACACACCCGCCACGCTGGTCAGGAACACGTCGGTCATCAATTCGCGATCCGGTGACGGCAGCGGACTGTTCGTGCTCGTGGGGTTGCTTGGCCTCACGCTCATCGCCGCGGCGACTCTCGGTCGGCGTCGGATTGTACGAGCGAACCTCAGAGCCGACCGCCCAGGGGCGCGAAGAGACTGAAGGCGCAGGGAAGCATTCGACCAACGATGTTCGCTTCGATAGCGCGTGGACTGAACAACGGGTGACAATCACGCGATATTTTCGTGAACTCAGGTAGGCAGTCGGACCCCCGCCATGGCAGACCAACATAAGACAATGCCACAAGGGCGCGGTCACAGCCACCTTCTGCGACCGTCGGGATTGAGCCGAGTCGCCCAGGCAACCTGACCGAACGGAATCCGAATGACTCGAGCGAGTCGGTGACGCCTGGGTTCACTTCCATCTCCACCCAATCGTCTCCGAGTAAGCCGCAACTTCACTTTCGCGCAACCGAATTCACCGAGCCCGCCATGTTGTCTTGCGGTCGACGACGGCTCGGCGACACCGACGCCTGGCGTCGAACAATTGAGCGCACGAGTCTTGCTCACCTTATTCGAAGGCGCAGACGTCCCGTATTGCCAGAAACGTTCGATGTCCGGCGGTGCGTGCGCCGGACGTTGGGTTCGGCGTCTACTTCGATGGCATTGCCTTTGAGACAGTGGGTCACACGGTGCGACACTCCATTGCCAAGGCAACAGGCAATCATCGGACCGCGGAGCAGATGGGCACGAGGTACCCCCTCGTCACCTGCAAAATTGGTCAGAACCGCAAGAAGTGAAGCCGCGGGTCTCAGTCCGCGACCCATACTCGTTGGGCTACTGAGACGGGCTCAGGTCGCCCTCTCCTCGGCCTCTGATCCAGGTCGCCAAAGAGAGTTCGGGCTTCTGCGCCGGTTAGGCACGCTAACTGAGGTGGACTCCAATAAACGCCTACTCGTCCCCCGCTTTCGGGGCGATGTTCCCACCTCGATCTCAGAGGGTGGCGGGTAGGAAGCTGGTCAGGAACCCGAACAAAACGTATAGGCCGGCGAGCCACATGGGAACCAAAATGAGCCACCGTCCCCGGCGCCCGAAATACCCAGACGCCCGCTGGTTGGCGAAGCCGAGGAGAACTAGGAGGGCGACCACCAGGAGGACGGGGGGGAGGTATAGGAGATTCCACTCGCCTGACCCACCTTCGATCACGTGAGACGCCTGCCTCGACGGTCCTTGGCCACCACTGGGGACCGCGACGGGTCCTGATCCCGACGGTTCGCGCAGAAGTGCGAGGACGACGAGCCGTTGAGTGGCCGAGTACTTCGGGTTGCAGGTCGTCAACGTCAGCCTGTTATCTCCAAACGCGTTTAGGACCGCTACGTCATTGGGCGAGACGGCAACGGGTGGTTGGGTGACGACATAGTCAAGGCTCTCACCGGAATCTGTCGAGAGCACAATCGAGTCCCCGGGCGACAGTTCGTTGAGCTCGTTGAAAGGCGCACCGTAGGTCGTCCGGTGGCCGGCAATAGCGACGTTGCCGGCCTGGCCCGGCATCGCCGTCCCGATATAGTGACCGGGTCCTTTGGCCAGATCTCCCTCGGCTGTCCCCTCCACCACATACTGGTCGACGCCAATCGAAGGAATCTGGAGATAGGCAACGACCGACCCTTCCGCCGGTTCCGGCACCCTCACGTCGGCACCGATGAGGTGGACGCCGCCGGTGGGAGGGGACGCACGCATGGCATGGGAACGGAACTGCGCCCGCAGCGTCAGCTGGGCCTGGTGTTGAGCAATGCTTGTGCCCCACAGCTGCCAGGCGGCGAAGAGAATGATGACGATACCGATGTTGCGGACCCAACCGAAGGCGTTGGCGAGTTTTTGACGTCGACGAAAGCGTGTCACGCCCCTGGCGATTGGAGGCGCGATGGCGGTCGCCCGCACTTCCTGTGCCGGCCTTTCGACCACGGGGAACTGAATGGCGGCGGTCTGAGTCACCGGAACGTCGATGAGGGGCCCTTGGGCGGGGAGTACCGGGTGCTCGGGCTCGGTACCCAGGTGCCCGGCCATCGGAGCCAGTTCGCGATCGAGAAGGGTCACTCCGTGCGATATCGGCCACTCCCCGGGGCCGACCACGTTGCTCGCGGTCGCGTCCGGGACCGCCCCGGTGACCGCCGGCGCCGGCCCAGGCACCGTTGCCCGCCCCAGGGCGCGGCCCGTCGTGGCTCGGTGCGCCGCAAGGATCACGCGACCCACCGCCTCCTCGGGCGTTGCCGCGCCCTCCCCGCTTGCCCATATGGCATGCCAATCGAGAGTCCGGTCTCCGACGTCGGTGGCGTCGGCACCTGCGAGCTCGAGTCGCTCCGAGACTAGCTCCTTCACGAACCGCCGGTAGAGCGGGCCGGGCTCGACGGTCCCGCGCTGTCCCTCGACGGCCGAACGCTCTGGAGCAGGCCCGTGAGGCCCGGGAGCCGGCCCTCGCTCAGGGGATCGATCGGTCCATGGCACGGCTTCTACGGTAGTCATGGGCGAAGTAGCCGCCAGCTCTCGCGTGGCGTCGAAGAGCCTGCGCTCAGGGCCGACTGCATGGAAATTCCCATCAATTGCCGGTGAGAGACACCGACGGGACGACACCCTGAAGCGCCGGAACCTTGGTGGGTGCCGGCAACGCGGCACTCGTCGGCACGGCAAGTACTCGTGTGGACGTCGGGCGGTGCGCCTCGGCCTGGATCAACTCGCGTGCGAACGATACCAAGAACGCCCGGTTTCGGATCAGCGGCAGGTCTGTCGGGCCGAGCGAGCCAGCCACGTTGGTAATCCCGGACATCTTCGCAGTGGCCGGGACGACGATCCCACTGCCCGCATTCTGGACGTAGAGGACGACGCGTTGGTACATGGTGGTCGTGCCGAACTTGACGGGGATGATCCAGTAGACGATCGACCAGCTGCCGTAGGTATGTGACGTGTAAGACATCGCCTGTCCGGTGATACCCCCACCGACATTGACCTGGGCAACATCGCGAAGCGCGTAGCCGTGAAACTGATAGCAGGCCTCAACGCCATAGGCTGAAAAACTCTCGAGGTCAGGAGTGACGATCACGTCGGCCACGACGGGGACCGAGGCGTGGAGATCCCCTCCGGTCGTGGCGACCATGACATAACGGTCCCAGATCGAGGTGTCGCCGAAGAGTGGCTTGGCCCAGTTGAAGACGGCGGTCCGCCGGGTGCGCCATCCCACTGGGGCGACCGGGGCCGTGATGTAGGCGGCAAGCTTCGGCTCACCCGAGGCGTCGGCGACAAGATTGTAGGTCTTCAGCCCGATATTGCTTATCCCCAGTACGATGGCGATTACCGTGACAACGATCACCGCCGCGTAGACCTTGGGGACCGCCGGAGACGTCTTGCCTTGGGTCGTCGCCCGTGGGGAACGGATCGAGTGCACACGCATCGGCGCAGGAATTGCCCCGATCTGCATCCCGAGCGGTTGGATCAGCAGGACGAGAAACAGCACGCCGAGACTGAATGTCACAAGGCCTATGAACGGGTGCAAGATATCGATGGCGACGTGCTCACCCCACGTTCTTCCCGCCCAGAAGATGAACGTGATCCGGCCCAGGTTGATCGTCCACAGCAGCAGTATGCCCCCAGTGAGCCACAGGACCTTGCGGACAATGGGCCCATGGACCACGGCACCGAACGCCGATCCGATGAGCAAGAAACCTACGACGCTGTTCACCCCGGAGCACGCGGAAACGACACTGAGGGGAAACGACTGTCCATGATGCACGATGACGAAAAGCGTTCCATCAGGTGAGGTGACAGATTTTGCCACCGGCACCACCCTGATGATCTCACGAATACCATAAAGCGTCGCCGCGGTGAAGGCATCGAGGATCCGCAGAAGTACCGAGGAATATGGGTAGGGCCATCCAAGAAACAGGTAGCTGATGGCGAGCTTCTGGCGCCACAAGACCCGCACCCCGAAGAGGATGGCGACGGCGCCGGCCACGAAGACTGGGAGAGTCAGGAGGTCGATCCGCCACACCCAGAACATTGCCGACAACTTGCCCGGCAAGAGCAAGTTGGCCGCCAACGCGCCGCCGACCAAAGGCAGGCCGACGATGTAGTCGACCTGGCGATCGTGGATGGCCGGCTCAGGCCGCGCCGGACGGGCCCGCACGGCAGCCAGGGCGAGGGCGATGGCGGGTACGAGGCTCACATAGGCAAGCGGCGTCTCGAGACCGGCATTCTGGATCAGTGTTGATAACGAGTAGTTGTACGCAACCCCCACCACGACCAAGAGCACAGCCATCTGGATCGTGGCCCGGACTCGCGCCGGGGCTTCGTGCCACCGCTGCTGCGCCTGGCGTTTCCACCGGCCCGCGCCGGAACGCCACGTGTCTATCCCGACCGGGTCGAACCTGACGACCTGGGTCATCCGAAGCGCCCTTGGACGTAGTCGGCGGTGCGTGGATCCTGCGGATCACCGAACATTCGCTCGGTGGGACCTGCCTCCACGATGTGCCCGGGCTCGCCCTCGGCGTCGAGGAGGAACAAGGCGCACTGGTCAGATACGCGCTGGGCCTGCTGCATGTTGTGGGTCACGATGACGACGGTCACGTCGTGGCACAACTGCTTGATTGTCTCCTCGATCACACCCGTGGAGATGGGGTCGAGAGCCGAACACGGCTCGTCCATGAGCAGGATCCGAGGTCGGACGGCCAAGGCGCGGGCGATGCACAGGCGCTGCTGCTGACCACCTGACAGTGCCATGCCGGCCTCGTTCAGACGGTTTCGGGTCTCGCGCCACAGCCCAGCACGCTCCAGACACTCCTGAACGAGTGCGTCCCGATTGGTGGCCTTCAGACCAGACAGCCTCAGGCCGGCCAGTACGTTCTGGGCGACGGTCATCGACGGGAACGGGTTGGGCTTCTGGAAGACCATGCCCACCTTGAGGCGAGTCTCGGTCACCCGAAGGTCGGGACTGTAGATGTCCACGCCGTCGAGCACCACTGACCCGGACAGTGCCGCGCCGGGAACGAGCTCGTGCATCCGGTTCAGGATCCGCAGAAAGGTGGATTTGCCGCACCCGGACGGCCCGATGAGGGCGGTCACCTGGCCGGGCTGCATGGTCAACGAGACCCTGTCGAGAACCTTCTGTCGCCCGAACCATGCGCTGACGTCCTTGGTCTGCATGGACGACTGGCTCGGGGCCGGCACGAAACCAGAGGGCGGGAGCGGGGGCGTCACTGCCGACGGTGGTGGTGGCGACGGCTGCCATCCCTGACCGGGGTACTGGGCGACGGTCACGGGAGGACCCTCCGTCGCATGATCCGTCGTCGGAGGCGCCACCGCCCAATCCCGGCGATGACGACCGCCGTCAAACCCAACACCGCCAGCGGCAGCGGGTCGGCACCAGTGGATGCCAAAGTGGGCCCCGAGCCGCCGTCGGAGGCCGATCCGGTGGTGGCGGAATCCCCGGAGGACGCGTTGTCACCAGGGGAAGCCGACGACAGGCCCGCGGCATTCGACCCGTTACCACCGGAATTGCTCGTGGTGCTCGAACCCGAGCTTCCCGTTGCCGAACTCCCGGACCCCGACGACGACGTGGTCACGGCTTCGGCGTCGAGTTCGGAGGCAACTTTTAACCCGGCCGTCACCTCGGCCAAGGTGGCTGGAGCGGCCCCGAGGACGGCGATCTCGGACTGACCCGTGGGGCCGAGGATGTACCGGATGAACTGGGCCAGCTTGATGGACTTGGTGGGGTCAAGACCCTTGGTGGGCACCACCAGATAGCTCTCGACCATCAGGTAGTTGTTGTACGCGCCGGAGTCACTGGGGTCAGGATTGAACGTCACCAGGTTGGTGGTCGGGTTCATCGTCATCCCGGCCCCCGTCTCGGCGGCGGCGGCAGCCTGCTCGGTGGGAGGAACGAACTTGTCGGCGGCGTTCCCTATCGCCGCCGTGGGAACGTTCCAGGGCGTGCCCTCGGGCGCCCCGGCCCACACCGCCGACAGGGGGAATGCGTCGTGGGCGTTCCCATCGATCCCTCCGAGCGCGCCCCAGCTGTCGACGTACCCAGGTGCGTTGGTGGTGGCGATGATCGTCAACTCGTGACCCAGCAGGCCCTCGTCGCCGTCGACGTAGGCGTGCTGAAGATGGAAGGGCCAGATCTCGCTGGGTGTGTCTGTCGTCGCGCTAGCCGAGTTAGCGGGATTCGCCAGAGCATTGTCCAGCAATGCTCTGGCTGTCGTGTCGCTGTCCAAGAGAGACATCAAAGCCGCGTTCTCGGCCGACGGAGAAAGGGTCGACGCCAGCCCGATGGCGCCGCCATCGGGGATGGGTTGGCCAGATGCCTGGGTCAGCCGAGAATCGCTCCATGCCAGTAGAGGGCTCGGGAGGTTGGCGTTAGGTTGCACACTCGTGCTGGTTAGGCCGGATGTCACTATCTCACCCACCAGGGCTGGCGTGAGAGGAATCCCTCGGCAGAACGTCGAGGCGGTCACGATGTTCTCCGAGAGATCACTTGGGTTGCAGATCGCGAACGTGGCGATGGCGACGGGGGTGGCCGCGAATGGCACGTAGGCGAAGGATCGGCCGTTGGCCGCGGCCGTAGCGGCCTCGGCGGTGGTGAGGGGGCGTTCCGACACCACGAAGTCCGCGGCGAAGTCGCCTGGTCCCGAGCCGGCGAAGTCGGCGATGGCGTTGTCGAGGTCGCTGTCGGAGAACGACGGGTTGAGCGGGGACAGCCCGTTCTTGGTGTCGGTATTGAGGAGCAGGTTGGTGACAGGCGACAGAAACGAACCTCCTTCTCCCACCAGGGCGGTGGGATCTGTCTGCGCGCTCGCGGTCGGGGTGCCGCCACCGAGGACAGCGAGCAGCACCGAACCCACCAACGTTGACATTGCCGCCAGGGCCCGAGCCGCGCGATACGCCAACGGGGTCACTCGACTCTCGGAGACCGGCGGGCGAGGAGCAGGCGCCGGCGCGCGAACCAACCCACCACTACCAGCGCCGCGCCGAGCATGACGGTGGGGACGGGGTCGCCGCCGGTGAGGGCCATCGACGAGCTGCCCCCGGTGAGCGCCACCGACGGATCGGCACCGGACCCTGACGCCGCCGTGGAGGCGCCCCCGAGGCCCGACGCGCCCGATGACAAGCCACTGCCGGTTTTGGAGCTGGTACTCGTCTTGGACTTGGCGGACGTCGAGCTGCCGGTGGTGCCCGAACCGCCGCCATTGGTGAGCGCGGTGACGGGGGCGCCGGGAGGGGCCGGGGGCGCCGCCCCGTTAGTGACCCCGCACGTCGGCTTGGTCTGGCCCGCCTGGACCTCCGAGGGCGTGAGGTCGCCGCAGGCGTACCCCTGGTCCTCGGCGGTGGTAGGCGACACCGCCCCGGGAACCTTTTGGATGACGTTGTCGATGCCGTAGCGCTCGAGCGATAAACCGAGGCTGGCGAAGTCCATGCTCGGCGCCACACCCTGGCCCAGGGTGAGGACGTAGTTGACGTATGCGCTCAGCACACCCCCTTTGGCCGCACTCCATCCGGTGGTGGGCGTGAGCAGGTAGCTGTAGGTGGAGGGGTTGTAGACATTGGGGCCGAGGCCGTTGAAGTCGAGCACGTGGGTGCCATCGGGCTGTTGGGTGGCATAGGCGAGTGCCGAGGCCACGTCCACAGGGCTCGGGGTCGTGAAATCACCGCTGGCGTTTTGCACCTTGGCCACCGACTTCGCGGGGTTGCTCCCCGTGAAGCCGCTGTCGATGGCGTAGTTCTCCTGGACTGGTCCGATGGACCCAGAGGTGGTCGCCACCGTCGAGGCCACCGCCGAGGTCTGTTGCTCGTCATAGCCGTTGCCCGGAGCCTCCCAGTTCGACCCAGGGGTCGTGGCCGAGATGGCTACGCCGCTCGGCGGAGGCGTCCCCGCCATGTTCTTGGCGTACTGAGCCCACACCGCAGGTTGCTCGTGGATGCAGTACTCCTCGAGCACATAGTTGGTCCCCGCTGGGTCGCTCTCGGTGACGGGCTTGACTGCCAGGTTGGGAAGGGTCACCCCGGCGTTGGCGCCGTTGAGCTTGAGGGCCGGGTCGTCCCAGTTGGTGATCTGCCCGGTGAGGAGCAGGCAGGCCGTGTAGCTCGTCAGTTCGAGTGTCTGGGTAAGGCCAGGGACGTTGTACATGAAGGCCACCCCGGCGGCGGTTATGGGAATGAACTGGTACGGAAACGAGGGAGGGGTGGTGCCGATGCTCGAGTTGACGTAGCCGGTGTCGCTCACGGCGAAGTCGACAGTCTCGTTGGTGAAGAAGTAACGACCCTGGCCCGAAGAGCTCGTGGTGTAGTTCACGCTCAACGAGTACGGGGCGTGGCTGACGTTGGTGTCCCACTGCGTGATGGCGGGAGCGGCGAATGACGAGCCTCCTCCGTTGAGAGACGTAGCGGCACCGGCCGGGGCGGCGACGGCGAGGGTACTGGCCAGTGATGCGGCAACGAGCACGGCCAAGCCGCCAACGAGTTGCAGACACTTTGCCCGGGCGCCCCCGCGTTCCACGCGTCGGTTTCTGAAGGTCATGGCGACGGCTCCTTTGTCATGGTCATCGATCGTTTGCGCGCCTTACGTTGGCGAAGTTGCCTGGAGACCCTGCCTGTACCGGCTGCACCGGCGGCGCGGGCCGCCACGAACAGGGCGAGGACCAGGGCGACAAGTACGAAGGCGACTCCCCATGCCACCCTGATGGCGTTTACAGACGGCTGGTTGATCAGCGAGTAGATCTGCAGGGGCAGGTCGGACTGATAGGGGGCGAGAGGACTGAAGTTGTAGTGGACGTTCCCGCCCGCGGTGAACAAAACCTCGGCCGTCTCGCCGGCGGTCCGGGCGACACCCAGGATGGCAGCGGTGATGAGACCGGCGCGTGCTGTGGGGAGGACGATCTGGAGTATCACCCGCCATTGCGGAGCCCCCAGGGCCAGGGCTGCCTCTCGCAACGCCTCCGGCACGATGATGATGACCTCTACGGCGGCCCGCGTGACGAGCGGGAGCATGAGCACGCTCAGGGCCAGCCCCGCTGCTAGGCCGTCGAGGCCGTTGGTGCCACGCGGCTTCACCAGGATGATGTAGATGAAGATCCCGGCGATGATCGACGGTGTCCCCGTCATGGCGTCGACGACGTTGCGCACGACCCGGGAGAGTGTGCTGTTCGAATTCACCAGATAGGTGGCAGTGAGGACGGCGAGGGGGACGCTGATCAGGGTGGCGAGGCCCACCTGTTCGAGCGACCCCACGATGGCGGCACCCACTCCCGCGTTGGTCACGGGCGAGCTACCCCCGAAATTCGACATGTCAGCCAAGAGGAAATGGGGGAAACGAGCGAACACTACGGGGGCGCCCTTGAACACCACGAAGCCGATGACCGCCACCAGGGCGAGAAGGGCGGTGAGCGATCCCCCCCACACCGCCACGGTAGCCAGGCGGTCCTTCATGACCAGCGTCCCGTGCAGACTGTGACATACGACGCCGTAGATCACCAGGAATAATAGAAACGAACTCACGAAGAGGCCGAAGGGGGCCGATAGTCCCGCGATGGTGAAGACCAACCAGACGGATGCCCCAGCGGCTAGTGCGCTGCCCACCAGCTCGACAACGGGACCTCGGGAGCGACGCGGGCCGGAACTCGACGGCTTGCCTCCCGGTGGTGGGAGCCCCGATGGCGGCGGGGGTGGCGGGATCCTGACGGCGACGTCGAGACCGGTGGCGGTCATGGCGCTGACTGGGCTCGGGGGGCTGACGGAGATGGTCGAGTTCATCGCCGCGGGCCCGTTCCACGCTGGACGATGATGCGGCCGCCCAGGCTGAAGATCAGGGTGGTAGCGAACAGCGTGAGCCCGGCGAGCACCAGCTCGCTCTGACCCTGCGTGCTTGAAATGGTGAAGTCCGTGCCTATCTGCTTGGCTACCGTGGAGCCCTCGGGACCCATGATGTGCCCGGTGAGGGCGGTCGAGTTGCTCGACAGGATGAGCAGGATGGCGATGGTCTCGCCCATGGCCCGGCTCAGACCGAGCAGGGTAGCGCCCACCATGCCGCTTCGGGAAAAGGGTAGGACGACGTCGGTAATCATCCCCCATCGGGTCCCGCCCAGAGCCAGGGCGGCCTCGCAGGCCTCACGTGGCGCCTGAGCCATCACCTCCCTGGTGATGGAGGTGATCACCGGGGTGATCATGATCGAGACGACGATCCCGCAGATGAAGATGGAGTGCTCATAGCTACCGGCGTAATTCGTTCGGAAGATCGGGATGAAGCCGAGGTGCTTCACGATCCACTCCGATGTCCCGTTGAGCCACGGGCTCAGAGCCTCAAGACCCCAAAACCCGTACACGATGCTGGGAACCGTGGCCAGGAGGTCGATCAGGGTCGTTAGCCACTTGCGAAGCCGGGCGGGGGCGAACTCGTTGATCATGAGGGCAGTGGCGATCGAGATCGGCAGCGCGAAGACCAGGGCCACCAGCGCGATGGCAACCGAACCGCCGATCAGGGCAAGGACGCCGGGGTGGGCGGGCGCCGACCAGGTTGTGCCGAGGAAGAACTTCAGCTTGAAATGCGAAAGAGCCCACCAGCCATGGTAAGCGAGAAAGACCATGATCGACACGAGGAGCATGAACATGATGGCCGCGCTGCACGCCAACAGGCCGAAGAACCGACGGTCAGCGGGCGTGTGCACTGGGGTGAGCTCGATCGACACCTCGTCGAGCGTGGGGTCCATTGCGCGGGGGGCGACGACCGTCATGACATGTCCCTCAGCCCCAGTCGCCGCCCACCCATAGTGCCCATGAACATCATCGGTCGATCGACGACCCAACCACTCCCCCGGGAAGGGCTTTCGTTTCGCGGGGCCCTGGGTGACCGGCTCATGGGCCCACCCAGCGGTGTCGACGCACCGCCGTGGTTCGAACGGCCCGCCGCCAGGACCCACGAAAACGACACCGGGTTCCAGTGCCCGCACCGCCCAGACGGCAGCCGCTCACGTTCGGACTCCCGCAGCAGGCGCCGCCTTCTGCGTCTTCCGGGTGAGCCGGAGCCGGCCGACGGTCCCCAGCGCCAAGAGGACACAGCCCAAGGCGATCACTCCGGGCAGCAGGCTCGGCGTCCCGGTGAGCGCCAGCGTGCCCCCGGAACTCTCGGAGGTCGGCGTCGCTGACGAATCCGACGTCCCCGTGTTCCCGGTAGCAGACGCGCTGGAGACCGACGTCGCCGCCGGTGTCGTGGTCGTGGTGGTCGACCCTGCCGAGGGTGTCGAAGTGGTCGTGGTCGAGGTCGACGTGGCCGATGTCTGACCGGCCGTAGCTGACGATGCTGAGGGCGTGGCGAACGCAACCGTGACGCTCTGGCCAGTGATGGGCAGGGTGTCGGTAACGTCGGTGGCGGTGTAGGTGACGCTCTGCGCCGTCTTGTCCGTTACGGTGAAGGTCGCCTCACCGTTGCCATCGGTGGTTCCACTGACGGTCGTCACCGACGAATCGCCGCTCGACGGATTGAGGGCCACCGTTTTGCCCGACACGGCATTGCCATCGGCGTCGGCCAGCACAACCGTGATTGTCGCCAATGTGGAACCGTCTGCCGGTACCTGTGATGGCTCCGCCACCATCGTGGAGTCGGCGACTGCCGGCACCACTGGGGGCGGCGTGCCAAAGGTGACCAACGCGCCCTGCCCGGCCAGCACGAGGTTGTCGGTGGTGTCCGTCGCCGTGTACAGGACGACTTCGCTCGTGCTATCAGTGACCCCAAACGTGGCCTGACCCTGAGCGTCGGTGGTCGGCGAGACGGGAGTGATCACCGAGCTTCCCCCCGCGGCCGCCAACGAGATGGCCTTGCCGGACACCGGGTTGCTGTTGTGGTCGTCCAGCGTCACGGTCACGGTCGACGACGTCTTTCCGTCCGCCGCCACGCCGAGCGGGTTGGCCGACACGGTGCAGTTGTCCACCTGTGGGGCGGTAGCAGTGAACGTCACGCCCACCGTCTGCGTCAACGTGATTCCGTCACTGGTATCGACGGCTGAGTACGTCACCGTCTCGGCCGTCGTGTCGTAGGCATCGAAGGTCGCTCTTCCGGTGGTGTCTGTCGTTCCGGCTGGGACGCTGGTCGACTCAGTCTGTGGGGCCACCCGGGTGGTGGCGGATGGAGAGCCCGACACCGTGAGCATTTTGCCGGCGAGGGGGTGCCCGAATTGGTCTGTGAGCGTGACCGTGAGTGCGACCGCTGTGACGCCGTCGGCCGGGGCCGTCGACTTCGACGCGGTGAGCACCGACGTCGACCCCGAAGCTGCGGGCAACTCGAAGGTGACTACGGCACCCTTCGTGATCGAGACGCCGTCGGTGGTGTCCGTCGCGGTGAAGGTCACCACCTCCGCCGTACCGTCGGCGACGGTGAAGGTCGCCTGTCCTTCGGCGTCGGTGACGTCTGGCGAGGTTGCCGAGGTGATCTGGGCATTGGAGGAGGACGCCGACAACGTCACGGTCTTTCCGGACACAGGGCTCGTGCCATCACTGGCCAACAGCGTCACGGCAATGGTGCCGGTGGGCAGTACTCCGGCCGATGCGACCGATGACACCACGGTCGGCGACGCTGACACGGTTGATGATGAACCCGACACCGCCACGGTGCCGAATGTGACGCTGGCACTCTTCCCGCTAAGCACGATGCTGTCGGTGGAGTCGGTCGCCGTGAAGGTCACGACCTCGTCAGTGGAGTCGGTCGCCGTGAACGTGGCCTGGCCCGAGGTATTGGTCGTCGCCGCCGCGGCGGTAATGGTGGCGTGCCCGGTTCCATCCGAGAGCGACACCACTTTGTCGGCCACGGGCTGCGGCGACACCGCTTGATCCTCCAAAGTGATGGTTATCGTGACCGAGCCACCACTTGCCACATTGCTCGACGACGCCGTGACCGAGGAATTGGCCGGCGTGACCACAGGAGCCTCGAACGTCACCGTGGCAGTGCCGGTCAGCGTCACGCCGTCAGTGGTGTCGGTGGCCGTATAGGTGACGGCCTCCGTCTTGGTGTCGGTCACCGTGAAGCTGGCGATACCGGTGGTGGCGTCGGTCGTGGCTGTATCGGTCGCGGCGCCAGCAACGGTGATCGCCGATTGGCCCGAGCCCTGGGTGAGGGTGACCTGCTTGCCGCCCTCCACCGGAACCCCATGGGTATCCTCGAGCGTGACCGTCACTTTGGAGCTGTCCACACCGTCGGCAGTGGCGGTGGACGGACTCGCCACCACGGTCGACTCCGTGGGCGATACCGGAGTAGCCGCCAACGGGGAGCCGTCACCAGGGTTCTCTCCACCGTCGTCGGCGTTCGGGGCAACGTAGAAGGGCGCCGTAAAGAGATGCGGCTTCGAGAAGTCGTTCTGATTGGAGAAGAGCCCCACCACGCAGGCGTCGCCGTTGTCGCACACTGGCGTGCCGTCAGTCGGCTCACCGAACACGATGGTGTCGGGCAGTGCATACACCGTGTAGATGGCGAAGTTCATGCTCCCGTCTGTCGCGGCCCCCGGGATCGAGTCGACCGTGTCAGGCTGGCACTCGGTCGGCTTTGTGGGCAGATTGGCGACCAGGCCACCGGGGTCAGCACATTCCAACGCTTTGATGGCGACGGCCCCGCTGGGAAAACCCGCCGCGGTCAGGCTGGCATTGTTCATGGTGGTGTTGGCGGTCACCGAGATGTCGATCGTCTGTCCGCTCGAGAACGGCAATCCCGCTGTGACGGTACCGATTGTGCTGATCGTGACCGCCCCGCTCGTAAGGGTCGCCGCCTGAGCACTTGTCGAAAGGGCCGCGCCGATGCCGCCCAGCACCACGAGGGTGACGCCAGTCAACTGGGCCACCAGCATGGCGCGGCTATTGGTCCGCGTCCTCCAGAACCACCCAGTACGCCTGTGGTGCGCAGTGGAGCGTCCTATTTCGGGGTAGCGGGGTCGCCTGAGCGCCGATCCCACGGCTTCGCTACCGTCCGCTGCCACTGCGTGCGGGAACAGCTCCGGCCACGGCCCGAGACCGCCGGAGCAGCCGGCGACTCAGGGTTCCCGCCACCAGGAGTGCCGAGCCCCCTCCGAGCAACCACGGCAGACCGGGGTCGCCGGTGTTGGCGAGTGTGGACGGGCTGGTGGCTGCGGCCGTCGCCTGGTGACCTGTGACCGCGGGAGACGGGCTTCCGTTCACGATGGCGTTCTCCGCCTGGGGATCCGGGCCCACGTTGAACGGCCCCGAGAAGATGTGGGGTTTGGTGAAGTCGTTGAGATTGGTGAAAATCCCGAGCACGCATTCGTCTTGACCACTGCCACAGGCCGGGGTCTGGTCCGACGGCTCGCCGAACACAATGGCGTCGGGAAGGGCGTACATGGTGTAGCCCTTCATGATCAGGCTGCCGTCCGCCCCTGCACCGGGAACCGAGTCCACGGTGTTGTAGTCGCACTGACTGGGTTTCTTGGGCAGATTCGCCGAGAGACCGCCCGGGTCGGCGCATTCCTCGACCTTGATGGCCACGGCACCGCTCGGGAAACCCGCCGTGGCGCGGTTGGAAGCCGCCAGGGTGGCGTTGGCGGCGACCGTGATGTCGATGCTCTGTCCGCTGTGGTACGGCGAGCCCGGGGTCAAGGTCACCGGGCCCGCGGTGAGCGTGGCGGCCTCGGCATCGCTAGGAACAAGGGCCAAGACGATCCCCGCCACGAGGAGCGCTCCACCCACGACCTGGGCGGCCACGGCAATACCGCGGCGTGGTCGGCGCTCGGACTGTCGCGGGCGGGGGAATGTGGGCCTGCCCCGGGTCTGGGTCATGGTCATCGGTCCTGGCTTCCTCACTGGGCTCGAGTGCTCACGGGCGACGCTCGGACACCTGTTCTTTTACGCCCTTCGGCCCGGGGGCCGGCGACCTGATCGCCGACCCCCGGGCCGGGGGCACTTCTCCTTCGCCGCTCCACGCGTGGTCACACGTTGAGCGGTCTTGCCTAACTGTTGGGGTCGGTCACCGACAAGACGGGCGGATGCCCAGGGAAGAAGATGGTCGTGACCGAGGATGGAATCGCGTTCGAGAGGGTAAGGGTGCTCCCACTCACGGACACGACCGTGGTGCCCGACGGCACCCCTGCCCCGGCGTCTCCCGTGACGGTCCATCCCACTGCGACCGAAGACGGTACGGTCCCGGCGTTGTCCGTCACCGTGGCGGTGCCGGTCGACGTGATCGACAGGTTGGCGCTGCAGGTTGCGTTCGGT
>JARLGS010000463.1 GCA_031292695.1 Mycobacterium sp. | reverse complement strand
TTGCGACGTTTCGGCGGCCGGTGCCGGTTTTCTCGAAGCGCTGAAGACCGCGACCGGGCGCGACGTCGCCGGCTCGACCGACGCCACCGGCGCGACCGCGCTCGGCGGCAACTGGACGCTCGAAGCATCGACCGGCGTAACACCGGTCGCATTGCCGGCCGATCTGGCGGCGCTGCAGTCGTTCGACGGGCTGCTGCTGTCCGGCCTGCTGGCGCTGGAAAACTCGAGTGCCGTGAAGATCACCTCGACCGCCACGGACTCCTCCGGCAACATCTATGTCGCCGGCGTTTTCAATGGCTCGGTGGATTTCGGCGGCACGTCGAAGACCAGTACGGGTGGCGCTCAGGGCGATATATTCATGGCCGAATATACGTCCACCGGCACGCTCAAGTGGGTCGACGATCTGGTCCGGACCGCCGAGTACTCGGTCTACACTGACGCGCCCTCGATAGCGGTGACGCCTAACGGTTCGACCATCTACCTCGGTGGCTCGTTTGAAACCAAGATTAATTTCGACGGCAGTCACTCTGCCAGCGGTGGCAACGGAGGGACGACTGAAAATAACGCTGCTTTTGTCGCTCAATATCTCAATAGCGGCACAGGCACGACCTTCGAATGGGATTTCCTAATTGCTGGCGCCTCAGGTACCGTCGCGGGCGCTCAGCTCCCTGTTGTAACCACAGATTCAAGCAGCAATGTTTTTGCTGCGGTGCAATATTATACTGGCAATGGGACTGTCCATCTCACTCCACAAAGCGGGGCGACCACCGTCAGCGGGTCGGCGGTCTCACTGGCGTCGTCGCTGTATGATGGGTCGGTAATATTCGAGGCCAGCTCTTCAGGTTCGATCGATTGGCATGCCACGATTACCAACCAGACTTACATAAATAGCAACGGCGACGTCACGAGTTACACAAATACAGTTGCCGCCATTGCGCTCGACAGTTCGGACAATGTCTACGTCGGCGGCACGATTAATGGTGCCGTGTTCAACGGCAACAATGGCACTTCCGTTACCGTCTCGACCCCGACCAGCACCAGCCAGTATGCCGCCTTTATCGCGAAATTGAATTCGAGCGGCAACTTCCAGTGGGAAAACGCGGTTGCCACTACGACAGGCACGTCCTGGCCTATCGATTCGGTCACCGGCATCGCCATCGATCAATACGGGCCGGCCATCACCGGCACGTATAATGATGGCACCACGATCGACGGCACGCTTCTCCACACCAAGGTTTCCTACAGCTATTCTTCCACTCGCGTGTTCGTCGAGCAATTGGACACGAGTGGGACGGCCAAGTGGGTGCTGACGGAAAGCGACAACACACGGTATGCAACGGACCAATCATCGGCGATCGTCATCGATGCGGCCGGAGACATCGTCGTCGGCGGGACGATCAATTCGTCCAGCAGCGCGACTGAATACTTCGGCGGCACGACTATCTCGCCGCCTGGCAGCAACCAAACCGAAGCCTTCGTCTGGGACATCACGCCGGGTGCGAGCAGCGCTACGACGAACTCCATCGAGGGGTTCACCAGCAGCTCGTCCAACAGCCTTGGTGGCCTGTTCGCGCCGACGAGCGGCGGCGCTGGCATGGCCATCAACGGAAGCGGCGTCATCACCGCCCACGGCAGTACGGGAACCGCTATCGAAGGCACTTCCGGCAAGAATACCGCGGCGTTGTTTGGCCTCACCTCGACCGATCTCAACGAAGTCACCGCCCCGACCGTCACGTCGATCACCCGCGACCCCGCCCATAACGCCACCAACCATGACGCCACCGAGACCTTCGACGTCACCTTCTCCGAGAGCGTCACCCAGGTCGACGCGTCGGATTTCACCTTGGTCCGCAGCAACAATGTGTCCGGGACCATCTCCTCGGTCACCGGCAGCGGCACCACCTACACCGTAACGGTCA
>JARLGS010000462.1 GCA_031292695.1 Mycobacterium sp. | reverse complement strand
CGCGATCATCAACTGACCCGTCTCTTGCCCGGCGTCAAGTAATGCCTCATAGGCGCGCAGACAAACGTCGATGGCCGCCGGAAACGGGTGCTCCGGAGCCAGCCGGTAGGCCGGCACGATGACGCGGGCCCGCAGGTCATTCGCCAGCCGGGAGAGAAATCCGGTGTAGGCACTGCGCGTGTACACCATGAATCCACCACCGTGCAGATACAGCACAGTGCGTCCCTGCTGCGCGTGTTTAGGGTGGAATTCGCGGGTGGCCAGACCGCCCAGCTCCCCGTCGACGATCCGGCACCCAGCTGCGGGCGGGGCGAGAAGGCCCGACGCTGCACCGGCACGGTCGAGGAATGTCCGCATTGCGTCGAGGTCGTCGTGGTAGCGACGCCACGCCGATTGGCACACCACACGGACCACCGGGTTGACGAGGCGCAGGATGATGCTTCCCTGGTGCCCGCTCATCGCGACGCCGCGCCGAGGATGTCCACTGCCTGCCGATCCTTTCGCCGCGACTGTTGCCGCGGCTGGTTCCTAAACTAGTCAGGTTTGACCGTTTTTAAGTTAACACCAAACCTCTCGCAGGTCAACGATCGGATCGCCTTTTTTCAGCGCGGATGCGCCCGGCTTCGAATGGGGATGTGCCGGCAACGGGCGGTGCGCAGACGTCCGAAGAAACCACGGGCATCCGTACGCCGGAGTGATGTACTCGTCGAAGGCGGCGCAGAAGCCTGCGTGCTGAAACCGTCAACCTCGACTACTTTGCAGCTGGGCTCTGTGATTGCGGGTCAATCTTGGCACCGTCGGGCCTCGGCCAACCCTTTGGATTGTGAGGTCAATGGTGCCCATATTCCGCGATGCCGACGAGGTCTACCGTCACCTCGGGGGATTGTTCGAATACGTTGTCGCCGATGAGACGCTCGCCGACGTCGCTGCAGCTACCGGGATGGTGGCCCGACTCCGGTTGACCGACCCCGATTGCGTGCTCGTCATCGACTTTCCCGGAAAGAAGGTGTTTCTGGGCGAAGCCGGGACCGGCGTGGCCGCCGCTTTCGAGCTGGACATGGAGGCCGATGTCGCTCACGCGGTGTGGCTCGGACGCATCCCACCGGCCACGCTGCTCGCGACCTGCCGAGTCAGGGTTCGTGGATCGGCGCGCAAGCTTCTTCGGATGCAGAACCTGGGCGAACGGCTGATCCCCGTATACGAGAAGCTCCTCCGCGACGCGAACCGAGAAGACCTCCTCGCCGCGCCAGCCTGACTTAAACGATCACCCGCGTGGCGTCAAGCGCACGGGTAGTTCGGTGTAGCCGCGCAGGATTGGGCTGGGGTGCAACGGAAGTTCCTCGCTGAGCAGATCGAAACTGGATGTCGAGTCGAGGAGATGCGCGAGCACGATCCGCGCTTCCATCCGGGCCAACTGGGCGCCGAGACAAAAATGGGGCCCATGGGAGAACGCGAAGTGCGGGTTCGGGTCCCTTCCGACATCGAAGGTCTCCGGCCGGTCGAAAACGTCCGGGTCGCGGTGCGCCGCGCTCGCCCAGAGAATGACGAGCTCGCCTTCCCCGACCTCCACTCCGGCGATCTCGGTTTCAGCCGCCGCCACACGTAGCAGTCCGAAGGTCGGTCCGCCCAGTCGAGCGACCTCTTCGACGGCCGACGTGATGAGTTCGGGGTCTGCCCGGAGCCGCGCGAGTTCTGTTGGGTGGTGGGCTAATTCGACGACGGTATGGGCGATCAGGTTGGTTGTGGTCTCGTGGCCGGCAGGGAGCAGCCCGGCGACCATCTGCATCAGTTCCGGCATCGTCAGCCGGTCGCCGTGTTCCTCGGCAAATACTGACAAATTGGTGTTGTGCATTCCGATTGACATACTCCTGAATTAGTCAGTTTTGACTGTTTTGCAGGCTATCGGTCGCGCTGCGGCGGGTCAATGGTCCGACGAAGCAGCCATGGTTCGGGTCCGATAACCAAGTGCCCGGCTACAACCCCGGGACGGAGGTATTGACCGACCCGGCGATCCCTGCTTTACTGGAACATAATCCAGTCAGCTCTGACTAGTTTTACTTGAACGGATTGCCGTGAACATCTCGAATCGAGCAGCTGCCCTCATGGAACGGGTGGGATTGGCTAAACGGACCGACCAACTCGGTGCGGTGGCAATGAACGCGGCGCAGCTGCTCATGCACGGTGGGTTCGAGACCGGCGAGAGCGGCTCGCCATTCGAGGTGGTTGCAAAGGAGCCGATGTACCGGTTGCGCCGGTATTTCCCGGATAGTGACAGCACCGGACGGCCGGCGGTGGTTCTCGTCCCGCCGATGATGTTCGTGGCCGACGTCTACGACGTGTCCTCTACCTCGTCGGCGGTGAGCGTGCTGCATGAGCACGGCATCGACCCGTGGGTGGTCGACTTCGGCGCACCCGAACATGAGGAAGGTGGGCTGCAGCGGACACTCGCCGATCACATCGTTGCGACTAGCGAGATCGTCGACCGGGTTCGGGACCTGACGGGCAGAGACGTCCACCTCGGCGGATACAGCCAGGGAGGCGTGTTCTCCTACTCTGTCGCCGCCTACCGCCGCGGTGCAGGACTGGCGAGCGTCATCTCCTTCGGTAGCCCGGTCGACACCAAGTCGGTGTCGATATTTTCGTTGCCCGAACCGGTTATGGAGTTCGCCGCAGACGCGGTCGCCACGTTACTGGACCGCACGGGACTGCCCGGATGGGCTACCCGCGAAGGCTTTCGGCTGCTCGATCCGGTAAAGAATGCG
>JARLGS010000461.1 GCA_031292695.1 Mycobacterium sp. | reverse complement strand
GCGGCCGGAACTCACCGATCTGCCGACTCTGGCCGACCGCATCTGTCAGTCGATGATGCACATCGGGCTCGACGTCATCCGCCACAACGCCTCGCCGGATGCGGCGGCCGCCGTCATGTGCCGAATCATGCTGAGCGGCCTGGCCGATCGCTCGCCTGACGACGCTGAACTGGACTCGTCCCCCGCTTTCGCGGTGGCCAAGGCTGCGATCGAAACCTGGTCGGATGACGGCGATTCGGAAGACAACGACAAAGCGGCCCACGTCCGTTCCGTAGCGCGGGCGGAATTCGGCCGCAGAGGTTACGAGGTCACGACGATCCGCGATATCGCCTCGGCGGCCGGGCTGGGAATCGGCACCGTGTACCGTCTGATCGGGTCAAAAGAGCAGCTGCTGGCCTCGATCATGACCTCGTTCGGGTGGAAGGTCGGCGGCGGTTTCGACAGCGTGCTGAAGGCCGACGCGACGCCCGTCCAGAAGCTCGACGCGCTGAGCTGGGTGAACATCAACGCATTGGATCGCTTCCCAGATGAATGGAAGATCCAGCTGGCCTGGATGCGGCAGTCACCGCCGGACACCCCGCTCATCGGCCTGGCCTTCACGATGCGGATGCAGCAGCTCAAAACCTTGCTGGCACAAGGCTTGCGGTCCAACGACATCCGCATCGGCAGCCCGAACCGCGAGGTACTCGCCCGCTGCGTGATGGACGTCTTATGGATGCCTCAGAACATCGTTGCAGCACAAGGCAAACGGGCCGCGCTGCTCACCGCCCGCGACACGGTGGTGCGCGGTATTGCCGTCCGCGACGCCTGATCCGGAGCAATACTCGGCAACCCCAGCCAGATACCTGGTGACCTCCAATTAGCTGCAGCCGGCCGGGAGCCGGAGCTGGATCACCTGGTCGGACAGGTGGCGTCTTACGTGACACCTCCCCGACTGGCGGGCCGATCCGGCCCGACCCACTCCGAGTTCAGCGCGAAATCGGACAGGAACTTCGTGGAACTCCATCCGCCGTCGACGGCGATGGTCTGCCCATTGATGAAACTGCCTCCCTCTGAGCACAGGAACGCCACGGTACTGGCGATATCGTCGACCGTGCCGAGCCGCACATGCGGCGTCATCTCCGTGTTGATCTTGCGGAACCGCGGATCTGCCAACCGCTGCGCCACCATCGGCGTCACTGTCACGCCGGGGGCGACCGCATTGCAGCGGATACCCTGTGCGCCGTACTGGCACGCGATATGGGTGGTCAATGCCGTCATGCCTCCCTTGGCGGCGGAGTAGGCGCCACCACGCAGGCCACCGACCACGGCAAAGGTGGACGTCACGTTGATGATCGCCGAGCCGGGCCGCAAGTGCGGCAACACTTCCCGCGTCAGCCGGAAGGGCGCGCGCAACATCAGCCCGAGGAAGTGGTCCAACGTCTCGTCATCGGTCTCATGCAGTGGCTTCGGGCTGCCCACACCGGCATTGTTGACCAGGAAGTCGATCCGGCTCCACCGCCGCAGCGCGGCCTCCACAATGCGAGCCGGCGCGTCAGGGGAAGTGAGGTCCACGGCGATGGTGGCGATGCGCTCGGGGTCGTCGATCGCGCGCTCGAGCTCGGCGAGCCTGGCCTCGTCCCGGCCTGTCCCCAGAACGGCCATACCCGCTTCGACGAGCTTTGTGGCACAACCGAACCCGATACCACTACTGGCCCCCGTCACGATCGCTACCTGCATGTCAGCCCCGCCCTGATCTCATGCTTCAGTACCTTGCCCGCATCGTTCTTCGGCAGTGCATCCGCGACCACCACCTGCTCTGGCACTTTGAAGGTGGCGAGGCCCCGACTCAGGAGCAGCTCGCGCAGATCGTCGAGTCCGGGCGCGGGTTCGGCGGTGGCGACGATCACGGCGCAGGCCCGTTCCCCGGTGCGGGCGTCGGGCAGCCCGACGACCGCCACCTCGGCAATACCGGGATGGCCGAGGAGCATGTCCTCGACTTCCTTCGGCGAGATGTTCTCGCCGTTGCGGATGATGATGTCCTTCGCCCTGCCCGTCACCACCAGATGGTCGGCGTCGTCCCAGCGGCCCAGGTCGCCGCTGCGGAAGAAGCCTTCGTCGTCAAAGGCGTTGCGGCCGTCCTCGGCATGCAGATATCCGACGAACATCTGTGGTCCACGGACCCGGATCTCGCCGTCGACGAGCTTGATCTCGGCGATTCCGGCGCGGCCGTCGGTGTCTGCGGCAGCGTCCGGGTCATCTCGAGAGCCGACGGTGGTGACCGGCACCTCAGTGGACCCGTATACCCGGGTGATCCATGCCCCGGCGAAATATGCCGCGGCGCGCCGGATCAGCGGAGGGTGCACAGCTGCGCCGCCGCAGACGAACACTTTCAGGGCGGGTAGTCGGGCGCCGGCCCGTTGCGCAGCATCGAGCAGACCGTCCAGGAAGGGGGTGGCGCCGGCCATGTGGGTGCACCGTTCGGCAATCATTCGGCCGACCGCGTCGTCAGGGTCCCAGCGCTCCATCAGCACTGCAGTGGTGCCGAGCAGCAGTGGGCATTCGAACGCGTAGATCGATCCCCCGATATGGGCGACCGGCGAGGGAACCAAGAAGGTGTCGCCGGGTTCGACGTCCCAGTGCTCACCGAGTTGGCGGATCAACGCGTGAATCGAATCATGGCTGTGCAGCACGCCTTTGGGCCGGCCAGTGGTGCCCGAGGTGTACATGAGCAGGCGAACCGCGCGGGGATTCAATACTGGTACTGCGCCCGGCGACTCATCGAACAACGACGAATAGGCGGTATGCGGACCCGGGACGCCGCGCAGTACCACGATCTCCGGGGGCGACGCCAGTTCGCCCACGGCCCCGGCCAGCATCGCCACGTAATCGTGGCCACGGAATTGCGCGGGAACGAAGATCATCCGAGATTCACTGTCGGACAGGATGAAACGCAGCTCGTGCTCGCGCAGCGACGGCAGGATCGGATTGACCACCATGCCGGCCAACGTCGACCCCAGATAAACCACCGCCGCCTCGTGCCAGTTGGGCAACATGAACGACACCACACTGCCCGGCGGCATCCGCGCGATCAGGGCGTGCGCCAAGGCGGTGGCCCGGTCGCGGAGAGTCTCGCAATCCAGCCGAATACCGCCGTCCACCAGGACTGTTCGTCGTGGCGTGGACCGCGCGGCAGCCGTCAATGCGTCCGCGAGCGTCGCGTGCACCCTCAGGTCCTGACCCGGCGCATGGTCATCGAGTGCCGGTAACGTGCCGATGGGTGCGTGTTCACCGTGACCTGCGCGACCTCGCCGTCTGAGGTGGTGTAGGTGCGCTGCATCGCCAGCGCAGCCGTGCCCGGCTCGACGTGGAGCTGGGCGGCAAGTTCCGCGGACGTCAGCACCGCCGCGATCTCCTGGTGCACTTCGACGATGCTCACCCCGAACAGGTCCTCGATCAACGGGAAAATAGGACCGGAGTGGCGGTGCAGTAGCCGGCCCACCGCGGCGAACGACCGGTTGACGTAGTACTCGGTTCGGCACACCGGCACCGCGGCCCCCTCCGCCCGTCGATAGCCAAGCACCGCAAGCCACTCGGAACCGGTCGCCAGACCGGTCCGCGAGGACAACTGATTGTCGATGGTCACCATCGCAGTGGCGTCGATCGCGAACTGGGCGCCCTCGGCGAACTCCAGCAGATCGTTGATCGACATCACGTCCTGGGCATACGAATTGGCGACTGGCCGTGGAACAACCAGCGTGCCGGTGCGGGGACGCGAGGCGACCAGGTTGTCGTCGCGCAACCGGCGCAGCGCTTCGCGGATCGTGTAGCGGCTGACTTCGAACCGCTCGCACAACTCGTGCTCGGTCGGAAGTTGCGAGCCGACGGGATACACCCCGTCCACGATTTCTTTGCGAAGGGTGCGCGCCACCTGCAGGTACCGGTGGTCAGAGGCGGTGGTCATGCGGTTCGGCTCCGGCGCAGCGCAAGCACGCTGCCGTCACCGTCTGCGGCGATGTAGAGGGCTCCATCCGGTCCGGCGGTGATGCCGGCGAACGGCCCTTGCGGACCGGAGAACGGGGGCATGCCCTTCAGCGGTTTGGGCTCGACGCCCGGCGGTGACCCGATCGGCAGTCCAGACGCTATCGTGGTGCGCGCGTTCGTATTCAGGTCGACGCCGACGACGGCCTTGGCCCCGGCATCGACCACGTAGAGCGTGTCGTCTCTGACGAGAATGCCCTGGGGACACTGCAATCCGTCGATCACAGTCTCGGGCGCTCCCCCGGCCAGCCTGATCACCCGACCCGCACCGGACTCCGCCACCAACGGTGTGCCATCGCGGCTGACCGCCACGCCCACCGGCTGCGCCAGCCCGGAGGCCAGTACGTCGGTGGTGCCGTTCTTCAGAGTCAGCACCCGGCCCGTGCCGAGTTCGGCGAAGACAATTCCGCCCGGACCGATCGCCACGCCATACAGTTGGTCGAATCCATCTGCGAGATAATCGGTTTCGCCGGCGGCAGGCCGATACCGGGCCAGCTGACCGCCCGAGGTCGTCACCACGAATTCGCCGGGGCCCGCCGAGGCAAGGCCGCGCAGGAATCCTGGATAGCCGGGGCTGAACAACATGCCCACCGTCTGCAGCATCCCGTCGGGCCGAATCAGGTAGCAGTAGGTGCCGTCGGCGATATACAACCGTCCGTCCGAGCCGAACTCCAAATCCAGCGGCCAGTTCAGCCCGCCAGGGAGGACCGTGCGGGTATGGCCGCTGCCTAGGACCTCCGTGATCTCACCGGTGAAGTTCGACGTGAAGAGTCGGTCCCCGACGAACGTCAGGTTGTCGAGACCGGGCGTGAGCTGTGCCAGTTGGGTCTGTGCACCGCTGACCGGGTCGATGCGCAGCACCTGTCCGGTTGCCACCTGGGTGGACACGATGAAGCCCTGGGAGTCGAACTTCACCGCGTCCGGAACGCCGAGCCCACCCGCAACCCGTTGCGGCGCACCGCCGTCGGGGTCGATGCGCCAGATCTCGTTGGCCGTCATCACCGGGAAGTACAGCAGGCCGTCGGGCCCCACCTCCATCGCGTTGGGTGACGGCAGGTTCTCTGCGATGATCCGCGGCGCGCCCCCGTTGAGGTCGAGCTCCAGCAGCCGGCCGCCCTCGCGGCACTCGTTGACGAACAGCCGGCCGGCGTGGGTGGTGATGCCATTGGCGCAGGGCAGATCGGCACTCAGCACCCGAGTACGCCCGGCCGCGTCCCGCACGCTCACCCGGCCCTCCATCACCTCGGTCGCGAAGAGGTTGCCCCGCTCGTCGAAGGCCACGTCATCGGGCGAAATGATGTCGCCGCCCTTCGGGCTGACGGTATCGACGGTCCCGGTGCTCAGATCCAATGCACTGATCTGGCTACCGGTGACCTGAGCGACGTAGATGCGCCCGTCGGGGCCGGTACGCAGACCATTGGCGCCGAACAGCCGGCTGGGTGCGGTAACTCCTTCGACCCGCCAGCCATCGGCGACGATCGGGCTGCCGGCGACGTACCGGGACTGGCACACCGGGCTACTCATGGCTCGGACGTTAGCAAGATCATTTAGTCCAGACAATAGCTCGCGCGAAGTCCGATTCGGGCCTTGACGACCAGATAAAGCCTGCGGAATAGTGTTCTCCAATAGCGAGAGGTGCATATGTTGTCCGGACAATTTGCGTGATGCCCGATAGCGCTCTGCGGCTCGACGGCCGCATCGTGGTGGTGTCGGGCGCAGGTGGCGGCGGCATCGGTACCACCGTGACGGCCATGGCGGCCCGGGCCGGCGCCACAGTGATCGCGGTCAGCCGTTCGCAGGACAACCTCGACCAACATGTCGGCCCGCTGCGACAAGCGGGGCTTGCGGTAGTACCGGTGGCAGCGGATGCCTCGACCGACGAAGGCATCGCGACGGTGATCGACCAGGTACGTCGAACCGATGGTCGTCCGTACGGCTTGGTCAACGTCGCCGGTGGCGCCGACCCGCAGACGTGGATGCCCTCGACCCGGGTGACTCGCACCGACTGGCGTGAGCTGTTCACCCGCAATTTGGAGACCGCGTTCTTCATGAGCCAGGCCGTGGCCAACGAACTGCGCGACCACGGCAATCCGGGCTCGCTCGTCTCGGTGTCGTCGATCAGCGGGATGAACACCGCCCCGTTCCACATCGCCTACGGAACCGCCAAGGCGGCGGTCGTCGCGATGACCCGCACGATGGCTCTGGAACTGGCTACCAACAACATCCGCGTCAACGCGGTCGCCCCCGGCGTGACCGAAACAGCGGCCTCGGCCACCTATGTCGCCGACGATCCCGACCGCGACCGCCGGGCCATCGCGATGGGCAGGCGAGGCCGCCCCGAGGAGCAGGCCGGCGCGATCATGTTTCTGTTGTCCGACCTGTCCAGCTACATCACCGGTCAGACCCTCCTGGTCGACGGCGGGCTCGACCTCAAGTGGTCGCACCTCGGCGCCGACCACACCTCGTTGTTCCTCAAAGACGACGACTTCCGAAGCAGCATCACGAAGTTCGACAAGGACGAGCGATGACAGAAGAACTTTCCGCGCCCATGACGATCAGCGTCGAGGCTTACATCTGCCCGGACTATGCACGAGCCGAACGAGACAAACTGTGGCGCAAGGTGTGGCAACAGGCCGGCCGCGTGGAGGAGCTTCCGGAGATCGGCAGCTACCTCACCTACGACATCCTCGACGACTCCATCATCGTGGTGCGAACCGGCGCGAATTCATCCGGGGACAATTTCGCTGCCCACCACAACGTGTGCATGCACCGCGGCAGGCGGCTCGTCGACACCCCCGACGGCGAGAAGAACGCGTGCGGCCGCGCGCACAAGAGCTTTGTGTGCGGATTCCACGGCTGGACTTACGGTTTGGACGGCGCGTGCACCCATATCCGCGAGCAGGACGACTGGACCGGCGCATTGACCCCGGAGAACACCCACCTCGCGCCCGTGCGCGTCGACACCTGGGGCGGCTGGCTGTTCATCAACATGGACCCGGACTGTGAACCGTTGGCGGACTTCCTGTTTCCCGCCGCCAAGCTCCTCGACGCGTTCGGGCTCGAGAACATGCGCTACAAGTGGCGCAAATGGCTGGCCTTCGACTGCAACTGGAAAGTCGCGATGGAGGCCTTCAACGAGACCTATCACGTGTTCACCACCCACCCGGAGTTCAACAAGTTCGGCGAATTCAAGGGCTGGGCCAAGGCCCAGGGCCGGCACAGCAACATCGGCTACGACGCGCCAAAGGATCTGGCGGAGACCAAGTCCAAGATCAGGCTCGGCATCGGCGACCCGCGCATCTCCACCGCCGAGATGCAGATGTACACCATGGCTGAGACCAACGCCACCACCACGCAGACCCTGGTGAACGCCGCCAAGCGACTGGTCGACGAGCTGCCCGAGGGCACCCCCGCGGACGAGGTGTTGCAGCATTGGCTGGCCTCGGCGCGCCGCGAAGACGAAGAGCGCGGAGTGATCTGGCCGACCATCCCCGCCGACATCCTGGGCCAAAGCGGTACCGCCTGGCAGATCTTCCCGAACTTCCAGATCGGCC
Organism: Mycobacterium sp.; assembly: GCA_031292695.1. Classification (GTDB taxonomy): domain Bacteria; phylum Actinomycetota; class Actinomycetes; order Mycobacteriales; family Mycobacteriaceae; genus Mycobacterium. Next base: position 2,297 of record JARLGS010000461.1, on the reverse strand, counting down.
AGGGCCTGACCAGCGCACTGTGCTACGGCGCCCGTCCTGATCCCGGCTACGACCCCAACAAGTGCATCTTCGAGGTCGCGGTGTTCGAGCTGTACCCCAAAGGCGAAGAGCCGAAAACCGAATGGCAGCACACACCGAAAGACAGCCCGAACTGGCTGTCGGTACTGCCGCAGGACTTCTCGAACATGGCCGCGGTACAGCAAGGCATGAAATCGGCCGGCTTCCCCGGCACCAAGCCCAACCCCTACCGCGAACGCAGCACCGTGAATCTGCACTACCAGCTGTCCAAGTACATGGGAACCGGCGAACCGCAGGAGCTTTCAGACCGATGACGTTATTCGACACCTGCGGGCCGACCCAGACCCCGGCCGACATCGACATCGATGCGATGCGCGCCAAGTACGCCCAGGAGCGCACCCGGCGGCTGCAGTCGGCAGGCTCGTCCCAATACCTGGAAGTCACTGGGGATTACGCCGATTTTGCCGACACCGACCCGCACACTCCCGTGACGCCTCGCCCGCCGATCGACGCTGACATCCAGGTGGCGGTCCTCGGCGGCGGAATCGCCGGCCTGCTCACCGGGGCCTACCTCAAGAAGGCCGGTGTCGAGGATGTGCGCATCATCGAGATGGGCGGCGACTTCGGCGGCGTGTGGTACTGGAATCGCTTTCCGGGCATCCAGTGCGACAACGACGCGTACTGCTACATCCCATTGCTGGAAGAGCTGGATTTCATGCCGTCGAAGAAGTTCGCCGACGGCGCCGAAATTCTCGAACACTGTCGCAACATCGGCAAGCACTTCGAGCTCTATGCCGGAGCGATCTTCTCGACCCAGGTGCGCACGGTGCGGTGGGACGAGTCGATCAAGCGCTGGCGCCTCGGGACCAATCGGGGCGATGACATTCGCGCCCGCTTCGTCGCCATGACACAGGGCTCGTACAACCGCCCGAAACTCCCCGGCATTCCCGGGATCAAGGACTTCGCGGGACACGTCTTCCACTCCGCGCGCTGGGACTACGAGTACACCGGCGGTGACGCCGGCGGTGGCCTGCACAAGCTGGCGGACAAACGGGTGGCACTCGTCGGCACCGGCGCGACCGGCGTGCAGCTGGTCCCGCATCTGGGTCGGGATGCCAAGCACCTCTACGTCTTTCAGCGCACGCCGTCGTCGGTGGACGAGCGCGGCAATCAGCCGACCGACGCGCAGTGGGCGGCGGCGCTCCGGCCGGGCTGGCAGGCCGAGCGCAAACGGAATTTCCACCGGTGGTCGCCGTTCGAAGGGGTGGTCTTCGACGCGGCAGATCAGGTCTGCGACTTCTGGACCGAACTCGGGCGCAATATGACCGCCAGGATCGCCGCCAGCGGTGACCCGGCGTCGCTGGGCGTCGAGCAGATCATGGCGATCCGGGAAGAGGAAGACTACAAAATCATGGAGCGGCTGCGCCGCCGCATCGCCGCCATCGTCGAGGATGCCGACACCGCCGAGGCGCTCAAGCCGTACTACCGATTCATGTGCAAGCGACCGACATCCAGCGACGAATACCTCCCGACCTTCAACCGGCCGAACGTGACTTTGGTGGATGTGGCTGGATCCAGAGGCGTCGATCGGCTGACCCGGGACGGCATCGTCGCGGGCGGCGTCGAGTACGAGGTGGACTGCGTGATCTTCGCCAGCGGATTCGAGATCTCTACCGAGATCAGTCGCCGCTACGCGATCGACACCATCGAAGGTCGTGGCGGCGTATCGCTGTTCGACCACTGGCGCGACGGCTACCGGACACTGCACGGCATCACCAGCCGTGGGTTCCCCAACCAGTTCCACACCGGTTTCATCCAGGGTGGCGTTTCGGCCAACACCACCGCCATGCTGGAGCAGCAGGCCGAGCACATCGCCTACATCATCGCTGAGGCGATCAGGCGTCGCGCCACCGTCGTTGAACCCGCCCAGGAAGCTCAGGACGCCTGGGTGGCCACCATCCGCGAATCCGCATTCGACAACTCGGCGTTCGACAACTCCTGCACACCAGGCTATTACAACAACGAAGGTCAAGGGTTCGGCACCCAGAATGGGAAGGCCACCCGATCCTTCCTCGGCGAGGTGTACGCGCCCGGCTTCTACGCCTTCGACGACGTGCTGAAGCAATGGCGGGCCAACGGCGATCTTGATGGCCTGGAGCTGGGAACGTGATGGCCGAGCTGAGATTCGACGGGCGCGTCGCGGTCGTCACCGGCGGCGGCCGCGGGCTGGGGCGCTCGTACGCCCTACTGCTGGCGTCGCGGGGGGCCAAGGTGGTCGT
>JARLGS010000460.1 GCA_031292695.1 Mycobacterium sp. | reverse complement strand
TCGACTGGCTGGCGCAGGCCGCAGTGTTAATTCTGTGGCAGTTGACCCGCCAGTTATGCGCTCCCACCCGCGCGGCGGAGATCCTCGAGAAGCTGACGTTAGCGTCCAGCGCCGAAGAACTTGACCTAGGAAGGCGCCTAGTCGCCCGGCTTGCCATGGCGCAGGACCGCGCTGCCATCGACGAGGTGCTACGCGAAGCCGCTGAGGCGCCGGGCGGTCTTGCCCACTTTGCAGTCACCGCCGCCGCCACCGTCGTCGCGATGCTGCCCGAGCTTCGCACCGACGACGGTCTGCAGTTGCTCAACCACCTGGCGATCCGGGCCGCCGCCGACGAAGACGAGTCAACCAACTAAGGAAGACCATGCCCCGACCGCGCCCCTGCCTCGGCCTACCCGGCACCCACTGCCCGCAGCTGACCACGAACCGGCGCGGTCGCTGTGATCACTGCCAACGCCAAGCGGACCGCCGCCGCGGCACCTCCACCGAGCGCGGGTATGACGCGGATCATCGGCGGCTACGCGAACAACTCGAGCCCATCGTCGCAGCCGGACAAGCCATCTGCTGGCGATGCGGCAACCGGATCCAGCCTGGCACTCCGTGGGACTTGGGGCATTCGGACACCGACCGCAGGGTGACCCGCGGGCCTGAGCACGCGGCGTGCAACCGCGCGACCTCACAGCACAGACGCGAAAGAGAGTGGCGCACCAGTTCGGACCGTGCGGTCCGAACCGCAAAACCTCCGGCCCTGGCGTGGTTCGACACCAGCACCTCCACAAGCCGAAACCCGTTGCCGCGCCGTCAAATTCGCCACACCCCAGGGGGTATAACCCCGACACGCCGAGCGGATGACGGCCGAACGTTCACTATATTTCTATTGATGCTGGTAAATGGCTTGAAGTTTCCAGCTAACTTTCGGGCCGCCTGCGCCGCGTCTACTATATTTCGGCCATAGCAGCATCGCTGCAGGTCAAGCCGTTGACATGAGCCTCAGCATCGCTCCGACCGCGCCCCTCCCGGCGTGTCGCGAAGCCCTCCAGCAACGTTGCAGGCAGCGAGAGATTGCCGCATAACCGCAGGTCAGCGCGTCAAGATCCGATTTTTAAAATTTGCAGCACCACCGCAACCCCCCCGAAGGCAAATTTGTTCCGTATACGTTTCCGGCCGAATTGTTCCGGGATGCTGATCGAGGATCGACTGCACTCGTCCGATCCAATCCTGGGTGTTCATTCAGTCGCCTTTATGCCTTCACGACAGAGATGGCGGCGACTTCGATGGTGTGCACACCGGCCGATGTTGAAACGGACAGGGTCAGGAAGTTGTTGGCGGTGGTATCCACTGTCTGTCTGGTTGTCGTCGTTGACGTGGTGGCGCCGTCTGTAACGGTGTTGAGAATCCCAGCTATCGTGGTGCCCCCGCTGCCTGTGGTGCGAATGGTCAGCATCCCGTCAGTGGCGACACCGCCGTTGGCCGCCACGGCCTTGCCACTGGTGGACACGACCGGGTCGCTGGTGGTGTTGTTGGGTCCGAGATGTATTTGGAAGTTAACAGCAGTGGCGGCGGTGGCGTCTTGCACGCCGAACGCTTTAATTGCGAAGGTTGTTCCCACTGCTAACGTATTCGCCGGAATCGACAGTGATACAACCTGATTCTGACCCGTGCCGCTGGTAGCGACAGCGGACGTTATTGATACGGGAGGAATCGGCGCCGGTGTCGTGGTGATGGGCGCCGACGCGGGTATAGCTGCCGGGGTTGGCCGTATGAGGGCGATTACGGCCATCACCAGCGCTGCCGCTGCCAGAACGGCGGCGATCAATGCTGTCCAGGAAAACCTGGCGCGGCGCGGAGCCGGTTGCTGTGGACGGGGCCTACCGGTCAGCGGATCCACGGCTGCCCAACACCCAGCTCGCCGCCCTGTTGTGGATTCATTTACCCAGCGTAAGACCAGCCACAGGTTTTCATACCATCCATGTCCGAAGTTATTGAGCAAACACGGATTCCGGATAAGCGCGGATCGGCGCCGATACCGGCGAAAACCGGCGAGACCGGCCGGGTCTAGGTCAGCCCGATTTCGGGGGGTGGGTTTTTTCCCGGTCTTCCACGTCGCCGATGAGCATCAGCCGGGGATCATTGTCGGCGTCGTCTTCGGCCTCGGCGTTCAGTTCGGCCAGGCTCTTGGCGCTTTCGCTGAAGGCGATCCCGAGGCGCAACCGGTTGAGCGGTCCGACGCCGAGCTGCTGCTCGTCGGCCTTGATCGACGTTTCAATCTTGAGCACCAGATCGTAGATCGGGTTGGCGCGCTGCTGGCCCGTCGAGCCGGCGACCATCGGGGATCTGTCGGCCTCGGCGATCAATCGGTGATAGCGGTCGACGTTGCGCACCCATCGCAACACCAGCGCGGTGTCTGACTCGCGCGTCACACCCGAGACTGTGTCGCCCCAGTAGCCGGCCCAGGCGTCCTGCGCTGGCTTGCACAGTCCACGTGGCATGCGGGGGGCTTTGCCGGCGGTGTGCACCATGCCCAACGATTTGGTGACTCTGTTTTGACGCCGCGAAGCTGGCTTGGGTGGGGGCCCGGGCATCGAATCTCCTTGTCTACCAGACCAAATAGAGCAGGTCGTAGGGCTTGGGTGGGGTCACCGATGCCCTGTCAAAAGCCATGCATGCCGCGACAGCTAAGTCGATCTTTCTCGCAGAGTACTTGTGTTCCTTGGTGATTCGCGATCCACGGGAATCCGTTTTCAGCACCGTGTTGGCGATGTGCCGGGCGAGGCGCGGATCCCCCGAGTGCGTGAGGCCGTGGTTCATCGTGCCTTCAAAGAACCGCTGCGTGGCCGGAGTCATGTGCGAGGGATTCTGGGGGAACTCGACGACCGGCAGATTCTCGGACTCGAGGACCTGGTAGGTGCGGGCCCACCGAAACGGGTCGCAAACGATCTCCCGCACTTGCCATTTGCGGCACGCCTGCCGGATGGCGTCTTCGACGTCGGCGATCGGGACAACCCAGTCGGGGCCGTCGAGCGGGTCCTTCTCCCAGGCCGCAACAACATCCACGTGGGGGACGTCGCCGCAGGACACCACCACCAGCGCGGTGGAGTCGTTGTTGAATGATCCGTCAAAGCCGAGGCACACGTCGGCGCCGTCGGGGATGGTCACCTCGGGTGCGGCGCAGGCGTCCCACGCACCATCCGGCAGCCACGCCTGCGCGCCGACCACCCACAGCCCCAAGTGATAGCGGTAGAACTCGTTGGGCGGGATCTGGTGGTAGCGGGCGGCGACGTCGCGCGTGTTCAGGAACAGGTCGGCCGCCGGGTTCGCGTCGCGGATCGCGGCCAGCAGCCCCTCGTCGGTGTCCAGATCGTGCCGGTCGGCCGGGCAGCCCCACCACACGAACAGGAACTCGTCATCGGTGATCTCGCCCGTGTTGACCCGAACGCCGTAGTCGTGCAGCCGTCCGGCCAGCGTGTCCAGATCGAACCCGGGTGTCGTGGTGTTGAGCACGAGGGATCCGTCGCGTTTGGTCGCACCGTTGGAGATCACCAGGTGCACGCGTTCTTTGTTGCCGCCCACCCATTCGTGGATCTCGTCGGCCAGGAAGGTGGACGGGCGCTGGCCGTCGTTGGTGCCGGCGATCGCGGCGATCTTGTAGCAGCGGCCGGGGCCGTTTTTCACCTGGACCTCGGCCTCAAACGAGGACATCACCTCGCGCAATGTGGGTGATTCCGTCACGGTGGTGCGTAGGTCGCCGAACAGTAGCTCCGCCTGATCGTAAGAGGCCGCGGCTACCGGGATCACCGGGGAGAACTGGTTAGCCAGCTGGTAGGCACCGATCCACGCCGACAACGGGGTCTTGCCATTGCCTTTCGGCACCTCGAGCAGCGCCCGCCGATACCGGTAACGCCCGTCCGGTCGTTTCTCGAACAGCCAGATGAGGAAGATCTTCTCGAAGGTTTCCAGTGTGACCGGCTGCCCGAATTTGTCGCCCTCGCCGAACACACAGTTCCGCTCGATCCAACGGATCACCTTGGGCCCGTCGGAGGGGGCGTCGGTCAGCGGGGGCGCGGAGAGTGGTGGGGGGACGTCGGTCGGCCAGGGCAGTACCGTGGGGCCGGGGTAGGGCGCCGGTGTGCGGGGCATGACTAATTGTCGCAGCAAGTGGCCGAAGGGGAACGCCGCCAGCAGCATCGAGCGGGGCGTTTTCGTTTACACCTCGGCGAGTGTGGGGTCGGCCGGTGTGAATGTCCACAGGTCGCTGGTGACGTCATAGCTGGCGTACAGCACGGTACCGGCCGGGTAGTCGGCGGCGATCTCGCCGCAGTTCAAACTCACCTCCTCGGCGATCAGTTCGTCGTCGCCGGCTGCGTCGGCCGGCCCAGCCGGTGCGTCGCAGGTAGGTCACGGCGGCGGCGCGGACGTCGGTGAGGGTGAGGTCGGGGCAGTCGGTGACGCCTCGGGGCGTGGCGAACTACCTTGGGGGCCCCCTCGAAGCCGATTAGGCCTGGCGCCGGTTGCCATAGGGTCCGCCGGTGCGTGCAAAACGCGCCCGATTCTAGAAACCGCCGTTTTGCACGGCACATTGCGGGCTGGTGTGTGGAACGACAACTAGTCGATGTCGACAAGGGCCTTCAGGGCCTTCAGCCTCTGCCACCGCTCGCACGTCCAATCTTCCGGGCGCTTAATCTCCGATGCGATCTCACGGATCCGCCCTAGCCAGAGTTCTGACGCCATCTTGTCCAGGTCTGACTGTATGGGCTCGATGGGGACGAGCGTGCCGTCCGCCTTGCGAAGCCGCAGCTGAATCGGTCCGATCATGGCGTACGACGGTGGTGGGCGTTCCATGTTTTCGTCGTTCATCGCGAGTTGCCGCACGACCTTGGTTTCCTTGCGGATCTGGCGTGCGCCAACGAGCAGAGAGAATCCGAATCGGAACGATCGAACAAAGCGGCTGACCGGATACTTCGCGGTTTCGTCGTTGAATGCGGCCAGTGCGTTGCCCATCCAGTCGGGCTCGTAGTAGGCCCGCATGTCCTCGGGGAGCTGCCTGAGCGCTAGCCGCACAAACAGAACAGGCAAGTCGTCGACGCGTGCTCGCAACTCATCGCTGATCATTTTGGACGGGACAGCGACGAGCGCGGCGATCACCAATGTCACCACCCAGGCAATCGCCAGCAAGGTCGTAGTCATCAGATCAACCCCAGCGCGCGAGCGGTTCCCCGCACCCAACGACGTGCCGGTGCTGGCGTCAATTCCTCCCGCGCCTCGTTAACCAGGCGCCGAGCCTTGGGTACCGCGTCCCCGCGGAGGCGGTAGGTGATTCTCGGCGGGCCGCCGCTTTGCGGCGACGCGTCCGGATCGTCGAAACGGTCTAGCCAGCCGGCCGCCGTGAGGCGTGCGAGCACTTGGTAGGTCTTTGCCGAACTGAATCCGGTCTCGGTCATCAGCAGGTAGCCGTAGATTGGCCGTTCGAGGTCTTCCAGGAAGGTCATGAGTACCCGCACCACTGCCCGGGTCGGACGCACGTCTTTCATACCAAGAATCTTACATAGTTCGATGGACGGTTGCCTACGATGAGTCTTTGTGTTGGACCACCTCACTTTGGCCGTGTCCCTGCTGGCATTCGTTGTGGCGGTGACGGCCGCCGTCATCGCTTGGTCGCAACTTCGCCTTCAGCAGGATGCAGCCGGCGGCCGCGGCATCAGGTTCGGGGTCATATCGTCGCTGGTGGCCGTCGTCAACGGCGTCAAGACTTACCATTTCGAGGCGATTATCGAGCTGCACGGTCCCGGAAAGCGGCATGAGGTTGCGCTGCATTTGGAACGTGGTGGTCGCCAACTCGAACCCGGTCGGCCTGGCTTCAATTTGCTGGAAGACACCTGAATCGCCCTGGAAATGCTGGAGGCTCCTGACCTTGGAAACGAGGATGCAGGTATGCCGAAAGAACAGTCTCCTGGGAAGCCGACGACACGCCGATACAGTCCGGAAGAGAAGGCCGCCGCGGTGCGGATGGTGCGGGCG
>JARLGS010000459.1 GCA_031292695.1 Mycobacterium sp. | reverse complement strand
TGGCCTGCCCGTTCGGCGGGCCCGGCACCCGCATGTACCGCACCGGCGACCTGGTTCGCTGGGACGAGGACGGGCACCTGCATTACGTCGGCCGGGCCGACGAGCAGGTCAAGATTCGCGGCTTCCGCATCGAAACCGGCGAAGTACAAACGGTTTTGGCGGGCCTCGATGGCGTGGATCAGGCGGTGGTGATCGCCCGCGAGGACCGCCCGGGGGACAAGCGTCTGGTCGGGTACGTGACCGGTACGGCAGACCCCGCGGCGCTCCGGACGCAGCTGGCAGACCGGCTGCCCACGCATATGGTCCCGGCGGCGGTTGTGGTGCTGCCGGCGCTACCGATGACGGTCAACGGCAAGCTCGACGTCCGCGCCCTGCCGGCGCCGGAATACCGCGCGGGCAGCTACCGCGCGCCGGGCAATCCGACCGAGGAGGCGCTGGCCGACATCTACGGTCGGGTCCTCGGGGTCGAACGGGTCGGGGTTGACGAGTCCTTCTTCGACCTCGGCGGGGACAGCATCTCGGCGATGCGTCTGATCGCTGCCGTAAATGCTGCGCTCAGCGCCGAGCTGACGGTGTCCACCGTCTTCGAGGCGCCCACGGTGCAGATGTTGAGCGCGCGGCTGCTGACGAACACCACTGCCGCGGGCATGGGCGGCACCGCCGCCGTGGGCATGGGCGGCACCGCCGCCGCGGAGATCGCTCCGGTGCAGGTGCTCAAGCCCGGCACCGGTATCCCGCTGTTCTGCCTGCACGCGGTGAGCGGGGTCAGCTGGCCGTATCAGGTGCTCGGCGGCCACCTGGAGGCCCCGATCATCGGCATCCAGCAGGCCCCGGCGGACGGGGAGGCGGAGCCGCGATCGATCCGCGAGATGGCGGCGACCTATGCCGACCGGATTCAGGCGGCGCATCCGTCGGGCCCGTATCGCCTGCTCGGCTGGTCGTTCGGCGGCGTGGTGGCGCACGCGGTCGCGGTTGAGCTGCAGCGGCGCGGCGCCGTCGTCGACCAGCTGGTCCTGCTCGACTCCGAACCCGCCCTCAGCAGCCTGGCCAGCCAGGCGGTGGATCGCGACCAGCTGGCGGCCTTCGACCACGGGGCACTGGCCGCATACCGCCCGCTGCTGGACCGGCTGGTGGACAACTTCGACACCAACGTCGCGCTGTACCGCGAGCACCGAGCCGGTGTGTTCGACGGTGACGTGGTCGTGGTGTCGGCGGCACGGGATGACGCCGAGCGCGGTGCGTTCCTGCGGCAGAGCTGGCGCCCGCATGTGGCCGGCGACATCAATGTGCACTCGGTGGACTGCTCGCACCATGAGATGCTGACCATCGAATCGCTTACCGAGTACGGCGCGCGACTGGGCCGTGAGACAGGGTGAAATTGAACTGGCGGTTGACCGGAGAACGGCAGCGCACCATTGCCGACAAGTTTTCGGTCAATGGCGTGTTCGAGTTCGTGGCGCGAGTGGTGCAGCGGCGCCCGTGGCTGGTGATCGGCGCCTGGGTCCTGCTGGTCGCGGTGCTGTCGGCGGCGGTCCCGCCGCTGATGAAGATGGCCAGCGACCGCAACCAGGAGTTGTTGCCGAGTAACTCCGCGGTGATGGCGGCGACCCGCGACATGACCAAGGCGTTCGGTGAGCCGGGGATCCAGAACATCGCCCTGGTGGTGCTCACCGATGAGCGCGGGCTGTCGAAAGCCGACGAGGACGTCTACCGCACCCTGGTGGACCGGCTGCACCACGACGATCGCGACGTCGTGATGGTGCAGGACTTCGTCTCTCAGCCGCCGATGCGGGAAGTGTTGGCCAGCAAGGACAACAAGGCGTGGTTCATCCCGGTCGGCATCGCGGGGGAGCTGGGTTCACCCGAATCCAACGACGCCTACAAACGGGTCGTGAACATCGTCAACCACACCGTCCAAGGTTCTGCGCTGACGGTGCACATGACGGGGCTGACGGCCACGGTCGCCGAACGCGAGCAACTCGGGCTGCGCGATCTGCGGGTGATCGAGACCGCCACCGTGGGCATGGTGCTGCTGATTCTGTTTGTGGTGTACCGCAATATCGTCACCATCCTGGTGCCGCTCGCGAGCATCACCTTGTCGCAAGGTGTGGCGACGCAGGTGGTGGCCGCATTGGCGCAGATGGGTCTGCCGATCTCGCAGCAGACGGTGGTGTTCATGAGCGCCATGATGATCGGCGCCGGGGTGGACTATGCGGTCTTCCTGATCAGCCGGTATCACGAATACCTCAGGCAGGGAGTGGCTTCCGATGAAGCGGTGGCCCGGGCGCTGACCGCTATCGGCAAGGTCATCGCCGCCTCCGCGGCCACCGTCGCAGTCACCTTCCTGGGCATGAGTTTCACCACCCTCAAGGTGTTCTCCACCACCGGGCCGGCGCTGGCCGTCTCGATCGCGGTGGCATTCCTGGCTGCCGTCACGTTGCTGCCGGCCATGTTGGTGCTGACCGGCCGGCGCGGTTGGATCAAGCCCCGACGGGAACTCACCGGCCGGTTCTGGCATCGATCGGGCATCAACATCGTTCGGCATCCGGTGGCCCATCTGGTGGGCAGCCTGGTCGTCTTGATCGCGCTGGCCGCGGGTGTGTTCGCGTTGCACACCAGTTACGACGCCCGCACCTCGCTGCCGCCGTCGGCCGAGAGCAATGTCGGGATGGCCGCGATCGAACGCCACTTCCCGGCGAGCGTCACTGCGCCGCAATACCTTTTCATCCAGTCACCGCACGATCTACGGACCACCAAGGGGCTCGCGGACCTCGAGCAGATGGCGCAGCGGGTCAGTCAGCTGCCGGACATCTCTGCCGTCCGCGGCGTCACCAGGCCCACCGGTGCCCCGCTGGAACAGGCGACGCTGAGCTTCCAGGCCGGCGAGATCGGCGACAAGCTGGCCGAGGCGACCAACAAGATCAACGGCAGCGTCGATGCCCGGCAGTCGCTGGTCGGCGGGGCCGGCAAGCTCGCCGACAGCCTGGCCACCGTGCGCACCCAACTGACCAAGACGATGGGCGTGCTCGACGGGCTGAACAAGACCATGGCGGGCCTGAAGGATCAGCTGGAGAACTCGCAGGAGTTCCAGGCCGCGCAGCGGGAGTTGGACGATGCCCGCGGGTCGGGCGACCTGCCGAACACCCCGCCCCGGTCAGGCAAACAGAACTTCCAGGACATGGTCGACACCGCCACTGACGCACTGGACGGGATGAAGAACGACCCCACGTGCGACACCGATCCGAACTGCACGGGGCAGCGGGACCGCATGCAGCACTTGGTGGATGGCCTGCACAAGATGCAGCCGTCGCTGGACGCGGCCGAGAAAGCCATTCGCTCACTTGGCATGAGCAACCCCGACGGCACCAAGCAGAGCATGGCGTCCCTGGAGCAGGGGGCCAATGCGCTGGCCGAAGGCAGCCGCAAGATCGCCGAAGGGCTGCGCACCCTCGACGACCAGACCAAGGAGCTGGGCGAGGGCCTGTCGCATGCTTCGGCCTTCTTGCTGGCGATGAAACTGCATGCGTCCGATCCAGGCTCGGCGGGCTTCTACATCTCGCCGGAAATCCTGGGCAACGACAAATTCAAAGACCTGGCAAGGGTTTTCATGTCGCCGGATGGGCATGCGACACGGTTCCTGGTGGAATCCAAGCTGAACCCTTACGACACCAAGGCGATGGATCAGGTCAAGGCCATCCTCGCCGCGGCGCAAGGGGCGCAGGCCAACACCTCGCTGGCCGACGCGTCGATCTCGATGTCGGGCATGACCCCGTACTACAGCGAACTGCGGGACTACTTCGACAAAGATCTGCGGTACATCGTGCTGATGACCGTGATCGTGGTCTTCCTGATCCTCGTGCTGCTGCTGCGGGCCGTGGTGGCGCCGCTGTATCTCGTTGGCACCGTGATTCTTTCGTGCCTGTCCTCGCTCGGCATCGGGGTGATCGTGCTGCAGATCTTCGGCGGCCAGCCGATGGCGGCGAGTACCCCGGGGATGGCCTTCATCGTGCTGGTGGCCGTCGGCGCCGACTACAACATGCTGTTGATCTCCCGGATTCGCGACGAGTCCCCGAACGGCATCCGGTCGGGCGTCATCCGCACCGTCCGCACCACCGGCAGCGTGATCACCTCTGCCGGAATGATTTTCGCCGCACCCATGTTCGCGATGCTGTTCAGCAGCATCGGCTCGATGGTGCAGGGCGGCTTCATCATCGGCGTCGGGCTGCTGCTGGACACCTTGATCGTGCGCACCATCACGGTGCCGGCGCTGGCGGTGCTGGTGGGTAAGGCCAACTGGTGGCCTTCCGGGCAGCTGACGCGCCGGCTGCGTAAGCGGGCCGTTACGCCGTAACGGTGAGTTCGACGCGGCCGTCGATGCCGAGGGTTTCGCGCTCGGCCAGGACGGTGGTCTTCGCGACGAGGCGGACGCGGTCCGCCCGGAACAGGTCTTCGGAGTATTCGAAGGGCTGGCCGTCGGCGTCGGAGGCGACGCGGGTCATCGCCAATAGGGGAGTGCGCGTGGGAATTTCCAGCCAGGAAGCTTCTCGGGGGTTGGCGCCGACCACCTCGATGCTCTCGATCGATGATGACGGCACCAGGTGGTAGCGCACGGCCAGCAGGTCGTAGAGCGACCCGCCGAGGGGCTGTTCCAACAGGTCCGGCACCCGGTCGGCCAGGAAGTGCGCGCAGTCGACCGAAAGCGGGAAGCCGTCGGCGTACCGCAGCCGCTGGATCACCACGAGTGGGGTTTCCGGTTTGACGCCCAGGCGGTGGGCCTCGATGGCCGTGGCGCCGCGCAGTGCCGTGGACAGCACCCGACTGCGCGCGGTCGAATGTCCGCCCTGCTTGAGCCGGTTGGGCAGCCCGGACAGTTCGGCGACGTTGCGCTCCACCAGACCGGTCTTGATGAAGGTGCCGCCCGCCCGGCCGGTGCGTCGTTCGAGGATCCCGGCGCGACTCAGCGGGACGAGGGCGCTGCGCAATGTCGCGCGCGACACCGCGAACTGCTCGGCCATTTCCCGCTCGGAGCCGAGCCGATCGCCGGGCCGAAGGGTGCCGGCGTCCAGCATGCTGACGATGCGGCGCCGCACGTCTTCAGCTACCGGGCCACCTTCGGTTTCGTCCATGTGTTTACCGTACCGACCAGCTCGCCGGTTCTCGATTACCCGGCCAGCGCAGCAAGGGATTCGGGCAGGATTTGTCCGCCGTCGACGACGATGGACTGCCCGGTGAGGTAGCGGGCTTCGTCGGTGGCCAGGAAAGCCGCGAGGTGCCCGATGTCTTCAGGGGTGCCGAGCCTTCCGGCCGGGATGGACCGCGCCATGCCGGCCAGGTACTCCTCGCCCATGTCCTTGAGTCCCTCGGTGAGGATGTTGCCGGGCAGCACCGCGTTGACGGTGATGCGCCGTGGTGCGAGCTCGATGGCGGCGGTGCGCATGAAACCCAGTTGCGCGGCCTTCGATGCGCCGTAGTGCGACCAACCGGGGAACCCGGTGACCGGGCCGGTGATCGAGGACGTGATGACGACGCGTCCGGAACCACTTCGGGTCAGCGCGTCCAGGCAGGCCTGCACGGAGTAGACGGTGCCTTTGACGTTGACGTCGAGCACGGTGGACAGGTCGCTCGGGGTCATGGTGTCCAGCGCCGCCTCGGGGAAGATGCCCGCGTTGGCGCACAACACGTCGATGCCGCCGAAAGCTTCGACGGTGGCGTCGGCCATCGCCTGACAGGACTGGGCGTCCGCCACGTCGACGGCGATTCCGATGACCTTGCCCGGCCCGAGAGCGTCGAGTGCGGCGACCGCGGCATCGAGGTCGGACTTCGAGCGGGCGGCGACGGCGACGTTGGCGCCGGCGGCTGCGAAGACCGCCGCGATGCCGTAGCCGATGCCCTTGGTGGCGCCGGTGACGATCACGTTCTTGTTGTGCAGGGCGAACATTGTGCGGTTGTCCTTGTCTGTCAGTGCGCGATGGTCGGTTGAGCAACGGGTGCGTCGACCCGGAACCACGACGGGTCGGTGAGGTAGGCCTGCGCCAAAGCTGCTGTGCCCGAGGCATAGCGGTGCCCGAGGGTCTGTGCTGGTGCGGATTCGGGGTGGCTGCCGATCCAGGCGGTGAGCATCAGGCGGCGCAGCATCACGAAGGTGGGAATCTCGGCGAGGTCAGCGGCGGGGATGGCACGGACGCGGCGGTAGCCGTCCAGCCACTCGTCGACGATGCGCGGGGCATCAGGAGTCTCCTCGATGAACGACACCACGGCACCGAGGTCGGCGAGATACCAGGACCACCCGCAGTCGTCGAAGTCGATGACGGTGATCTTGCCTTCGTGCACCATCAGGTTGGACATGCGCAGGTCGTTGTGCACGAGCCCGAAGCGTTCGGGCCCCATGCCGTAGCTGGTCAGCCGGTCGATGACCTTGTGTTCGGCGGCCTCGATGGTGGCGGCGTCCGCAGCGCCCAGCGCCGGCGCATCTCGCCAGTTGCCCCAGCGCCCGGCGGCGCCGAGCATCGTCTCCAGATCCCAGCGGAACCGGGTGAAGGTCCGCGGCCGCGTCCACTGCTGCACGTGCTCGTGCAGTGTTGCGGTGATCGCGCCCAGTTCACTGAAGCTGATGTCTGAGGCGTCCTCCTCGGCGATCGTGCCTGCCACGAAGGTGAACAGGTCGACCAGGCGCACCTCATCGCCGATCCAGACCCCCACCACCCGGCGGCCGTCTGGCGCGGGGATCACCTGCGGCGTCGTGATGGACGAGTCGACTCGCAGGCTCTCCATCCAGTCGAGTTCGGATTCGATGGCAGCCAGCGAGTGGTACCCGGGGCGATGAACGCGGAGGACCTGGCGGGTGTCGCCGGACTCGACCAGGAAAGTGCCGTTCTCGGAGAAGCTCAGCAGCGTCAGGATCGCGGAATCGAGCTGATAGTGCGCGAGCGCTGCGCGGGCGAAGCGTTCGTAGTCGGCGGCGGCCATGTCGCTCATTGTGGCTCTCCTCGAGTGGCGGGTGTGGTCACCCACATTTGGTCTGGTCAGTTTGTACCGCATTTGTTTCCATAAGTGGACCAAAACGGGAAAATTTCTGCGACGGGTTTCGGCTGTGAGTGGGCTCGGGGTTTCGCCCAGGTTAACGGCATTATTCGCAGGTAGATGAGGTATTGACGCGACACTTATGGTCTGGTAGCAATAGCGGTGCGTTCACGGGCTTCGGTCATATGGTCCACAGAACGGCTGGTTGGCACTTGATAGGGCAGACCAAATAATGAGTAGCTCCGACCGCTCGGGTCGGGCTCACCTCCCACCAGATCGGATCGGTTGGCGCCATGAGTGAGATCGACGATTCCCCCCGGACTACCGCGCCCATCCCGACGCCGCCGGACGGCGACGCCGGAGCCCCTGGCGTCCAGCGGCTCAAACGCAACGCGATCGGCTTGGTCGGCGTGCTGTTCATGGCGGTGGCCACCGCGGCCCCGATCACCGCGATGGTCGGCAACGTGCCCATAGCCGTCGGGTTCGGCAACGGCTCGGCCGCTCCCGCCGGCTTCCTGGTCGCCACCATCGTGCTCGGGCTCTTCGCTGTCGGCTACGCGGCAATGTCGCGGCACATCACCGCGACCGGCGCGTTCTACGGCTACATCTCCCACGGCCTGGGCCGGGTGGTCGGCCTGGCCGCCGGCTTCCTGACCGCACTGGCCTACATGGTGTTCGAACCCGCACTGATCGGCATTTTCGCGTTCTTCTCCCGGGATCTGTTCACGTCCTTGTTCGGCGTCCATCTACCCTGGCTGCTCTTCGCTGCGGTGGCGCTCGTCGCGAACGCCGTCTTGACCTATTTCGACGTCAACCTGGCCGCAAAAGTGCTTGGTGGACTGTTGGTTACCGAGATCGTCATGCTGACCCTGATGGCCGGCTCGGTGGTCGTCAGCGGCGGCGGCCCGGAGGGCTGGTCACTGTCGTCGCTCAACCCGATCAACGGCCTGACCGGACTGCATACCGTCGTCCCCAATGCCAACGGGGTCGGCACCATGGCCGTGGTGGGGTCGGCAGGCGTCGGACTGTTCTTCGCGTTCTGGTCGTGGGTCGGCTTCGAATCCAGCGCCATGTACGGCGAGGAGTCCAAGAACCCGAAGAAGATCATCCCCGTTGCGATCATGTCGTCGGTGCTGGGCATCGGAGCGTTCTACGTGGTGGTGTCGTGGCTGGCAATCGTGGGCACCGGCCCGGCCAAAGCCGTTGCCCTGGCTCAGGATACGAACACCGCCGGTGAGATCTTCTTCGGTCCGGTGCGTGATCACCTCGGCGGCTGGGCGGTGACCATGTTCCAGATCCTGCTGACCACCGGTTCCTATGCCTGCGGCATGGCCTTCCACAACTGCGCGGCGCGTTACATCTACGCGATCGGCCGTGAAGACATCATCCCCGGGACGGCGAAAACCGTTGGCCGCACTCATCACATCCACGGCTCGCCGCATGTAGCCGGCTTCGTCCAGACCGGCGTTGCCCTGGTGATCATCCTGCTGTTCGCGGTCACCGGCCGCGATCCCTACAGCGGTCTGTACGGCCTCATGGCCATCCTCGGAACCGCCGCCATCCTCATCGTGCAGGCCTTGGCCGCGTTCTCGGTGGTCTCGTACTTCCACGTCCGCAAGCAGCACCCCGAGACCGCGCACTGGTTCCGTTCCTTCCTGGCTCCCGGTCTGGGCGGGGTCGGCATGCTCTACGTGATCTACCTGCTGATCGAAAATGCTTCCTTCGCAGCGGGTACGGCGTCAGGTGACGCCGTCTTCGCCGCGATTCCCTACATCGTCGGGATCACCGGCGTCGCGGGAGTGGTCGTCGCCCTCGTGCTGCGGGCTCGGTCCCCGCGGCGCTACGACCGACTGGGACGTGTGGTGCTCGACGAAGAACGCTGACGCGGCAACTCCGATTCAGCTTCGACCGCCACCACCGCAGCAAGGACAAGCACATGGCATTTTCCACGATCATGGACTCCAACAGCTATACCGGCGACGGAGACCTCGACCCCGCGACTGCCGACATGGTCGCGAAGCGGCGCTCGACGCTGGGCCCGTCGTACCGGCTTTTCTACCACCGGCCGGTCCACCTGGTCAGGGGTTCCGGGGCGCATCTGTTCGACGCCGAGGGCACCGAGTACCTCGACGCCTACAACAATGTGGCGAGCGTGGGGCATTGCAACGCACGAGTGATCGAGGCCGTGACGAATCAGATGTCGGCGCTGAACACCCACACCCGCTACCTGCACGGCGGCATCCTCGATTACTCGGAGCAATTGCTGGCCACATTTCCCGAAGAGATCTCCTCGATCATGTTCACCTGCACCGGATCTGAGGCCAATGATCTGGCGGTCCGGGTGGCCGAGCAATACACCGGCGGCACCGGGATCATCGTCACCGAAGAGGCCTACCACGGCAACAGTGCCCTGATCTCGGCGATGTCTCCGTCCCTCGGCGCGGGGATACCGCTCGGGACGAACGTGCGGACCGTGCCGGCGCCGGACTCCTACCGCGTCGATCCGGCAGAGCTGGCCCGCTGGTTCGCCGACCACGTCAGTGCCGCGATCGCCGATCTCGAACGGCACGGCCACAAATTCAGTGCGCTGCTGCTGGATTCGATCTTCTCCTCGGACGGGATCTACGTCGACCCGTCGGTCCTGGCGCCCGCAGCGGAGGTGGTGCACCGCGCCGGCGGCGTGTTCATCGCCGACGAAGTCCAACCCGGTTTCTCCCGTACCGGCGAAGCGATGTGGGGTTTCCAGCGCCATGGCGTCGTCCCCGACCTGGTGACCATGGGCAAGCCCATGGGCAACGGCATTCCCGTCGCAGCGATGGCCGCACGTCCGGAAATCCTTGACGTCTTTGCCCGAGAAACCCCCTACTTCAACACTTTCGGCGGCAACCCGGTGTCGATGGCGGCCGCACAGGCCGTCCTCGACATCATCCAGGGCGACGAACTGGCAGAGCACGCCGTCACGGTCGGAACCGAAATGCGATCCGAAATTCGCGCCCTCTCGGCCCAGTACCCGTTCCTCGGCGACGTGCGCGGTGCCGGCCTGTACACCGGGGTCGAGATCGTCACCGACCCTGACACGAAAGCGCATGACCGGGCCCTGGCGCAGCGTATCGTCGACACGATGCGTGACAACCACGTGCTGATCTCCGTGTGCGGCGGACATGGCAACATCCTCAAAGTGCGCCCGCCGCTGGTGTTCTCGATGTCGGATCTCGACTGGTTCATGGCGGCGTTCACCGCAGTTGTCAAAGAGGTGTCGTGAGCGCCTACCGCGACGCCTTCGAGGCGGCCGCCCAGAGGCCGGACGACTTCTGGCTCGAGGCGGCGGGCGCCGTCGACTGGACCAGCCCGCCGACCCGCGCACTCGAGGATTCCGCGGCGCCGCACTATCGCTGGTTTTCCGACGGGCGGCTCAACACCTGCTACAACGCGCTCGACCGCCACGTCGAGGCCGGCAACGGGGACCGCACCGCGCTGATCTACGACTCGGCGATGGTCGGCGTCCAACGGTCCTTCACGTATGCCGAACTTCTGGACCGCGTCGCGCGCTTCGCCGGAGCGCTGGCCGCGCGGGGCGTCACCGCCGGGGATCGCGTGGTGGTGTACATGCCGATGATTCCGGAGGCCGTCATCGCCATGCTGGCGTGCGCGCGGCTCGGTGCCGTGCACTCGGTGGTCTTCGGCGGCTTCGCGGCGGGCGAACTGGCCGCCCGCATCGACGATGCCCAACCGGTCGCCGTGCTGACGGCGTCCGGCGGCCTGGAGCCCGGACGCACGGTCGAGTACCTACCCGCTGTGGCCAAGGCACTGGCGATGTCGACCGCGGCGCCCGCCACGGTGATCGTGAAGAACCGCGACCAGGTGCCGGGCGACGCCGGCGACTACCCGGGGTACCTGGACTGGGATGAGCTGGTCGCCACCGCCGAACCCGCCGCTGCGGTGCCGGTGGCTGCGACCGACCCGCTCTACATCCTCTACACCTCCGGCACCACCGGGAAACCCAAAGGCGTGGTGCGCGACAACGGCGGACACGCGGTCGCGCTGGCGTGGTCGATGAAGAACATCTACGACATCGGTGCCGGACAGGTGATGTGGACCGCCTCGGACATCGGGTGGGTCGTCGGCAGCTCCTACATCGTCTACGGGCCGTTGATCGTCGGTGCCACCACGGTGCTCTACGAGGGAAAACCCGTGGGCACACCGGATGCCGGCGCGTTCTGGCGGGTCATCGAGCAGCACCACGTGGACGCGCTCTTCACCGCGCCCACCGCACTCCGGGCCATCCGGAAAGTCGATCCGAACGCGGACCTGCTTGCCGCGCATGACATCTCGCCCCTGCGAACTCTGTTCGTGGCCGGCGAACGGCTGGATCCCGACACCTATGAATGGGCAGCGGCCAAGCTGCGCCGTCCCGTTGTCGATCATTGGTGGCAGACCGAAACCGGCTGGGCGATCTGCGCCAACCTGCGCGGCCTGGAACCGATGGCGATCAAGGCCGGATCCCCGACCGTGCCGGTGCCAGGCTTCCGCGTCGACATCGTCGACGCGAGTGGCAACCCGGTCGCGGCGGGCGTCGAGGGCAACATCGTCGTCAAGCTGCCGCTGCCGCCGGGCACGCTGGCTGGGTTGTGGGGCAATGACAAGGGATTCGTGCAGTCGTATCTGTCCGCATTCCCCGGCTACTACCTCACGGGAGACTTCGGCTTCGTCGACGATGACGGATATCTGACGGTCCTCGGCCGCACCGACGACGTGATCAACGTCGCCGGCCACCGGCTCTCGACGGGAAGCATCGAAGCCGTCATCGCGACGCACGGCGCCGTCGCCGAGTGCGCCGTCATCGGCATCCACGACGACCTCAAGGGGCAACGGCCCAGTGGCTATGTCGTGCTGAAGGCCGGTCACGACATCGGCCACGACGCGCTGCAGCGGGACCTCATCGCGATGGTCCGGGACCAGATCGGTGCCGTTGCCACCTTCCGCGACGTCACCGTCGTCAACGCCCTGCCCAAGACCCGGTCCGGGAAGATCCTGCGAAAGACCATGCGGCAGATCGCAGAAGGCGTCGACTACACCGTGCCCTCCACGGTCGAGGACAGCTCTGTCCTCAATGCGCTCGTCACGGTGCTGCGCTCGTCCTAGTCTCTCTAGTCTCCGCCGAAACGGCATTCCAGCAGGCGGCTACTCGAACTTTTACTGCTGGAATGCCGTTTCGGCGCGCCGGGTAAGTTGGCGGCAATGTGGAGTTCCGTGGCGGTGCTGGCGCTGCCGATCGCGTTCGACCCGGTGCGTCTGGGCGTCAACCTGTTGTTGATCTCCCGGCCGCGCCCGGCGCAGAACTTGCTGGTGTATTGGGTCGGCTGCGTGACCGCGAGTGTCATGCTGCTGTTGCTTCCGCTGCTGGCGCTGCACTTCACCGACCTGGCCGTCGTGCACGATCTGGCCAACCCCCGGACCACCGCCAGCGCGACGATGCGGCATGTCCAGGTTTTTGTCGGGGTGCTGCTGTTGATCATCGCCGCGGTGATGGCGGCGCGCGTGGTGGCCCGCAAGCGCTCTCCGGACGCGGACATCTCGCCCATCGCAAAGTTGTTGCGGCGTGGGCAGGACGCGCCGGCAGAGGGTGCGTCAGCGGGTCAGCGGCTGCTGGCGCGCGCCCACCACGCGTGGGAGAGCGGGGCTTTGTGGGTGGCAGCGGTGATCGGTTTCTGGGCCGGGCCGAACCCGTCGCTGGTGCTGTTCGCACTGACGACCATTCTGGCGTCGGGCGCGGCGATCGGCGCGCAGGTCGGTGTCGCGATGGTGTTCATCGCGGTGAGTCTCGCCGTCGTCGAGGTGGTGTTGCTCTGCAACGTGGTCACTCCGGCGAAAACCCAAGCGGCGCTGCGGAAAGTGCACGACTGGGTGGGCGGCTACCGGCAGCAGATCGTGGTGGCCATCCTGACGCTCGTCGGCCTGGCGTTCGTGGCGCAGGGCGCCGGCTGGCTGTCGTAGGTCCCGCCGAAACGGCATTCCAGCAGGCCACTACTCGTACTTTCTCTGCGGGAATGCCGTTTCGGCGAATGCGAGACGGTCTTGTCAGACCCTGGCGCCAGTATCGGGCGATGGGGGAAATACATATTGGGACAGAGGCGATCGCCAACGGCGTCGTCACCAGGCACACACTGCAGCGGTGGTATCGGCCGATCTATCCGAACGTCCACGCATTGAGGGACTGCGAGCCCTCGCTGCTGGACCGCACCGTCGGCGCGTGGCTGTGGACACGACGGGCGGGCATCGTGACGGGGTTGGC
>JARLGS010000458.1 GCA_031292695.1 Mycobacterium sp. | reverse complement strand
GGCGCACACAACAGGACGCTGGAGCACCAGCACCTGGCGCTGGCCGAGGTCCATCGAATCACCGGTCAGGACAAGCTCTTTGACACGCTGTTCGCCTACGAGAACTACCCGGTGGACGCGGCGGCCTCGGGCGGTGTCGGCGACCTGACCATCACCGGGTTCAGCAGTCACGAGCAGAACCACTACCCGCTGACAGTGCAAGCGATGCCGGGCCAGGAGCTGGGCCTGCGCGTCGAGTACGACGCCGAGGTGTTCGACGGTGCCGACATCGACGCGCTCATCGGGCGGTTCGAGCGGGTGCTGGTGGCGATGACCACCGAGCCCACGCGGCGGCTCTCGTCGGTCGAACTGCTCGATGCGGATGAACAGTCCCGGCTGGACGAGATCGGCAACCGGGCCGTGCTGGCCGAACCGGCAGCCGAGTCGGTGTCGATTCCGGTGCTGTTCGCCGCGCAGGTCGAGCGCACCCCGGCTGCGGTCGCGGTGACCTGCGGAGACCGCGCGCTCACCTACCGGGAACTCGACGAGGCGTCGAACCGGTTGGCGCACTTGCTGATCGGTCTCGGAGTGAGTCCGGGGCGGACGGTGGCGCTGCTGCTGCAGCGGTCGGCGGAGGCCATCGTGTCGATTCTGGCGGTCCTGAAGACCGGCGCGGCCTATCTGCCGATCGACCCGGCGGTGCCCGCGGAGCGGCTCGCGTTCCTGATGGCCGACGCCGCAGCGAGCGCCGCCGTCACCACCGGCGAGCTGGCCGGCCGGCTCGGCGGGTTCCAGGTGCCCGTCGTCGACGTCACCGACCCGGTTGTCGAAAAGCAGCCTGCCACAAGGCTTCCGGCACCGGACTCCGACGGCGTCGCGTACCTGATCTACACCTCGGGCACCACTGGAGTGCCCAAGGGCGTGGGCGTCGCGCACCGCAACGTGACCAGCCAGTTCGGTGTGCCCCTGGCCGGGCTGCCGGCCGACCAGGTGTGGACGCAGTGCCACTCCTACGCCTTCGACTTCTCGGTGTGGGAGATCTGGGGCGCCCTGCTGCACGGCGGTCGGCTGGTGATCGTGCCGGAGGCGGTGACGGCCGCACCGGACGACTTCCATCGACTGCTGGTGGCCGAGCAGGTCAACGTGCTCACCCAGACTCCGTCCGCGGCCGGGGTGCTGTCGCCCGAAGGGCTGGGTCCGGTGGCGCTGCTGGTCGGCGGTGAGGCGTGCCCGCCGGAGTTGGTCGACCGCTGGGCTTCGCGCGGACGCGGGGAGCGTGCCCAATCAGGCGAGCGAGTGATGATCAACGCCTACGGACCCACCGAGACCACGGTGTACGCGGCGATGACCGGACGACTGACGCCGGGGTCGGGCTCCGTTCCGATCGGTTCGCCGGTGTCCGGCACGGCGCTGTTCGTGCTGGACGCCTGGTTACGGGCGGTGCCGCAGGGGGTGGCCGGCGAGCTGTACGTCGCCGGCGACGGCCTCGGCGTCGGCTATCTGCGCCGGGCCGGGCTGACCGCCGACCGGTTCGTGGCCTGCCCGTTCGGCGGGCCCGGCACCCGCATGTACCGCACCGGC
>JARLGS010000457.1 GCA_031292695.1 Mycobacterium sp. | reverse complement strand
GGGCCGGGCGTTGAGCGGTGTCCTAGGCTGCGCCACTACGCGGAAGCTGGTAGCCGGGCAGGTGATGGCTCATGACGATGTGTCACAAGGGCCTGGGTGGCCCATGCGCCGAACATTTGCGCGCGGGTCAGGTCTGAGGGGAGTCCGTCACCTTCGGACTAATGGGGATCGACCACCCTCACCACCAATCCGGTGAGGCTGGTCAGCCGAGCCGCCGACAGGTGAGCACTGAAGCGGACAGAGCCTCGAGCTCTAGAGTCAGATCGTGCCCCTGTCGGTCGGTGAGGTCGCCCTGACGGCTGGTGGGATGTCGTGCCTCGAGCACTGATCCATTAGTGAGCTGCTGGTGACCTTGGGCTCGTTGGTGCCGGTCGATCGAGGAGGAGCAGATGATCTTTGTCGGAGTGGACTGGGCGGAGGCCCATCATGACGTGCACGTCGAGGACGGTGACGGCAAACGGTTGGGGCGGGCCCGGCTGCCAGAAGGCGTGGAGGGGATCGCCCGGTTCCACGACCTGATTGCACCTTTCGCCGACGACCCCGCCGAGGTGGTGATCGGGATCGAGACCGACCGGGGTCTGTTCGTCGCCGCCCTCGTGGCTGGGGGCTACGACGTATATGCCGTCAACCCGATGTCAACCTCCCGCTACCGGGACCGGCACTCGGCCAGCGGGGCCAAGTCCGACACCGGTGACGCCAAAGTGCTGGCCGACATGGTCCGCACCGACCGCCACAACCACCGGCTCATCGCCGGCGACACCGAAGGGGTCGAGGCGCTCAAGGTCCTGGCCCGGGCCCAGCAACGTATGGTGTGGTCCCGGGGACGCCAGACCAACCTGTTGCGCTCGACGCTGCGCGAGTTCTACCCGGCCGCCCTGGTGGCGTTCGACGACCTGAGCAGCCCAGATGCACTGGAAGTCCTGCGCATCGCACCGACGCCGACCCTGGGGGCGAACCTGAGCCAGTCCAAGATCGCCGCCGCGCTTCGTCGGGGAGGACGGCAACGCCGGATCGACGAGAGTGCGGTGAAGATTCAGACGGCACTGCGATCCGAGCAGCTCCAGGCGCCGGCCGTGGTGGCCACGGCCATGGGCGCTTCGGTGGCCGCCACCGTGGCCGTGATCGCCGAGATGTGCAACCAGATCGCCCAACTGGCGGCCGAGCTCGAAGCGAATTTTGAACAGCACCCGGACGCAGAGGTGGTCCGTTCCCTGCCAGGACTGGGGACCGTCCTCGGCGCCCGGGTGCTCGGCGAGTTCGGCGACGAGCCGAACCGCTATGCCACGGCCAAGTCTCGCAAGAATTACGCCGGCACGTCGCCCATCACCCGGGCGTCGGGCACCAAACGAACCGTGCTCGCTCGCCACGTCCGCAACCAACGCCTGGCTGATGCCCTCTACCTCTGGGCCTTCGCGTCGATCACCGCCTCACCGGGGGCCCGCATCTACTACGACCAGCGAAGGGCGGCCGGTGACAGCCACCACCAAGCCCTGCGTGCCCTCGGCAACCGGCTCGTCGGCATCCTCCACGGATGCCTCGCCCACCACGTCGCTTACGACGAGAAGATCGCCTGGGGCCACCGCGCGGAGAGCAATCTCCAGGAAGCCGCTTGACATTTTACGACCGTGGGATGTCTGACTCGGCATTGTTAGACGGAGCGTCACCCGCAGGGAGTCCGCAAGTGATCCCGCCTGGGTGGCAGCGCGAGGGACCGGTTGGCGAAGGCTGACCTGGAGCAGGCAATCTCGGGCGTGTCGGGACCGAGTACCGTTGATTCTGTGAGTACTGCACCGCTGTCCTCGTTGCCGCCACCCCTGGGGGCGGCTGTGCATCGGAGAAGGTCAAGGGCGGTTCTACTCGGTTGCTCCATCGCATCGTTGGTTGGGGCGTTCGTCGTGTTATTCAGCGGCGTCATCTTGACCAGTGGCACCTACGGTTCTCGGATGGCCTGGCTTCTTGGTGTCGTATCGCCAGTACTCCTACTGACCGCTGTCTTCGCCTGGCTGGCATCTCGTCAACCGAACTCGT
>JARLGS010000456.1 GCA_031292695.1 Mycobacterium sp. | reverse complement strand
CTGGCACCGCCGTTCAACGATGCCAACGTGCGCCGGGCCGCCGCCATGGCCATCAACCGCCGTCAGTACGCCCAGGTCATCGACTATGGTGTGCTCCCGGTGAGCACCGGCCTCTTCGTGCCGGGCTCCCCCTATTACTCCACCACCCCCTACCCGGCCTACAACCCCTCGCGGGCGGCCGCGCTGGTCAAGCAGGTCGAGAAGTCGACCGGCCACCCGATCTCCTTCACGTTGGGCAACACGAACGGGCCTGTCAGCGTGCGTCAGCAGGCGTACCTCCAGCAGGCATGGCAGTCCGTGGGATTCCAGGTCAAGACCCCCATCATCGAGCAGAACGCCTTCATCAACAACGCGCTGGCCGGCGAGTATCAGGCGCTGAATTGGCGCCAGTTCGGGGCGGTCGACCCCGACCTCAACTACATCTTCTGGAGCACGACCACCGTCAGCTCGGGGTCACTGTCCATCAACATGGCCCGCAATGCGGACCCGACGATCGAGAAGGCGCTTCTGGCGGGGCGGTCCACCACCGAGCCGAGCGTCCGCGGGGCCGCCTACAAGACGGTCAACAAGCGCCTTGCCCTCGACCTCCCCTACCTGTGGCTGGACCGTGCGGTGTGGGCCGTTATCGGCAGCCCCACTGTGCAGAACTTCAACAACCCGACCACGCCGCAGGGCCAGCCCGCGTTCGGGATGATCGGTGGCTCCATCTGGCCCACCCAGATCTGGATCAGCTGAGCCGGAGGCTCGTGAGCGGACGCATCCCCACTCCTTGTCGGTCCGCGATGTCCTTTGTCCGTGTGCGCTGGAGCGGACTCCTTACGAACTGCCGGCATGGGAGGGTCAATGGCGAGACGCCAAAGGGCGCACCTGGCAGGTCGAAGCGTGTCGGAAGCATGCGCCGAAGCTGACGAGCGGGCCGGCAGAAGGGCTCTGACGGCCCGCCCCAGTCCGGCATTCGGGATAGGGTCGAAGGCCCCGCCGGGTGTCCTGCCAGACCCTTTGCCACTAGTGAAGGGCGTCTCGTCGTGTCGTGGCTGGCAACGTGAGTGGCAGCCCCACTCAGAAGCGCCGGCCGACCCCCCCTCGGACCTTCGGCCCTAGTGCCTTCTCCGGGTACGGGTGGAGGATGGACCTGTGGGCCGACTTGGGCGCTTGGTTGCTGGCTACATCAGGGTAGTGGCCGTTGTCGGCTTGCTCGGTGGAATGTTGGTCGCGGAGTCGATGGCTTCTGGCCCGGCAGAAGCTGTGTCAGCCAATAGGGTGACTATCACGCGTGACAGTTCGGGCGTCCCTCACATCACAGCCGGCAATTTCACGGCGCTCGGGTATGGCGAGGCGTTGGCGTTCTCTCAGGACAACTTCTGCACACTTGCCCAGGACTTTGTCACCGTCAACGGCCAGAGGTCG
>JARLGS010000455.1 GCA_031292695.1 Mycobacterium sp. | reverse complement strand
CTGAACGAAATAGGTACCCGCCGCCAGGTAGCCGAAGACCGTGGCCGGTCCCGAGCCCGACGGATTGACCGCGGGCGTGTTGCCGCCGGTCGGGTTCACCGACGGAGCCACTTGCGGTGCGCTGTAGGCCGGCGCGGTGATCCCACCGGGCGCGCTGATCTGGCCGTTGGGAAGGATCAGCAAATCGTCGCCGGGATTGGGCGTGTCGGGGACCGTCAGCTTGATGTCGCCGACCGTCGAGACCACCGTCTCGATCCGCATCGGCCCGAACCCGGCCGCCTCGGTCAGGGTGATGTTACCGCTGGTCACGGCATTGATGTAACCAGTCCCGAGCAGTTCCGTGATCCCGATGATGTGCACGATCTGGTTCGGCGTGGTCGTCGCCGGGTTGGCGGCCTCGACCGAGATGTTCCCCCCCGCGACGAGCCCGGGCAGGCTCCGGTTGAGCGTCGCGTCGAGGCTCCGGAAGTTGTATGTGCTGGCGATCGGCGTGGACTGATTCGGGTCGGCGAACACGCCGGGATCGAGCCCGTTCACGATGCCGTTGTTGGTATCCGGATGGAAGTAGTTCGCGAAGATCGCATTGATCGGGTTGGACGGCGGGTTGGGATTAATCGTTGGCGCCGCCGCGTAGATGCTGATGCCGAGCCCTTCGGGATTCACCTTGATCTGCTGGAGACTACCCTGCAACAGGACGTCGATGTTCTGGCCGGCGGTGATGGCGTCGGCGTTGACAATGAAGTTCGTGATGTTCGGGTCGCGGAGCAGGCCCTGGAGATCGAAGTCGGCGTTGCCCCCCGCGGTGGCGGTCAGCATCGTCGGCCGGGTCAAGTTGTTGTCAAGGTTGAGGCTCTGGACGAGGTCGACGTTGATCCGATCGGCGGTCGTGCCGATCGAACCGTTCGGCGCGTCGATGCTGAGAATATTGGTGATGATCAGCGAGTACCGGCCGTCTGGGCCGGGAACGCCGCGCGGGTTGGTCGCGGTGATGCTGCCGTTCTGGTTGAGAATGATCGTGGAACCGATCGGGTTGTTGATGGTCCCATTAAGGATGAGGAACGGGCTGCCGGGAACACCGGGCGTGGCGGTGCCCAGATTCTCGATCGTGACCAGCGTCGGCTCGGAGATGTGCTTGAGGCTGAACACCAGGCCGATCTCGCTGCCGGCCTCAAGCGTCACGTCGTGATTGGTCGTCGACCCTTGGTTCACGACGCTGATGTTGTTGATCCACAGGTCCTTGGTGGAGTTGTTGATGATGGTGACCGCGCCCAGCGTATCGGTGAAGGTCCACGTCGCGCCCGAGCCGTCGATGTTGTCCGTGTTGCCGACGTTGCTGTCGCTGGTGTCAGCGTTCGAATTGATGAAGACCTGGCCCGTGTAGTCGGCCGCGATGTCGTTGACGTAAATCGTCGGGCCGGCGATGTTGCCGGACGTTTGATCCGTGGGGCCGACAGTGACGCCGATTGCGGTCGTGATGTTGCCGTTGGCGTCAACGATCAGCGTCGGGTTATAGAACGGGCTGGACGTGATGGTGACGTTCGCATACCAGGGGACGCTTTGATTGAGATATGTGTTGCCGTTCTCGTGATCGGTGCCCGCAGCGAGCGCCTTGCGATGGACCCGGGCGTCTTGGTT
>JARLGS010000454.1 GCA_031292695.1 Mycobacterium sp. | reverse complement strand
TCGTGCGTACACCGCGCGCTCCTTCGGTTGCGGCAGCGCCCTGGCGGAGCTGCCGGTTTGTCGTACCGCGTTGTCCGTCGACCCGATGTCGCCCGGCCTTTGTCGGAATCCGCCAGTAAATCCGAGGCCGGCCGGCGAATTTTGTCCTCGCGGGACGGTGGCCGTGACGAGCTTTCACCGTACTGTTTTTACCTCAGTGGCACCCTGGGAAACGTGAAATACAAATAGGCCCAACCAATTTGAACTAGCATGAGGAGTGCGGCAGGGTTTGAAGCCGACTTCTTCTTCGGCGGCGCGGTGACCCTCCCAGGTGGGCTCTGGCCATTGTTCTTGGTGGTTGCCTCCGCGGCGATCCGGTCAATCGGTGCCCGTCGACGTGCGCTCGTGAACGCAGCCACGCAGGCTTCGCCGTCCGGGCTGCAGTCAACTCGGCTCCGATGCGTACACGCGTTAGCTGGAGGCCACGGCTTCTGGGTGGCGTCCGCGGTGCTGGTGTTGTTTATCCGGTACGACTAGGTGAGTGAATCGATGGCGGCTTGAAGTTTATGGCTCACTTCGTGTGCTACCTGCTCGAGTTCGGGTTGGCCGGTGACGTCGACCAGCAGCTGGGGGTTCATTGCTTCGACGATGACCCATCCGTCGCGGTGTGTGTCGTCGCGGACTACCACGTTGCAGGGCAGTAGCAAGCCGATTTGGCGGTCGATGTCGATGGCTTGGTGTGCCAGTGGCGGGTTGCAGGCGCCAAGGATGAGGTAGTCCTCCATGTCCACACCGAGTTTGGATTTCAGCGTTGCCTTGACATCGATTTCGGTGAGTACACCGAATCCATTCTGCTGCAGAGCCCTACGGGTGGAGTCCACCGCTTCGGCGAAAGAGGCGTGCAGTGTGGTCGACATTGCGATGGTCATGGTCGTCTCCAGCTAGGTGTCAATGCGATAGCGGCGCAGACGGTTTGAGTTGCCTACGACCGACAGTGAGGACAGCGCCATCGCGGCGGCCGCGATCACCGCGACGGCAATCGCGATAACGACGACATCAACGCTCGACATCAAGGCCCCTTCGCGGCGAGAACTGCTGGTGCGAAACGAGGTCGAACATCAGAACGCGGTAGGTGTGGGCGTCGATACGGCCGGACAATCGGTCCCGCACAATGGCGGACTCCTCGATCAACCGCCGACCGCGTACGGCCGGATGATTCGATGACGCTGCCATGACCCGATAGCGTCGGCGCCGACGTCTGCGCACCAGCACAGCCACCGCCATCCCCGTGAGGGCCAACAACTCGATCGCTGCGATCGCGGCAGACCAACCCCCGCTGCCCATCGGGCCGAATGTGCTCATCGGGCCCACGAACGTGCCTGCGGCCGGTCGGGCTGATCAGAGTCAGATTTCGTTGAGCCGCCGTGCATCCCACCCATCATGAACATCATCATCAGGAGGCACGCAGTCAATGCCAGCAACACCAACACGGTGATCATCGAGGCTCTGAACCCGATCAGGGCGACAACGATCGCCACCACAGCGAGGACGTACCAGCCGACATATCGACTATTCATGCGCGTACCTCCGGGTATCG
>JARLGS010000453.1 GCA_031292695.1 Mycobacterium sp. | reverse complement strand
TGGCGACCGCGCCGCGCCGCTCGTGGATCATACGGTCGGCGGGTTGCTCGCCTTACGCGCCGCTGAAAACCCCGACCGGGAGGCCCTTGTCGGGGTCCGCCACGGCGCAGGAGCGGTCGAGAGATTGACCTACGCAGTGCTTTTCGAAGACGCGAGCCGAGTTGCGGCGGCTTTGGCGGCGCTGGTCGAGCCCGGTGACTACGTGGCGCTGTGGGCCCCCAATGTCATCGAGTGGAACATCATTCAATACGGCGCCGCTCTCGCCGGCGTCGTGTTGGTAGCACTCAACCCCGTCCTGCATGACGACGAACTCGACTACGCCTTGCGCCACAGTCGTGCACGATTGCTGCTGCATGCCGACGCCAGTCGCGGGTATGCGATGGCCGATGTCGCCGAGCGAGTGTGCGCGGATATCCCGGGCATTCGGCGGATTTCGCTGTCCGAGCGGGAAGTGTGGATGGCACCGGTGTCGTCCGGGCGCTGTACCGCCGCAGTCGAAGCCGATTCGCCGGCCATGCTGCAGTACACATCGGGTACGACGGGGCGACCCAAAGGTGTGCTGCTCAGCCATCGGGCGCTGGTCAACGTCGCCAGACTGACGATGGAGGCTACCGGTGTGGCCGAGGCGGCCTCGTGCTTCAATCCGTTGCCGTTGTTCCACACGGCCGGCTGCGTCATCGGCACCCTCGGTCCGCTGTGGGTGGCGGGCACCTCGATCTTGTGCGAGCGTTTCACCCCGGACGCGGCGCTAGAAGCACTGCGACGTGAGAATGCCACCGTGCTGTTCTACGTGCCGACCGTGTTGCATGCCTTGTTGCATCGGCAGCGCGAGATCGACACGCCCGCACCGGCGCTGCGCATCATCATGGGTGGCGCCTCGAACGTCTCCAGCGATTTGATCGATGGTGCCGCATCGGTTTTCGGGGCCGATGTCTTCAATCTGTATGGCCAGACCGAACTTGCGCCGGTGCTCTCACTCACCCGTCCCGGGGACAGCCGCCATGACCAACTCAACACCGTCGGGCGGCCGCTGCCACACCTTGACTGCAAAGTGGTCAACCCTGACTCCGGCGCCACAGTCGACGTCGGCGAGGTCGGGGAGATCTGTGCCCGTGGGTATCAGCAGTTCGTTGAATACCTGCACGATCCGGAGGCCACCGCGCGCGCTGTGGACCCGGCCGGGTTCGTGCGCACCGGCGATCTGGGCGTGATGGATGACCGCGGGTATTTGACCATCACGGGAAGGCTGAAGGAGCTGATCATCCGCGGTGGCGAGAATATCTCGCCGGTCGAGGTGGAATCGGTGATCGCCCAACATGATGACGTCGTCGACGCGATCGCTGTCGGGCTACCTGATGAGCGGATGGGTGAGATCATCGCGGTGGCCTGCCGAGTAACCGGCGATCGAGAAGGCATGCGGGAGAGCTTGGTTGAACACGCGCGTGCACGCATGCCGTCCTACAAGGTGCCGGCCCGATGGTTCGTCGTCGACGAGTTTCCGATGACGCCGACCGGCAAGGTTCGGCGCTTCGCCCTGCGCGAAGCCGTCCTCGCTCAGGAGCTCCGCGAACTATGACCGCCAAGCCATCGATCGAGGTTCGTCGCCAAGCGCTGCGCCAGAGGTTTCCGACGTGGCAACCGCTGAGCCTGGCAGGCTGGCTCGATAGCTGCGCGGCGCAATACCCCTCGCGCCCTTTCGTGCTCTCCGACTCGGCCGCAATGACCTATCGCGACGTTGCCGAGGAATCGCGCAGACTCGCTGCGGGTCTGTTCGCCCTCGGTGTGCGACCCGGCGACCGGGTGGGCATGCTGATGGCCAACTATCCCGATTTTGTCAGCCTGAAGTTTGCAATCGCGCGCGTCGGCGCGGTGGCCGTGCCGTTCAACTATCTCTACCGTGAGAATGAATTGGCTTTTGTGCTCGCGGATTCCGGCTGCCGGGTGCTGATCACGATGACGGAGTTCGGCACGCTGGACTACCAGGAGATGCTCGACGGAATCGTCCCGGGTTGGGACAGTCCCGGCTTCTCAGGGCGGACCCGCGAGACAGCCCGCGCTTCAGAGCTGTGCCATGTGGTGGTCCTTGACACCGGTGGCGAACCCCGCGATGGTGCACTGTCGGTGCCTGGGCTAGCCGAACTCGGACTAACCTACGACGCCGCATTCTCGGCCCCGGTCGTGAACCCAACAACCCCTGGCGACATGCTGTACACGTCGGGCACCACCGGCGCACCGAAAGGTGTCGTGGTATCCCACGATTCGGTGCTGCGCACCGCCTACGCGTCCGCGCTGACCCGGGCGTATGAGGATGGCCGCCGCATCCTGTACTCGCTGCCGTGTTATCACATGTTCGGGTATGTGGAAGGTCTGTTGTCAGCGATGTTCGTTGGCGGAGCGGTCATTCTGCAACCGTCGTTCAGCGCGGAGGGATACTTCCGAGGTATCGAGCGACATCGCGCCACCGATATCCTCTGCGTACCGACGATGGCTGTGGCGATGGTCGAAAGCCCGGTCCGCGCCGACTACGACCTGACCTCACTCGACGCCATCCTGTGCGGGTCGGCCCCAGCCCCCGTGTGGCTGTGGCAACAGGTCAAGCGAGACTTCGGTGTCACCGAGATCGTCACTGGTTACGGCATGACCGAAAGCGGTGGGGCGATGACGTTTACCCTGCCCGAAGACTCGCTGGAGACACTTTCTGGAACCGTGGGCAGGCCGAAGCTGGCCGGCGTGGCTGGGGTACCCGGAACCGACGCCCTCGTCGTCTACCGCGCAGTCGACCCGGATACCGGTGAGACCGCGACGCCCGGCGCTGAAGGCGAACTGGTCTCCTCGGGCCCGACGACCATGCTCGAATACTGGAACCGCCCGCAGGACACCGCACGCACACTGCGCGACGGATGGCTGTACTCGGGAGATCTGGGCCGTGTGCGCCCTGACGGGTATATCCAAGTAACCGGTCGAAGCAAAGAGCTCTACAAGAGCGGCGGCGAATTGGTCATGCCCAAGGAAATCGAGGACGTGCTGGCCGGCCATCCCGGTATCAGTCAAGTCTTCGCGATCGGGCTCACCGACGAGCGATGGGGCGAGATCGGTTGTGTGGTCGTGGTTCCGGTCCCTGCCTACGACATCGGCGAACAGGACGTGTTGGCCCTGTGCCGGGAGAAGCTGGCGCGCTTCAAAGTCCCGAAACGGGTCGCGTTCTACCGCGCAGAGGACCTACCCACTACGCCCACCGGCAAGGTACAGAAGTACCGTCTGGCACAGCAGTTGAGCGCTGCCTGGTCGGCGACGTCGGGAAGTTAGGCCGCGGCGAACCGGCGGACCTCGTCCACAACCGCACTCGTCAAGAGTCCTCGCAGCTCGAGTAGGTCCAAATGCGATTGCACCTCCAAGACAGCTGTCATGCGGTGCACGACGTGCAACTCGTCGAGGGCCCGTTCGCGGCGTGTCCACAACATCTTCGACGCGACCTCCCACGAGCTGGAATCGCCGGCCGCGATCAGGTCTCCGACCTGACGTAGCCGGGCCTCGTGGTGGTCGATCAGTTCGTTCGCGCGGGCATGCGTCGTGCCCGCGGTGCTGCCGTGCGCGGGCAGCATCATTGCGTCGGGCAAATGAAGGACGAGGAGGAGCGAATTGATGTAGGAGCGTAAGGGAAAATCTCCGGGTGCCAGTTCAAAAGCGATTGATGGCGTGATCCTGGGCAAGAGGTGGTCGCCGGTGAAGATCAGGCCCTGACCAGCTTCCTCGAATACCATATGACCCCTGGTGTGGCCCGGAGTCGCGCGTACGACAATCTGCGTTGTGCCACAATCGATCACATCTCCGTCGTCGAGCCAGCGATCCGGCGGGGCAAAGGCCACATCCTGTTCATAGGGCTCCCAGCTCAGAGCGCTGATCTCGGCGGCAAGATCTGGCGCACCCGCTTCGGTCAGTTTGCCGATCTGAAACGGGTGGACTACGTCGGGATTCTGTAAGAATGCCTCGATGCTGTGGCGCTCCTCGCGGCCCAGCATGAGTTCGATCCCATACTGATCTCGCCACTTCACTCCAAGTGAGTAGTGATCCCAGTGCTGGTGTGTCGCGACGATTCTGCGCACGTCACCAATCGTGAACCCCAACGCATTGAGCGCCTGGACCAACGCTGCCTCCGACGGAGGGTACGCCCAGCCCGGGTCGATGAGGGTCACGCCTGCAGGATCGTGGATGACGTAGGCGTTGACGATCTGCAGGTCCGGCAAGGGGAGTGGCAAGGCGACGCAGGTCACGGTGTCAGTGACGTTTGTCAGGCTCTGGCCGATGCCGGCTGCTGATGCGTATGGCATCCGTGGTGCTCCCGTCTCGCGGTGCAATGGAATTTAACAGAAACTAGAAAAATATGTTAGCGTCGCGATATAGGCGTGATGGAAGCCACTGGCGGTGGCCGACGTCCCATTCAAAAGTGAGTCTTCGGCGCACAGGAGGTCGCCCGCGATGGTCATCAGATCGCCACACCGACCGCATGCTTTCGGCGACATCGACCATGAAGTCGGACAACACATCTGAAGGAAAGGACGAGCGACATCATGAAGGTTTTCGAGAACCTCACGGAATTCGAGACCGCAGCCGGGACCGAACTTGGCCCCACCCAGTGGATCGAAGTGGATCAGCAACGGGTCAACGGGTTCGCCGACGCGACCGAGGACCATCAGTGGATCCACGTCGACCCCGAACGGGCCGCATCCGGGCCGTTCGGTGGCACCATCGCCCACGGACTCCTGACGCTGTCCCTGCTACCGCGGTTGATGCACGAGCTCTACCGAGTGGACAACGTCGCCATGGCCATCAACTACGGGTTCAACAAGGTCCGCTTCATCACCCCGGTGCCCGTGGGCGCCAAGGTTCGCGCAACCTCGCGCGTCGCGCAGGTGGACAAGCTCGACGCAGCGGTGCAGGCCACACTGGTCACGACCATCGAAGTGGAAGGTGCGGCCAAGCCGGCTGCGGTCATCGAATCGATCGTGCGCTATGTCGGTTGAGGCCACCCGAGGCGCCAAAGTCTCCGCAGCAGAACAGCTCTATCAAGCCCTGGCCACCGGCGATGTGAATGCGCTGAATCAGGTTCTCGCACCGGACTTCATCGGCCACGCCGCCGAAGGGCTGCCACTGAACATGGGTGGCACGCACATTGGGCCGGAGGCCATGCAGAGAAATCTGTGGTGGCGGATCGGTGAGCACTTCAAGGCCCGCGCCCTCGCCGAGGACTTCCAGTTACTACTGGACGGTCGTCTCGTCGTGATCGGCACATATCGCGGAAGCGCCCGCCGTTCGGGAGCCGAGCTCGACGCCGCCTTCATCCACATCCTGTCGTTCGACGGTCAGGGCCGCATCGTCTCTCTGAACCAGCTCACCGACACCGCGGCTTGGCATGCCGCACTCGACGGAGACGGCCGCCTACGGACGATCGATTACCGAGTCGAGCACGGGTTCGCCACGATCTGCTTGAACCGCCCCGACAAACGCAACGCCATCAACTTGCGGATGGGTGAGGAGACCCTGGAGGTCGCCCGCCGCATCGCGGCGGATCGTTCGGTGCGCGCGGTGCTGATCTGCGGCAACGGCCCGGCTCTGACTGTCGGTGGCGATATCTCGTACTTCCTCGAAGGTGGGGGAGAGGGCTACGACAAGCTGTTCGAGAAGATGATCCGCCCCTACCACGAGGGGTTCGACATCTTGAGCAAAGTCGAAGCCCCCATCGTGACCGCCGCGCACGGGGCCGTCGCAGGCGGCGGTCTGGGATTCGTTTACGCCGCCGATCTGGTAGTCGCGGCGGAAGACACCCGGTTCGTCGCCGCCTTCGCAGGTATCGGCCTGTCCGGCGACGGCGGTGGGACGTATCACCTTCCACGCCTCATCGGACCGCGTCGCGCTGCCCAAGCATATCTGCGCAATACGCCGATCAGTGCCCAGGAGGCACTGGCCTGGGGTCTGGTCAACGAGCTCGTACCGGCTGGCGAACTCCGCAGTCGCGCAACGGCGTTGACGCGAGAGCTGGCTGAGGGGCCCACTGTGGCTTTCGCAACGATGCGGGCACTGCTGCGAGAGAGCTGGAGCAACGACCTGACCGCCCAGCTGGCTGCTGAATTACGTGGCACCAAGGCAACGGGAAACACCCGCGACGCGGCCGCCGCTATCTCTGCGTTCGCTGACAAGCGGACACCGACCTTCGAAGGGCGATGACAATGACCGGACTCATCCAGGACACCGACGAGCACAAGGCGATCCGCGAAAGCGTCGCGGGCATCGCCAATCGCTATGGATCGCAGTACTTTCTGCAGCGCGGTCGATCGGGCGAAGACATTGAGGAACTCTGGAAAGACCTCGGCGCCGCCGGGCTGCTGGGGGTGCACTTGCCCGAGGCCTACGGCGGCGGTGGCGGTGGTATGGCCGAGGCCGTCGTTGTGGTCGAGGAGTTGGCCGCTCACGGGATGCCGATGCTCATCTGGGTGATCTCCCCGGCGATCTGCGGCAGCATCCTGGCCCACCACGGCTCCGAAGAGATGAAGCAGCGCTGGCTGCCAGGGATCGCCGACGGCAGTCAGAAGATAGCGTTCGGCCTCACCGAACCCGACGCCGGCTCCAACAGTCACAACGTGAAGACGACTGCGCGCAAGACCGCCGCAGGCTGGGTGCTGTCCGGATCGAAGTACTACATCTCCGCCATCGATCAGTGCGACGCCCTGCTGGTGGTGGCGCGCGATGACGACCATTCCACACCAGAGAAATCCAAGCTGTCCCTGTTTGTCGTCCCGACTGACGCAAAAGGCCTGTCCTACCAGCAGATCGACACGTCGATCGTCTCGCCCGACAAACAGTTCACCGTCTTCCTCGACGACATTGAGGTGGGGGAGGAAGCACTGATCGGACAGGCCGGCAACGGACTACGGCAGGTGTTCGACGGCTTGAACCCCGAACGAATCCTCGTCGGCGCCATCTGCGGAGGCGTCGGACGTTACGCCATCGAGAAGGCCACCGCCTACGCCAAGGAACGCACCGTGTGGTCGACTCCCATTGGCGCGCATCAAGGCATCGCCCACCCACTGGCGGAGAGTCACATCGCTGTCGAATTGAGTCGGCTTGCGACGGCTCTCAGCGCCCAGCAATTCGACGCCGGGCAGCCTGCCGGCGAGGCGGCCAACATCGCCAAATTCTCCGCGTCCGAAGCCGCGCTCAAAGCACTGGACCAGGCCATCCAAACCCACGGCGGCAACGGCCTGTCACACGAATACGGACTGTCCGAACTCTGGTTCGTCACCAGGCTGATGCGCACCGCACCGGTCAGTCGCGAGATGGTGCTCAACTTTGTCGCCCAGACCTCTCTGGGCCTGCCCCGCTCCTACTGACATCTCGAACTGCACTGAAGGAGAACGAAAATGACGTCAACGGAAGACACATTTGACGCCGTGGTGATCGGCGCCGGCGCCGGTGGGCTCTGCACGGCGGCGCGCCTGACCAAACTCGGCTATCGCACCCTGGTCGTGGAGCGGCTGGACAAGGTCGGAGGGCGTGCGTCTACCGACGATATCGACGGATTCAAGGTCAACAACGGCGCGATTGTCATCGAGGTCGGTGGGATCACCGAGGAGACGTGCAACGAGGTTGGAGCGCGTTTTGACATTCGCGAGCCGCAGCCGCCGATCCTGTATCGCATTGCCGGCAAGGATGTGGACGTGACCGGTGGCGGGTGGGGTTTCCTGCTCGGCAAGCTGACCCGCCAAGGCGCCAAGCTGGTCAAGGGCATCGGCGCTGCACGCAACGATTCGGGCCTGCCCGAAGACGAAATCTCCACCGCCGACTGGGTGTCGAAGTACACGAAAAATGAAGGCGTGCACGGAATTTTCCGCAACATGTGCGCCTCAGTGTTCGCCGTGGGATCCGAGGATCTTCCGGCCCGGGTGTTTCTCACCTACTTCACCCGTAAGAGCGCTTTCAAACGCTTCGGCTTCCACCCTGAGGGCACCATCGGCATTTGGCGCGCACTGGCCGCGGCGGTTGAAGCCAATGGCGGCCAGATCTGGCTGTCGACAGCCGTGACGAAGATCCACAAGGGCGACGGCGATGTCGTGACCGGGATCGAGGTCATTCGTAACGGAGAGTCGGTACGCATCGACGCGCCTGTGGTGGTCAGCGACATCGGTCCGTCAGGCACCGTCGCATTGATCGGTGAGGAGAACGTTCCGCCCGACTACCAGGATCTGGTGAAGAAAGCCGACCGCCCGACGTCCATGGTCTCGGTGAACTTCGCCAGCCAGGAACGTCTCATCGAGGTACCCGGCATGCTCAGCTTCGCGAAATCGCGCCGACTGGCATACATCGCCAACTTCACCGATGTCTGCCCCGAGATGGCGCCCGAGGGCTGGCATCTC
Source organism: Mycobacterium sp. (assembly GCA_031292695.1). Lineage (GTDB taxonomy): Bacteria > Actinomycetota > Actinomycetes > Mycobacteriales > Mycobacteriaceae > Mycobacterium. Next base: position 6,009 of record JARLGS010000453.1, on the reverse strand, counting down.
TACGTGGGGACCTCGGTGCCCGAGAACCCCACCGGGGACTTCGACGAGACCGCCGAAACAGATCTGCTGCTGCAGGACCTCCGCGACAACATCGACGACTTCGACCGTCGTGCCCGCATCCTCAACATCGCCATCACGCGCGATGACTGGCCCCCGCAGCGGGCCGTCGCCGGCTATGACCTCACCCATGACACCCCGTTCGCGGGACTGTGGAACGTCGGCGACGGTGTCAAGGAATACGCCAACGGTGGTACCACGGCATGTGCTGAGACAGCAAAACTGGTGGTGGAGAAAATCGTTGCAGCCCACAAACCAGCGGTGCTGCGCTGACCGCCCTCGCTGAGCGTATCGCTGCTGCGCGCAGCGTCCTGTTCGTCCCGGGCGATCGGCCCGACCGCTTCGCCAAGGCCCCCGCCAGCGGCGCTGATATCGCCGTACTGGACCTTGAGGATGCCGTTGCGGTCGAGGACAAGGACGCTGCGCGCGCCGCGGTAGACGAATACCTCAGCACCGGCGCCCAGGTGATGGTGCGGGTCAACGGGACCGACACGACCTGGTGCGCCGAGGACCTGCAGATGATCGCCCGGCGACCATGCGCGGTGATGGTCCCCAAGGCGCACAGCGCGTCTCAGCTCCGAGGCGTTGTCGAACGCCTCGGGAATGACGTTCCGCTCGTTGCGCTCATCGAGACAGCCGCAGGCGTCAGCGCGACCGCGGAGATCTGTGGTGTCGACGCGGTGGTGCGGGCGGCGTTTGGCAGCATCGACCTGGGCGCCGAACTCGGCGTGGACCCCGAAATACATCAAGCGCTCCAATACGCCCGCAGTGCGGTCGTGCTGGGTTCGGCGGCGGCAGGGCGGCCTGCGCCGCTCGACGGGGTTACCACTCACCTTAGCGACGAGGGGCCGCTGGCCGCAGATGTGACACATGCGGTTCGGTTGGGCTTTGGTGGCAAGTTGTGTATCCATCCGCGCCAAGTCGCTGTCGTCAACGAGTTGTTCTCGCCGTCGCTTCAAGAACTGGAGTGGGCACGCAAGGTGGCCGCCGGGGCGGCGGACGGCAAAGCGCGCGTCATCGACGGGAAGATGGTCGACAAGCCAGTGGTCGACAGGGCCAATCGAATCCTGTTGCGCACCAACGGATAGGCACGCGAACAGCGGCAGCCAGCTGGTCGATCCGCACCGGCCGGCCCGCCAGGGTCCGCCTGGGCGGAGGTTACCTCTCCCTTGCTCCCCCGCAGCCAGAGGCCTATATTCTAATCAATATTAAATATTCATTTGACAGGATGGTTCGTCATGTCACGTCGTATCCAGATCGTCTGCGCGTGGTGTGGGCCCGCCACGGTGATCGTCACACTGTGCGGTTGGCTGATCGCAGGTATTCTCCCGATCCCGCTGGGGTCCTCCAGTACGACCGAACAAGTAGTGAACTTCTACCATAACGACACCCGCGTGCTGTGCGGCCTGGTGATCGCCCAGCTCGGCATTTGCCTGGTGTTTCCGCTGATCGGATTGATCGGCTACCGGGTGCTTCGCATCGAAGGGCGGCATCCCATTCTCACCTTCGTCCAGCTGGTGACGGGGGCAGCCACCGGTGTCATGCTCTTGTTACCGATGCTGTTGATGGCCGTCATCGCCTTTCGGCCGGAGCGCAACCCCGAGCTGACAGTCACCCTCAACGATATTTCGTGGTTGCTGTTCATCACGCCGATCGCGCCGTTCATCATCCAGAACATCGCTATCGGCGCAGCGATCCTTCGGGATCCGTACGCGACCCTGCCGCGCTGGGTCGGCTACCTGAACTTCTGGATTGCCGCCTCATTCGTCCCCGATCCGCTGGCGTACTTCTTCCACAGTGGACCGTTCTCGTGGCGGGGAATCTTCGTCTTCTGGCTCGCGCTGACCACCTACAGCGTCTTCCTCGTCGGCATGGGCCTCGTTCTGCGGTCTGCAGCGATGAAGGACCTCGACCCGACCGACTCGCCCCCTCTGCCTGCCGCCGTCTGAGCCCGTGATCGTAGCTAAATGATCTGTGCGGCAAGGCCCATTCCGCGACGAGGGGATCCGGGGCGGCGGTGTTGTTGCCGACGAGCAGCCTCAAGACGTACATCGACGTAAGTTGACTTATGGTCGCGAAGGTGTGACTATGGTCTCAGTTCGTGCGGGCTGAGGCGGCTCGCGGTTTTGAATCAAATATAAATTAAGGAGAACAATGGGGTTCGCCAGTTCGGCCGAGGTCGCAAAGTACATCGGCGGCATTTTCGAAGCTGCCTTCGATGATCTCGAGATCGGGCCCAAGCTTGAAGCCACCGGACTGGTGGTCGCCTTCGATTTCACTGATCCGGAGGTCATCGTGTTGATCGACATGGCAAACAAGACCGTGCAGGAGGGTCTTAACGGCGGTCCTGCGCCGATGGCGACCATGTCGATGACCGCCGATACCGGCAACGCCTACTGGCAGGGCAAAGTGAACCTGCCATTGGCGATGGCCAAGAAGAAGATCAAGGTCGACGGCAACGTCGCCAGTCTGCTCAAGCTCGCGCCGCTGGGTAAGAAGCTCTACCCGCCCTACATCGACCGGCTGAAGGCCGACGGCCGCGACGACCTGCTGGCCTGATCGATGTTTCCGGGAATCCACGCAGCATCAAATCCGGAACGTCCGGCGGTGATCATGGCCGAGTCGGGACGGACGTTGACCTACGGCGCCCTGGAGCGGAACTCGGCGTCGATCGCCAGCGCCCTGCACGATCTGGGCCTTCGTCGCGGTGACGTGATCGCCCTGCTGTCCGACAACACCGTCGAAGCGTTCGAGGTGTACTGGGCGGCTATTCGATCGGGTCTCTACATCACCGCGGTGAACTGGCACCTCGCCGCGGACGAGGCGGCTTACATCGTCAGTGATTGCGGGGCGCGTGTTCTTTTCGCGTCGGCGGGCGTTCAGGGGCTGGCCGAAGAGATCCTGACGCTGACGCCCGGAGTCAGTCACCGATACGCATACGGCGGTGAGATCGCTGGTCATAAGCAGTACGACGTACTCGTCGACGAGCGCTTCGTTGCGCTGAGCGACCAACCCCGAGGAACAGAGATGCTGTACTCCTCGGGGACGACCGGGCGGCCGAAGGGGATCAAGCCCATCCTCTTGGACATTCAGGTCGATGAGCCCGGTGACCCGCTGGTGGGCATGCTGGCCCACGCATTCGGCATCACCGCCGAAGACCGGTACTTGTCGCCGGCGCCGGTCTACCACGCCGCACCCCTGAAATGGTGCGGCGGAGTACATGCTCTGGGCGGCACTGTCGTGTTGATGGAGAAGTTCGACGCGAGCGCCGCCTTGGCTGCCATCCAGGCTCATCGCATCACGGTGACGCAGATGGTCCCCACCATGTTCATTCGGATGTTGCAACTGCCCGACGACGTGCCGCACACATCCGACACGTCATCGCTGCGGCTGGCGGTTCACGCCGCCGCGCCGTGCCCACCCGACGTCAAGCAGGCGATGATCGATTGGTGGGGACCGATTCTGGTCGAGTACTACGGTGCTACGGAAGGCCACGGCGTCACCGTTGTGACCACCGCTGAATGGCTGACCAAGCGTGGTTCGGTCGGCCGTGCGGCGCTGGGCACCGTTCACGTGTGCGATGACGAGGGTGTCGAACTCGGACCGGGCGAGGTCGGCACCGTGTACTTCGAACGTGAGCAGGCCCCATTCGAATACCACAACGACCCCAAAAAGACCTCCAGTGCACGCCATCCCGGGCACGACAACTGGTCGACGGTGGGTGACATGGGATACCTCGACGAGGACGACTACCTTTTCCTGACCGACCGCAAGGCGTTCATGATCATCTCCGGCGGGGTGAATATCTACCCCCAAGAGATCGAAAATGTCCTGGCGTTGCACCCGAAAATCTCCGACGTGGCCGTCATCGGCGTTCCCGACCCCGAAATGGGGGAGCAGGTGAAAGCCGTCGTCGAACTGCGTGCCGGTTGTTCGGGCACGGGCGAGCTCGCCGCTGAACTGATCGGCTATGTGCGCGAACGGATCGCACACTACAAGGCGCCGCGCAGCGTCGACTTCGTCGATGCGCTGCCCCGGCTGGCGACCGGAAAACTGGCCAAACGCAAACTCCAAGATCGATACGCGGAGGTTCACTGATGAATACCCAGATACTCACGCCTGCACGGCAATACGATTCCGTCAGCATCTCCCCGCTGAGCTTTTGGTCCACGACTGCAGAGGAACGCGAACAGTCGTTCAAGGTCCTGCGCGACGAACGACCCCTCAGTTGGCATGCGCCGATCGAAGGCGCGCTGATGGAAGCCGAAATCGACGGTCTCTGGGCAGTGACACGCCACGAGGACATCGCCTACGTCAGCAAGAACTCACAGCTGTTCTGCTCGGGTCAGGGCGTCATGATCGAGGCAGTGCCAGAGGACATCCTGGATGCCGCACAATCCTTCCTGGCCATGGACGGGGCGCAGCATTCCATCCTGCGCCGACTGATCAGTTCGGTTTTCACACCGCGTCAAGTCGCCAAAATCCAGGACCAGATCAAGGTCCAGGCAGCGACCATCGTCACCGATCTGCTCAAAACGCAGAGCGGTGACTTCGTCGAGCAGGTTTCCAAGCGGCTACCCATGTGGACCATCTACGAGATGATCGGGCTGCCCGAGGAATACCGCGATGAGGCCGCTCACCACGCCGACGGCATGGTGTCCTGGGCCGACGCCGATGTCGCCGCCGGCCGCGAATCGGGTGAAGTCCTCAACGATTCGCTCGTCGGACTTCTCACGGCCGGACTCGAACTCGCCGAGCAGCGTCGCATCCATCCCACCTCGGACCTGATGTCGTTGCTGGTTCAGGCCGAGATCGACGGCCGGCGCCTCACCGACGAGGAGCTCGGCGCGTTCTTCGTACTGCTGTCGGTCGCCGGCAACGACACCACACGCAACACCGTGACACTGACCACGATGGCGCTGCAGCAATTCCCGCTCCAGCGGGCCCTGCTGGAGCGGGACTTCGACGGCCACGTCAAGCGCGGTATCGAGGAATTCGTGCGCTGGGCAAGCCCGGTCATGACGTTCCGCAGGACCGCCACCCAGGACACCGAATTGTGCGGCCAGTTGGTGCGCGAAGGGGAGTGGGTGCTGCTGATGTACTCCTCGGGAAACCGGGATGAACGCGCCTTCACCAATCCCCACCAGTTCGACATCACCCGAGAACCCAACGGGCACGTCGGTTTCGGCGGTGGCGGACCGCACTTCTGCATGGGCGCGTTCCTGGCCAAGATGCAGCTCGAAGCCATCTTTCGGGAACTGATCCACCGAGCGCCCCGCTTAAGAGTCGGTGAGCCGGAATACCTCACCGGGAACTTCGTGCACGCCGTCAAATCTCTGCCCTACACCCTCGACTGACCGGAGCAACACGATGACTGAGTTCTCGGGAAAACACTACGTAGTAACCGGGGCCGCCTCCGGGATCGGCCACGCCGTCGCCGAACAACTATTGGCGGCCGGAGCCGACGTCACCAGCCTCGACCGCAACCCGCCACAAGCCAAGGTCACCCGCCACATCGAGGTTGACCTGGCCAACCCGCGCAGTATCGATGCCGCCCTGGAAACCCTCGACGGACCCTACGACGGACTGATGAACGTCGCCGGTATTCCGGGAACGGCGCCGGCCGACCTCGTCTTCGCCGTCAACAGCCTCGCCGTTCGGCACCTCAGCGAAGCGTTCTTCGAACGACTCGTGCCAGGAGGGTCAATCACCATCGTGTCCTCCACTGCAGGCTTCGGATGGCCCGAGCGCCTGGAGGCGATTCGCGACGTGCTGGCCACTGACACCTTCGAGGAGGGCGCAGCCTGGTTCAAGGCCAATCCGCAGTTGGGCAACGCCTACAACTTCTCCAAGGAAGTAACCACCGTCTATACCCAGTCGATGGGACTAGCCTTGGCGCAGATGGGATTCCGCATCAACGCCGTCCTGCCGGGCCCGGTGGAGACTCCCATT
>JARLGS010000452.1 GCA_031292695.1 Mycobacterium sp. | reverse complement strand
CTGCCCGTCGGTGATCAGCTTGGCGATCGTCGGGCCGTAAACCTGCTCGAACTTGCCGCAGACCGGGCACAGGAAGTCCTCGTAGAGCGTCAGCTCGACCTTCGGCTCGGTGCTGCCCGGTTTGGTGAGGACGTTCGGCGCGGCGAAATGGATCGACCGCAGCTGCGTGGCGGGGTCGGCACCGGCCGACGACGACGTAGGGGCGGCTTCCGTGGCCTCGGACGTCGAACCGCTGTCCGTACGGCGGACCACCACCACGGCGGCGACGGCCACCATGACCACAGCGATCACAGCGATGACCGCGAAGAGCACCCAGCCGGTGCGGGACTGCTTCGGCGGATACGGCGGGGTTGGGGGATAAAGACCGGGCGGGGGTGGATAGGACCCCGGAAACTGTTGTGGCGCACCGTAGTTCGGATACGGGCCGGGCGTCGGATATGGGCCCTGACCGGGCTGCTCGGGTCCCTGGGGTCCTGGCTGCGTCATGGACCCAGTTTCACACAGGTGCGAGCGGCCCCTACCCGAGGCAATTCGCAGCGACCAGGGGGTGGGAAACTGGGTGCCGTGTTGTTGACGGGGTTTCCGGCTGGGATGTTGCAGTGCAACTGCTACGTCCTGGCGGCGCGCGCCGGTTCGGATGCCATCGTCGTCGATCCGGGTCAGCGGGCCATGGGCCAGCTGACCCGGATTCTCGACGAAAATCGGCTGACCCCGTCGGCGGTGCTGCTCACCCACGGCCACGTCGACCACATCTGGTCGGCGCAGAAGGTGGGCGACACCTACGGCTGCCCCGTGTACATCCACCCCGAGGACCGGTTCATGCTGACCGATCCGATCAAGGGGTTCGGTCCCAGGCTGGCCCAGTTGGCGTTCGGGGTGCTGTTCTCCGAGCCCAAGCAGGTCATCGAATTGGACCGTGACGGGGACAAGCTGAACCTGGGCGGGATCACCGTGACGGTCGACCATACGCCTGGGCACACCCGCGGCTCGGTGGTGTTCCGGGTGACGGCTACTGGTCCCGTCGCTTCGCTCGCCCAGGAAGGTCCAAGCGGCCTGGCTTTCACCGGCGACACCCTGTTCAAGCAGTCGGTGGGCCGCACCGATCTCCCGGGCGGCAGCGGCCGGGACCTGCTGGACTCGATCGTGACAAAACTGTTGGTGCTCGACGACGACACCGTGGTACTACCGGGGCACGGCCCGCACACCACGATCGGTGCCGAACGCCGTACCAACCCGTTCCTCGAAGGTTTATCAAGTTGACCGATTTTCAGGCGCCCAAGGGCGTCCCGGATTACCTGCCCCCGGACTCGGCGGAATTCGTCGCAGTGCGCGACGGGCTGCTGAACGCCGCACGCTTGGCGGGTTACGGCCACATCGAACTTCCGGTGTTCGAGGACACCGCGCTGTTCGCTCGCGGGGTCGGTGAGTCCACTGACGTGGTGTCCAAGGAGATGTACACCTTCGCCGACCGCGGTGACCGATCGGTCACCCTGCGGCCGGAAGGCACTGCCGGGGTCATGCGTGCGGTCATCGAGCACGGCCTGGACCGCGGCGCACTGCCGGCCAAGCTGCGCTACTCCGGGCCGTTCTTCCGTTACGAGCGGCCGCAGGCCGGCCGGTATCGCCAGCTGCAGCAGGTGGGCGTGGAGGCTATCGGCGTCGACGATCCGGCACTGGACGCCGAGGTGATCGCGGTGGCCGACTCCGGATTCCGGACCTTGGGTCTCACCGGTTTCCGGTTGGAGATCACCTCACTGGGCGACGACAGCTGCCGGCCGCAGTACCGGGAGTTGTTGCAGGACTTCCTGTTCAAGCTGGACCTGGACGAAGAAACGCGCACCCGCGCCACCATCAATCCACTACGCGTGCTCGACGACAAGCGGCCGCACGTCAAGGAGATGACCGCTGACGCGCCGGTGATGCTCGATCACCTGTCCGACGCGGCGAAGGCGCACTTCGACACCGTGCTGGCCCATCTGGACGCGCTGGGTGTGCCGTACGTGATCAACCCGCGCATGGTCCGCGGGCTGGACTACTACACCAAGACCACCTTCGAGTTCGTGCACGACGGTCTGGGCGCGCAGTCCGGCATCGGTGGCGGTGGCCGGTACGACGGTCTGATGCGGCAGCTGGGTGGGCAGGACCTGTCCGGCATCGGGTTCGGGCTCGGCGTCGACCGCACGGTGCTGGCGCTGAAGGCTGAAGGCAAGACCGCCGGATCGGCCACTGCGGTGGACGTCTACGCGGTGCCGCTGGGCGGCCCGGCCAAGCTGGAGTTGGCAAAGATCGTTGCGGCACTGCGTGGCTCGGGTGTCCGCACCGACATGTGCTACGGCGACCGTGGGCTCAAGGGGGCGATGAAGGCGGCCGACCGCTCGGGTGCCCGCGTGGCCCTGGTCGCGGGGGACCGGGATATCGACGCCGGCACCGTCGGCGTGAAGGACCTGTCCACCGGTGAGCAGGTTGACGTGCCGCTGGCCGACGTTGTCACTCGGGTCGCGCACCTTCTCTGACCGCGAGCGGCCGTGTCTGTACGGCGGAACGCCGTGTTAGCTGTGCATTTTGGGGTCGCTCGGCGCCGGCGAGCGGCGGCCGAAGGTCATCCTCGACAACATGTGGTCACGCAACGTCAGGGTGTGCAGCAGTATCGCACTGACGTGTGCGGCCACCGCGGCGACCAGCAGGTAGGCCACCACCGAATGCGTCTGGCGCAGAATGCCGTACAGGTCGGCGTCGAATGGTGCGATGGGCGGCAGCAGGATTCCGCCGAACACCCGGACCGGCGTACCCGATGCCGACACCATGGCCCAGCCAACCAGCGGTTGAGCCAGCATCATGGCATACATCGACAGTTCTGAGCCGGCGATCAACTTGCCCTCCCAGTGGCCTACGGTGTCGGGCCACTTCGGCGGCTTGTGCGTGAATCTGTTTGCCGCCCGGGCGATCACGATGACCAGAATGGTGATGCCCAGCGTCATATGGACACCGACCAGAGCGCCGTGGGAGCCGATGACGTTGGTCATGGTGAAGCCGATCAGCAGCGCGGCGAAGATCGCCAACGCGGTCAGCCAGTGCAGCACCCGGGTCCGGATGGGAAAGCGGCCGGTCATGGGTTCACATCCTGAACCTGAACGGCCGAAGCGGTTTTCGGCTCCCCGGTGCGGGCCCGATAAGACCCGGCGTAGACCGCCGATCGCGCACTCAGCAGCGGGTCATCGGACGGTTCGATACCGTCCGGCAGGACCAGCGGGTCGAAGTTGATGTCCCGGGCATTGCCGGCGGCTTCGGTCTGGGCCTCGGTGAGCGTGAGGATGCCGGCGTCGATCACGCGGCGCTCCGCCGGCCAGGGCAGTGTCGGGTCGATCGGGTCGGTGGTCTCGCCGACGGTCAGCTGCAGATGCCACTGCAGGGGAGCGGTTTTCAGTTGCCGGACCAAGGCGTCGAACAGGGCATTGGGGTCGTCGGATTTTGGCGGCAACGCGGTTTGGTGCGGGACGAAGGACCAGCGGACCGGTGTCCGGGTGCCGTCGTTTTTGACCAGATGGAAGGTGTTCAGGCCGGAGAACGTGCTGTCCGCGAAACCCGGTGTGGGCGGGCTCTTCTTGATCAGCACCATCGCCGCCGCGGTCTCCGGATGGCGACTGAGAAAATCGGCCATTACCTTCGGATCGGGCTTGCCGGTGCCGGCCACGGTCTTGGACGCCAGCAGTCGGTCATAGAAGCCCTGTGCTGAATTATCCGGGAACACCGGAGTGTTCAGCATGGCCGTGCGCCATTGTTCGGTGCCGGGGAAGCCGATCGCCAGCCCGAGCCCCCGCGCCGCGCCCGGCGTATCCGCGACCGTCGGGTTGCCGCCGGCCAACGAAAAACGCCCGGCGACGGGCATCTCGCCGGGCGCGAACACCGCGGCGCGGGACAGGATGGCGCCGTTGCCGTTGCTCTTGAAGTAGCCCACCACCGCGACACCCTTGGCATGGTTCTTCCGGAATCCGGGGTGGGGACCGAAGACCCGCTCGAAGCCATCCAGGAACGTCTGGCGGGTGAGCGTGCCGGCCCTGCTCGTGTAGGCGACAAGCCCGAAGTCCACGGCGAGGAAGGCGCCGACGGCACCGAGTCCCACCAGGATCGTGCGCCGGGTCAGGGGAGTGCCGCGCCAGGTCAGCCTGTCCACGGGATCCATGAGTAGCACATTCGGCTGTGGCAACATCGGCGAACGTGCGGGTACTGGTGCAACGGGTGACGTCGGCGCGGGTCACGGCCGACGGGCAGACGGTCGGCTCGATAACCCCGAACCCCCAGGGCTTGGTCGCGCTCGTCGGTCTCACCCACACGGACGACGCCGCGGTGGTGCGCAAGATGGCGGACAAACTGTGGCGCCTGCGGATCCTCGACGGTGAACTCAGCGCGGCGGATGTCGCGGCTCCGATACTGGTGATCAGTCAGTTCACGCTGTACGCGGACACCGCCAGAGGCCGGCGGCCGTCGTGGCACGCGGCCGCACCCGGTTCCGTTGCTGAGCCACTGGTGGACGCGTTCGCGGCGGCGCTGTGTGAGTTGGGGGCAGACGTCGCCACCGGGCAGTTCGGTGCGCACATGCAGGTCGAGCTGGTCAACGACGGACCGGTGACGGTATTGCTGGAGTTGCAAGCGTCCTGATACCCGTGATGCGGGATGTAACGATCAGGTACCGTGCGGCGATATGACCGGCATGCGTAAAGCGACAGTGACGTTCGGAGCGGTGTGTGGCGCGGCGGCGGTGGCGGCCGCGGGCCTGATGGCGGGAACGGCGTCGGCCGACCCGGCCGGCCACGAAGTCCGGTACACGTTGTCGGTCGGCGGTCCGGCCAGCTTTGACCTGCTGTATCTGGTCAACCAGCCGGCGAACAAGGCGGCTTACAACGCTGACGCCTACTCATACGTCAAGCGCGAGACGGTCACCGTGACGCCGGATGCGCCGTGGGTGTTCACCACCAAACTGGCCGACCCGCAGTGGGCCATCTTCACTGTCAGCAGCACCACCCACGGCGGCCAGGCCGCACCGAATTCGCATTGCGACATCGCCATCGACGGTCAGGTGGCCACGCAGCAGGATGCGCCGTACAACGTGCAGTGCCAGCTCGGCCAGTGGTAGCAGTCGGCCTGCTGCATCAACCGGCGAACACGTAGACCCAGGCCTGTCGGCCCGACCGTAGCGGCACCTGCACGCGCTGGTAGTCGTCGACTTCGTACTCGTCGGCGGCGGCCAGCTCGGCGTCGGTGATCTCGAAGACGCTGCCGGCCACCGCGTCGTCCTGGGTGCCCGGCTGAAGGATCGGGTGTCGGTCGCTGCCGCTGGTCTCGATAACGCGCGCGTCGGTGATGGTCACCCAATCCAGCTGGTAGCCGACGATCGCGTCGTCGGAGCCGTCCAGCTCGCGGCCGAACGTGGTCAGCTGGACGTCGCGTTGGCGCAGGGTTCCGTAGGAGAACAGCAGTTCGGGCACGAGCGTGACGGTACCGCGCCGCCGCAGATCCGCAGTTACGGAGTTTGTCAGCGTGGCACCGTCGGCGGGGTTGACGTCCGGTTGAGGGCGGCGCGTCCTCGGTGTCTGGCCTCGTCGTGCGGTACATCGGTCGAGTAGGTGTCCCCAGCGGCTTCCGGGGCGCGTGTGGGCTTGACCCTTGATGGTGGACATGTGACTGGCGCGGCCCGTAGAGCATTGCATTACGCAATAGTTGCAGTAGTGTTGTATGCGACAGGGGCGCAACGACCGGTTGTCGTTACCGAAGAACGGGCGTCTGTCGATGACGCGCGTCCAGGGGGTGTAGAGAGGACATTGGTTGTGAAGATCGTGAAGAACGTGAAACCTCCGGCGCGATTGAGCCGGTTCCTATATCGGCTGCCCATTCACGCTTACCGAGCTCACCTCGGGTGGGTGTTCGGGGATCGCATCTTGCTGCTTCATCACCTCGGTCGAGTGTCCGGCAAGCCGCGTCACGTGGTCCTTGAGGTCGCCGAACACGATCCTGCCGACGACAGCTTCGTTGTAGCCTCGGGATGGGGACCAACCGCTGCCTGGTACCAGAACGTCGTTCACACCCCGGACGTCATCATCGACGTCGGGCGGCGCACCGTGCCCGTGACCGCGGTACCGCTCGATGCCGACGAAGGGGCGGACATCTTCGCCCGCTACGCGATGCGTCATCGCCTGATGGCGAGGCTAGTTCTCCCGCGCGTGATGGGGTTCGCGGTCGACGGGTCGGAGGCCGACTTCCGTGAGGCTGGGCGACACATGCCGTTCGTCCGATTTGTCCGGCGTTCCCAGACGCGCGATTGACCTCACGGGTCGTTTGCGGGTCAAGCGGCGGCCAAGCGCGGTGGGGGCAGCCTCTCGCCTCCTGTTTCGGCCACGAAATACCTTGCCTCCCTGTCGGTGTCGCGAATCGAGGCACGCCGATCGACACACCGTGTTGAATCGTCGGCGGACTGCCGCGGCTTAGACGACGGCGGATGGATGTTTGACGGTGCCCGGTGTTGATAGCGAATTGCGGAGCCGTTTGACGACAGATTCGACAGCCGCCCTTGTGAGCATTCGAAGAACACCAGGCCAACCCTTGGGTCGCCGGGCTCGATGTCCCGGCGCTCGCGTTGACCAGTTTCGCCGCCGACAACAAGCACCTCGACAACCCTCAGCGCGGCGGATCGAGGATGGCACGGAGCGGCCTTATCTGCGGGCCAATGCACCGCATCAGACTGCCAATGTGGCGCCCCCGCGATGACATTCACGACACGGTCGTCGATCTACTCATGTGCCCACTCTGCCGCGCCATGGCTCCGGCCGGACCGCCGAAGTTTCGGTAGCATTACGCAATAGTTGCTAGGTGCGGTAATGGGTTGACTTCGCGATGAGGCGAGGCGGGTGGGAATCTGACATGAGCCGCGCCGGGACGCGAATAGGAGTATCCGATGGTCAGTTCCCATGCCGCGAATGTTGTTCCGCTGGAAAGGCGGGGTTCACACGATCGGAGGAACGCACCGATCCAGCATTCGCGCGATGACCGGTGGGTTGGCGGTGCGGCTCGGGGCCGGCCTATCGGCACTGTGTTCGGTGAGTCGAATCGGTTACCGTCAGCGGGCGGCGTCGTCGGTGAGATGGCCGCGCTGACCTCGTTCGTCTGTCGTCGACTCATCGGAGAGTACGGGGTGGATGAGTTCGGCTATGACGCGGAGTTCGCTGAGCGGGTGGTGCTGCCGGCGTTGCGTCCGCTGTTCAACTCTTGGTTTCGGGTTGAGGTTGTTGGCCTGAACAACGTTCCCGCTGACGGTCCGGCACTGATCGTCGCCAATCATGCGGGGGTGTTGCCGCTGGATGCGTTGATGACTTCGGTGGCGGTTCATGACAGGCATCCAGCGCACCGCGCGCTACGTGTACTGGCCGCCGATCTGGTGTTTGCACTGCCCGTGCTCGCGCCGATCGCACGCAAGGCAGGTCATACCTTGGCCTGTGAGTCCGACGCCCACCGTCTACTTACCGACGGTGAACTGGCAGCGGTCTTCCCCGAAGGTTACAAGGGGCTGGGGAAGTGTTTCCGTGATCGGTACCGTCTGGCCCGGTTCGGCCGCGGCGGTTTCGCGGCGGCGGCGCTGCGCGCTGGTGCGCCGATCATTCCGTGCGCGATCGTGGGATCAGAAGAGATCTATCCGATGGTGGCCGACGTAGGGCCGCTGGCCCGACTCCTGGGTCTGCCGTATTTCCCGATCACACCGACCTTCCCTCTGGCGGGCCTGCTGGGTCTGGTGCCGTTGCCGTCCAAGTGGTACCTCGAATTCGGCACGCCGATAACGACATCGAGCCGTGCTGACGTCGAGGACCCCATGGTCGTGCTGGGCCTCGCCGATCATGTTCGTCAAACCATCAGCTGCCTCCTGCGGCACCGGTTGGCCGCCAGGAACAATGTCTTCACCGGCTGAGGCAATGAGGCATACCGAGCCCGGACCCGAAGAGGACATCGCAGGAACTGGCGATGATGCCGAACACCGCAGGACGCCACAGCAGCCCGCTGGTGGTGATTACCACCTGGCCGCGCATGCGGTGGTGACCGCTGCTCTGCTGGCTGCGGCATTGGCACTGGCCATCTCATTGTTGTTCACGGGCACCTCGTCGCCCCGCTGCACCACCGGCGCGCGCACGCCGACGTGCATCTGGTGTGCACATCACCGCCGGCCATCCTGAAAAGACTTACACCTGAAGATGATCCGATAGGAGTGAACATGGCCGACTTCATCACGTTCGATGTCGCGAGCGAGCGGTGCTGATGGACAACATCATGAGTCGTCACCAGATCGCCGCCGTCCGCCTACGCCCGGGCGTGCGGGCGCTCGACCGCGCCGAGGGGGTATTGATGGCCCTGCGGCGTTGCAGTTGCGAAGACGCCTTCGACGAATTACTCGAGGCCGCCCGCCGCCAGCACGTGCCGGTCTTCGCGATCGCTTTGGCGCTCGTTGCGTTGGTGGATGGCACCGGCCTATCGGGTGGCGATCCGGCCGCATCGGCCGCGGCCGACAGACAATGGGGTGAGCTGGTCGGCCGTCGCCGGTTGACCAGCTGACATCACGGCGTACTCGGGTTTACCTTGGGCGGCCAGGTGCACGCTTTGGCCAGGTTTACCGACTGGCGATCTCGGTGGGCGCCCGAGCGCCAACGCCCCAACGATTGGTGACTGACGACCCTGGTCCCATAGGCCAGGCAGTCGTAGCGTGGGTGAAGCGGTCACGATGCTGTGCTGCGTCGAAGCGAACGGTGTCGGTAATGGGGTGGCGCGGCGGGTTCGTTGGGCGACCAAGGCAGGTCAGCAGCTGTCGGTCCCAGGTTCGTCGTAGAGCCGAAGTGGCTGGAAAACTGTTGTAAGACAACGTTTATCAACGACTGCGCTGAATCTATCGGATCAAGGAAAGGGTGTGCGGCATGACGCAGACTACGGTCCTACATCAGGAGGACCACCACGGTCCGGAGCTCGGTGTTGAGCCCCGAGCAACTACACGGCGTCGATGCGTATTGGCGGGCGGCGAACTATCTGTCAGTACCGGCCAACTGCTATCCGGGAAAATGAATCGCGGGCGATCGAAATGACCACCAAGGCAACGGGTTCGCCATCCAGCGCACAAAACGAAGTCGGCGACGAGCTCAAAGCGCTGCCCCTTGCTGATGTCGAAAAGACGCTGGACAGCTCGGCGGACGGACTAGGTCAAGCCGAGGCGCACGACCGACTAGCGCGCTACGGGCCCAACGAGATCGCCGAGCACAAACCCAACCCCGTGTTGAAGTTCCTGTCCTATTTTTTGGGGTCCTATTCCGTGGATGATCGAGGTCGCCGTCATCTGGCACGGAGACCTTCGTGAACCGCGCGTTCGGCACGGGTCCGCCCCGGTGAGCGGGATATGGATACCAGGTGTGAAGCTGACACCGGGGTTGATCTCGCCTTCGCCGGAGATGATGCCGCAGCCGATTCGCTCGCCGGCTTGCCTACTTCGGTCGGCGAAACACCGCTTTGGGCGGCGCGGTGACGCATCCGACCGCTGCGCCGAACATCAGCGCGTAACCGCAGGCCGCCATGGCATAGACTGCCCCGGCAATACCGGGAGGTGCGAAGACGGCACTGCCCAGGATCGCCACACCGAGAACGAAGACCAGTGCCGCCACCTTGCGTCGGCGACGCCGAATCCGGGGCGCGGATGTCATCTCGTCGAATTGGCGGGTCAGTCGCGGAGCGTCTAGCTCCAATCCGTCCGAGATTTGTTCAAGAATCTGCTGTTCGCGTTGCGACGGCTCCATGGCGTACCTTTCTGTGCCGCATCCATTGCCGGGCAGTCCCCGCACGCAGCCGTCCGATTCCGCCCGCACTTGTCGTATAGTGTTGCATATAACAATAGTTGCCGTGTATGTATGTCTGTTGCCGCGGGCGTGCGGCCCGCCTTTGATGCTCGACGGCGGTCCAGACCTCGCTGTGGGAGGTGCGCTATTCCCGAAGTCGGGCTCACTGCGGGCCGAATGCGCTATCAAGATCGCGGTAGCGGCCCATGCGTCTTGCTGGTCCACGGATTATTCGTCAACAGCACCGTGTGGGAGCCGCTGGTTCGGTTGCTCGGAGGACACGTGCGGTGTGTAATTCCGGACCTGCCGATGGGGGCTCATGCGATACCGATGAACGGCGACCTGTCCCGCCCCGCTGTCCGCGCCGCTCGACGAATTGCTCGGGGAATGGTTTGTACCCCTTAGGGACAGGGCTGTCCGCGCGGACCTGCGTGCTGTGCTGAAAGGGATTTCGGCCAAGCATACCCCGGACGCCGCTGAACGTTTAGCGCACTTCACTCGTCCGGCACTCATTGTCTGGGGCGCTCGCGACCGTTTTTTCCGCTGAGCGATGCGGCACGACTTACACAAACCTTGCCTCGTGCACGGTTGGAAGTCATCGACGACGCAAGCACTTACGTTCAATTCGACCAGCTGCACCGCCTTGCTGGTCTGATACTCGACCACATTCGGTAGCCAGTGGCGCACTACAGCGCGGCGAAATCTGTTTAACGACAGCATAATCCGCGTACCGTG
>JARLGS010000451.1 GCA_031292695.1 Mycobacterium sp. | reverse complement strand
TTGGTATGCCCGGTCAGGGGTGCGCCGATGGATTGGCCGGTGTCGGCGTTCCACAAGCGGATCGTCGCGTCGTCGCTGGCCGAGGCCAGCCGGTGCCCGTCGGGGCTGAACGCCACACCGTACACCCAGTTGGTATGCCCGGTCAGCGGTGCGCCGATCGGTTGGCCGGTGTCCGCGTCCCACAACCGGACCGTGTCGTCCGCGCTGCCGGAGGCCAGCCGGTGCCCGTCGGGGCTGAACGCCAGCGGGCCCACCGGACCGGTGTGCCCGGTCAGGGGTGCGCCGACGGGTTGGCCGGTGTCCGCGTCCCACAACCGGATTGTGTGGTCGGCGCTGCCGGAGGCCAGCCGGTGCCCGTCGGGGCTGAACGCCACACCGCCCGTGCCCGGGTTGCCGGTCAATGGTGCGCCGATGGGTTGGCCGGTGTCGGCGTCCCACAACCGGATTGTGTGGTCGGCGCTGCCGGAGGCCAGCCGGTGTGGGTCGGGGCTAAACGCCACACTGGTCACCGAGTCGGTATGACCGGTCAGGGGTGCGCCGATGGGTTGGCCGGTGTGGGCGTCCCACACCCGGATTGTGTGGTCGGCGCTACCGGCGGCCAGCCGGTGCCCGTCGGGGCTAAAGGCCACGCTCGTCATGCTTGCCGGGGTATCGACGATCTTGGCCGTCGTCACCTTCTTCACCACGGCGCTGTACAGAGCGCCGTCATCCGGGGTCTGCGTCAGCGGTCGGGAGGCCAGCAGCTGCTGAAAAGCTCGCGCATCGTCACCGGGGCGGGTGCGAGCCAGCATGCCGTGGGCCTCGGAGACCAGCCGCAGGCTGACGGCCTGACGAAGCCTCGTTTGTGCTTGATTGCGCTGGACGGTCGCGTTATGCCACTGGAAGACCGCGACGGTCGCGATCACAGCCATGATGAGCATGATCGCGACGGCGCCGACTATCGAGCCGCGCTGGCGGCGGCTGGCGGCCCGCCGGCTGGCAGCGATGTACCGGCCTTGAGCTGGCGTGGTCGTCGGTTTCCGGTCGGTCTGCCCGGTCAGCCACTGCTCGGCCTCGGCCAGCTGCGCGCCCCGCAGCAGCATGCTTTTGTCGCCGCCGCGGGTCTCCCACTCGGTTGCCCGCACCAGCAGACGGGTGTGCAGATGGACACGCGCGATGTCGGTCTCAAGTGTTTCCACCAGTCGCGCGACGTCGGCGTCGAACGTGTCCTGCCTCACGAAGAGCCAGTTGATATCTGGCAGGGGCGCAGGAACGGCCCTCACGGGCGTATCCCGGATGACCACGGGGACAATACGTTTCGACAGGTCCACGGCGTGCTTCAGTTCCAGACCGCACACCTGCGAGGTCACCGAGTCCGGCGAGATGACAAAAATTACCGAGTCCGCTTTGGCGATGGCGGTCTTGACCTCGTCCATCCACACCGCCGACGGCGCGATGTCCTCTGGGTCGACCCACACCTCTTGGTCCGCGGCCCGCAACGCGGTCACAATCGCGGTAACGGCGTCGCGATCCCTTCGGGAGCAGGCCACAAAGACATTGGACATCGGCAGTCCTTCTCACTACGTCCGTGTATGCGCGGTCAGTCAGGATTGTCGGTGGGCACCGGGAGTCCGGGGCAGGCGGGCTGGGACGGGTAATCGATGGCAGGTGAAACCCAGTCGCGCCACTGTTGGTGGCTCATGTTGGCGGTGAGCTTGTCGCACAGGTCCGCGGGGCTGGCAACAGCGGGCCACAGTCGTATGGTGCGGTCGAAGCTGGCGGAGGCCAGCCGGTGCCCATCGGGGCTGAACGCCACACTCTGCACCACGTCGGTCTGCCCGGTCAACGGGTCGCCGATGGGTTGACCGGTGTCGGTGTCCCACAACCGGATCGTGTCGTCGGCGCTGCCCGAGGCCAGTCGGTGCCCGTCGGGGCTGAACACGACACTCATTGCACCGTTGGTGTGCCCGGTCAAGGATGCGCCGATGGGTTGGCCGGTGTCGGCGTCCCACAACCGGACCGTGTCGTCGTCGCTGCCGGAGGCCAGCCGGTGCCCATCGGGGCTAAACGCCACGCTGTTCACCGCGTCGGTGTGCCCGGTCAGGGGTGCACCGATGGGTTGGCCGGTGTCGGCGTCCCACAACCGGACCGTGTGGTCGGCGCT
>JARLGS010000450.1 GCA_031292695.1 Mycobacterium sp. | reverse complement strand
GTGGTGGCGACCACGGCGGTGGCCGCGAGAACCGCGTCCACGACGGCGCCGACACCGCAGCCAGGATCCTCGCCCGCCGCCGCTGCTTCCGTAACCGGTTCGGCTGCAACGCGATCGGCTATAGCGTGATCGGCCGTGGCGGGGTCGGCGACAGCGTGATCATGCGCGCCCACCTCGGCAGGTGTGTCGGCCTGGTGGTAGCGGTCGCGGGCGATCATCTTCTCCCCGACCACCGCGTCGCTGCCCTCCTCGCCAGCCGCCTTGGTCAGCTCGCAGTCGGTGATCAACCCGGTCTCCGGCTCGGCGGACACGTGCCCGCGGAACCCGTCGCGGCGGTTGGACTTGGACTTGCGGGTATGCCGGGTCTCGGTGTCCACGGTCGAGATCACCCGATCCGGCGCCATCCTCCGCGCGATGCGCCAGCGTCCGTCGGTGCCGTCGGAATCCTCGGCCGGCTCCACGTCTTGACCCGCGACCAGCGCCAACAACCCCAACGCATCCGCGGCCTTGTCCTCGCGCTCGGGCGCATCGGGGCCGGTGAGTTCGGCCAGCACCGCCAGCGCGTCGTTCACCAGATCCGACACCACTCGCTGCTTGGCCTGCCGCTACGAACCGGCGGCCACCATCGCCGGGTTCGCGCTCAGTCCCATCGCCGCGGCGGGGGTCCCCGAAATCACCACCGCGATCACCCACCTGCGCGATGTCCTCGGTGAGGCGACCTACGAATCGCTCGCCCGCAAGGGCGAGGCGATGACCACCACCGCGATGGTGACGTATGCCTATGGCCAAATCGACCAGACCCGAGCGGAACTGAACGCGATCTCGAAATAGACCACAAATGAGACATCTGTTTCGTAGGGAGACCCGCTCACGCTGATACCGGCTGCTGCTTAAGGATTTTCAGGGTCCGAAACAACGTGCTCCGGCTGATTCCGAACATGGCGCTCAATTCACTCACAGGCTCCCCCTGCTGGTACAGGCGCAGAAGTCGCTTTTGCTGGGCCACACCCAGTTTCATCGGCTTGGTGGCAGCCAGTGCCAGTCCGCGTGCGACCCGCGCCTCGTGGGAGGCGGGTAGGTGCTCCGATGCGAGGTGGCAACTGTCAGCAGGTGGTGGAGCCTGGCTAGGTTGGGGCGATGGACGCAACCACGGCAGCCTCGACCATCGCTGGCCCCCTCGGGGACCTGGCGGCCAACTTCTACTTCTCAAAACAAGCCATCGCCCGCGGCGAAGCCATCGGCCTCGACGTCATCTCCCTCTACGGTGCCGGTCGAGCATCCATGCTCGGTGGCGTCGACCCGGAGACGGCCGACGCCATCTTCTACTTCTTCAAGCCCGGCATGATCGCCGCGGTGGTGACCCGGGGTCGCAGCCTGGCCAGTGAAGACGCGATCGCG
>JARLGS010000449.1 GCA_031292695.1 Mycobacterium sp. | reverse complement strand
TTCACCAGGATGGCGGCGTTGGCCGGCCGGGCGATGGCGGCGAAGCGCGGATTGGTCTCCAGGCGGTCGAGCGTGAACTTCACTGGGGTCAGGGGTTCGAAGGCGGCCTTGGCGTCGTTCAAAACCACCTCGACCATCCGCTGGACCAACACCCGTTCGATGGTGGTGTAGGGCCGGCCTTCGATGCGCATGGCCGCGGTGCCGCGCCGGCCGCCCAGCAACACGTCGACGATGGAGTAGATCAGGTTGGAGTCGACGATCAGCAGGCCGTAGTTGTCGAGCTCCTCGGCGCGGAACACCGCCAGGATCGCCGGCAGGGGGATCGAGTTCAGGTAGTCGCCGAAGCGCACGGACGAGATGTTGTCCAGGCTGACTTCGACGTTGTCGGAGGTGAAGTTGCGCAGGGAGGTCGTCATCAACCGCACCAAGCGGTCGAAGACGATTTCCAGCATCGGCAGGCGCTCGTAGGAGACCAGGGCCGAGTTGATGATGGCGCGGATGCCGCTGCGCTCGACGGTGTCGTCGGACAGGTCAAAGCCGAGCAGGCTGTCGATCTCATCCTGATTCAGGATGCGCTCGGCCGCGCCCTCTTCGCCCCAGGCCGCCGCGGCCTGGGCTTCGAAATCGTCAACTGCCGGATCGTCAGCCATCAGTTGACCAACATCTCTTCGATCAGCACGGCGTTGGCGCGCGACGGGGCGATCACCAGGTTCACGCGGCGCAGGATCTCGGTGCGCAGCTGATAGCCGCCCTGGCTGCCGGCCAGGTCTTCGGGACGCAGCTCGCGCAGGAACACCTGGAACATGTCCTGCAGGCGCGGCATGTTCGGGTTGAGCACGTCGGCGGTGTCGTGGTCGGGCAGCTCCAGGGTGAGCTTGAGCTTGAGGAAGCTCGGCCGGCCGTCGGCGGTCTGCATGTTCACCACCACGTCGGGCAGGGTGTAGAACACCACGCCGTCCGGACCGTCCTTGACCACCGGAGCGTTGGGATCGGGCTTGCCGCCCTCCTTCTTCTCGTCCTTGGCGCCGGCCTTGGCCTTCTTGGCCTTCTCGGCCTTGGCCTTGGCGGCGGCGTCCGCCGGCGTCGGGGGCTTCTTGAACAGGACCAGATAGGCCCCGGTCCCGCCGCCGGCCAGCACCACCACCGCGCCGAGCGCCGCGGCGATGAGCATCATCGGCGGCTTCTTCTTGCGCGGCGCAGCATCGCCGTCGAGGGTCAGACCCTCTTCGCCCTCGGCGGCGGGAGCCGCAGCCGGCGCTTCCGCGTCGGCCTCGCCTTGCGGCGCCTTGGCCTTCTTTTTCCCAAACAGCATCGCCCAGCCCACCCATGCGCGCGCGCCGACATAAGGCCGCGCTTTGGAGTCACCCCATCAATCAGGCCAACATGGTTAACGATCGGTTTTTCCTGGGGCTGGCGCGCTGCAGCTTTTGCCGGGTCGAGTTGGCGCCAGGCAGCTCTGTTAACCATCCTTTCCGTTGATTTCATTGATGAAAAAACTGGCCCGGGGCTTGCAGACCTCAATGGCGAAGTCTGGAGCCGAGATTAATGAACAACGCCCTCTATGTCGGTTTGTCGCGGCAGATGACCCTGCAGAGGCAGATGAACATCATCGCCAACAACATCGCCAACAGCGACACGGTCGGCTTCAAGGCCGAAGGGCTGGTGGTGGGCGAGGACGTGGAGCGGCCCGCGACGAAGGGCTTCTCGCCCATCGGCATCAACAGCAAGGTCTCGTTCGTGCATGACGCCGGAATGGGCCGCGACTTCGCCCAGGGCGGCCTGAAGCAGACCGGCGGCACGTTCGACCTGGCCCTGCACGGCGATGGCTTCTTCCAGGTGCAGACCGCCAACGGCAATCGCCTTACCCGCGACGGCCGCTTCACCCTCAATGCCCAGGGCCAGATCGTGGACGGGGCCGGCGACCCGGTGCTGTCGTCCACCGGCAACCCGATCACCATCGATCCGACCAAGACCGCGCCCCAGATCGCCCGCGACGGCACCATCAGCCAGGACGGCGTGATCGCCGGCAAGATCGGGGTGTTCAAGGTCGCCGACCGCAGCCAGCTCAGCAAACAGGGCGACGGCCTGCTCGACACCGGCGGCCAGACGCCGACCGCCGACGCTCCCGCCAAGGTCGAGCAGGGCATGATCGAGAATTCCAACGTCGATCCCATCCTGATGATGACCCAGATGGTGTCGGTCAGCCGCGCCTACGAGCAGGTCGCCAACATGATGTCGCAGACCGGCAGCCTCTCGGACGAGTCGATCCAACGACTCGGCAAAGTGAACTAGGACCAAGGAGCCCAACACCATGCGAGCGCTCTCTACCGCCGCCACCGGGATGGCCGCCCAGGAGATGAACGTCGAGGTCATCTCGAACAACATCGCCAACATGAACACCGTCGGCTACAAGCGCCAGCGCGCCGAGTTCTCGGACCTGCTCTACCAGGACATCCAGAAGGCTGGGGCCCAGTCGTCGGACGCCGGCACCGTGGTGCCCACCGGCATCCAGGTCGGTTCGGGCGTGAAGACCGGTTCGATCTACCGCATCACCGCCCAGGGCTCGATGACCCAGACCAGCAACCAGCTGGACGTGGCCATCCAGGGCCGCGGCTTCCTGCAGGTGAGCAGGCCCGATGGCACCGTGGCTTATACGCGCGATGGTTCGCTGCATACCGATCCCAACGGTCAGTTGGTCACGGCGGACGGCAATCCGCTGGAGCCGGCCATCACCGTGCCGCCGAATGTGCAGAGCCTGACCATCGGTTCCGATGGCACCGTGTCGGCGACCACCACCGCTTCGGCCACGCCGCAGACGCTGGGCACGTTGCAGCTTGCGGATTTCATCAATCCCGCCGGCCTGCAGCCGATGGGCCAGAACCTATACGTGGAATCCGTCGCCAGCGGTGCGCCGCAGACCGGCCAGCCGGCACTCAACGGCATGGGTTCGCTGCTGCAGGGTTCGCTCGAATCCTCCAACGTGAACGTGGTGGCCGAGATGGTCAACATGATCGAAACGCAGCGCACCTACGAAATGAATTCCAAGGCGATCAGCAGCACCGTCCAGATGCTGCAAGACCTGACCGACAAGATGTGAGAACCGTCATGGCGTCCTTCCGTTCCCTTCCTCGAATCGGTGTCGCGCTGGCCTTGGCCGCGCTGGCCGGCTGCGTCATGCAGCCGCCGCGCGACGATCACCAGTGGGCAGCCACCATGCCGGCGGAGCAGCCGGCGTCGCCGCCGACCGATGGCTCGATCTACCACGCAGAGCAGGGCATGGAACTGTTCAACGATGCGCGCGCACACCGCGTGGGCGACATCCTCACCATCACCCTGGTGGAGAGCACGCAGGCATCCAAGAAGGCCACGACCAACACCAGCAAGAAGGACGTCAGCACCATCTCCGCGCCGAGCATCCTGGGCCATACGCTCAAGGTCGCCGGCCAGACGGCGGACACCAGCCTCAATGGCAACCGCGCCTTCGACGGCAGCGGCGACAGCAGCCAAAGCAACCAGTTGTCGGGTTCGATCACGGTGACCGTGGCGCAGCGCCTGTCCAACGGCAATCTGCTGGTGCGTGGCGAGAAGATGGTGACGATCAACCAAGGTCAGG
>JARLGS010000448.1 GCA_031292695.1 Mycobacterium sp. | reverse complement strand
CCGCTTCGGCGATCTCCGGGTCGGTGCGCGAATCGAGTGCCAGGATGCGAAAGGCCAAGGGGCGCGCCTGCAAGAATTCGAAGTGTGCGTCCAACGCCGCGACCATGCGTTCATGGGCGGTGCCTGACCCGGCGGAAATTCGGCCGGCGAGCGCTTGCAACAAGTCGGACACCTCGTCGTTCAGGAACGACAGCACCAAGCTCTTCTTCGACGGGAAGTGGTCATAGAGCACCGTTCGTGTGACGCCCGCCTTGGCCGCGATATCGCCGATCGAGACATCGTCATATGGATGCTCGCTCAACAGTGATCTGGCCGCGTGCACGATCAGTTCGCGGCGCTGCGCCCCGTCCATGCGACGTCGCTTCTGCGTCATCCGGAAACGGTAACCGACACGCCTGTCGGTTGACAACCGACAATGGTGTCGGTAATGCTCTGCGCATGAAACCTCCTGCCATCGTCGAGGTCCCCAAGTCAGGCCGCATCCCGTCGGAGTTCTTGTACTGGCAGCGCGTCAACGAGCCGGCCGTGCAACGTGTCCGTCGGCTCTCGCGCAAGGTGTTGCGGTTCGATCCGCAGCCGTCCGACGAGTACGTGCGACGGTTCGCGCAGGGTTACTACGATGCCGATCCTGTGGCGGAGGCGTTCGTGGATGAGGTGTATCTCGGTGAGATCGGACCGAAGGCCGGACGCGAGATGCTTGACCGGGCGCTCGACCACGGGGTTGAGTCGGTGCCCAACGCACCGGAGTCGATGACCCGGCTGTTCGAGGAGTTCGAGACGGATCCCGAATGGCTTGACCGTGAGCTGATGGACAAGGGCGCCAAGGTGTTTCGGCGCTGGGGCACTGCCGTATTCAGCTTCGCCACTACCAGCACACTGGAGATGTACTCAGAGAGTTCGATCACCAAGCCGCTGTCTTACGCGGGCGGGTATGCCGGCGACAAGGCCCACAAGCGGCAGATGGAGACGGTGCGGTTCTGGATCGACGTGTCCGAGCCCGGTGGTCTGGATCCCGGCGCACGTGGCCGTGCGACGGCGATGCGCGTCCGCATCATGCATGTGTTCATCCGGCGCAAGCTGATGCAGCGACCGGAGTGGGACCTTGATGCCTGGGGTGTGCCGATCAGCATCGGCGATGCAGCCCTGACGTTGATGGGCGGCAGTGTTGTCCCAGGCCTTGCGTTGTGGACCGCCGGCCATCAGACGACGATTCGCGAAATTGAAGCGACACTGCACTATTGGCGGTATGTCGGGCATCTGCTCGGCGTGCAGCCCGACTGGTATCCGCGCGACTTCCGCGAGTCGGTGCAGCTGATGTTCGCGGCGTTCGTGAAGCGGGCCTATACGGCAGGCGCCGACGGCGAGGAACTGGTCGAGTCCTACTTGCCGGCGTTTGAGCCGAAATCCGGTACCCCCCTGAGGAAGCGGATCCGTGACGAATTCAACTACCGGATGCAGATCGGCTACACCGGCTTGTGGCTACTGCCGGCCACCTACTCGCGGCACCGGATGCCGCGGCGGTTGCCTTGGGTACTCATGCCGCTGGTGACAATCCCGATCACGTTCGGTATGGAGACGCTGCGCCGACTGTTCCCGGTGCTGGACAACGTGGCCGACGCCGTCCAGCGCCGCCGACGCGAATCCTGGTACCGCAATGAAATGGGCGCCGCCGCAGCCGAATTCCATCCCATTGAGGAGTTCCGCCGCTAAGCCGTCAGTGCTATGGCCTACGGATGCAAGTTCCACTGCCCGACGTCCCCGGCCAGGGCGTCGCTGACGTCGACTTCGAGCCCGCCGACCAGCGGGCCCGGATTCGACGCGGTGCTCACGATGCGCTGGTAGAGAACTGCACCGGGGTCGACCTTGCCGCCCGACCAGGACCGGGTCTGCCAGGCCCAGCGTTTGCCGGGCGTGCTCGAACTCCCGATCACGCCATCGGCGGCGGCCCACTGGCAAGTATTTATGCCCCCGTAGACGCCGGTGCGCTGCACTCCGAGTACCGAGTTGATTCCGCGAAACCATTGCAGTGCAGCGTTGTTCCAGGTTTCGCGGTTGATGTCGTCGTCGACGGTGAAGAAGATCGGTGCGCTCTGGCCGCCACCGGCCGCGGTGTGCAGCTGCCAGGCGGTGTTGGCGTCGGCGACGCCACCGGCGTATCCGCGGGTGAAGTCCGAAGGTGCAGTGCTGCCCGGCTTGCCGTATTGGTAGTTGCTGACGATCGCCAGCCCGGCGGCGGCCAGCGACTGGGCGTAAGGCCGGGTGATCGGCTTGGCGCCCATGGATGAGCCGGGGCGCGATGTCGACACGTAGTTGATGACCCCGGCGTGGCCGGCGGCCCGGATGTCCTGGGCCGGAATCTGGCGCATGGCGAAGTCGATCAGTGTGGGCGCGGCGGCCTTCGCGGTGGGCGTGCCGGTGGCCGCTGACGCCGCACCCAGTCCAGCCAGCGCTGACGCGGCGGCGGCGTAGCGGAATGCGTCGCGCCGCGAAAGCGGGCGCCGAAGGCCGATCGATTCCGGCGAGTCCTGCATCGCCCGATGTTAACAATGTGACTGGTGTTAACGGCGTAAGCGCGGCCGGCCGAGTTCAATTCGTGATCTGCGATGAGCGCGGTGCTGAACCGCTAGCGCTCGGTCGACTACTGACACGTCCTGACGGCAGGGCCTGAACCAGCTGATCCACGACCGCCTCGATCTCGGCCGAGTTCGGCAGCCGATCCGGCGCCCAGGCCAGCGCGATTTTCGCTGGTGGCCAGGTACTTTCGTCGATGGGGATCAGCTTGAACTCGGGTGGCGAGAAGATTCTGCCGATCGTCGACGCCGGTGCATAGCTGACCAGGGCCACGAGGTACCGGTTGAATACCTGGCTGGCCATCTCCAATTCGCCGCCCAATTGATTGACGGTCCGCACGATGCGGGTGATCCCTCGTGCGTTGAGGCCACGGGTCATCTGTGCCAGCACGACGGGATTGGGCCGGGCAAAGTCGATGACGACGTCGCGGTCACGCAGGTCTTCGATGGCGATGACGTCGTTGGCGGCCAACGGGTCGTCGAAACGCACAGCGGCTGCACCCGGGTAGGTGGCCACGACCCGGTGGCGCAGCCGTTTGTCGGTATACGGGAGGTGGATCAGCCCGAGGTCGATATGGCCTGAGACCAGCTTGGCGATCACCTCGGCAGCCGACCCCGGCACGCTGAACTCCGTTGGTGTCGGCAGGTCGGCAACCGTGATCTCCAGCCTGGCAAGAAAGTCCGACGGCGCGTAGGCCGTGGCGCCGATGCGGATCGGATTGGCCGCCTGCGTGATTCGGGATGCTGTGGCCTTCAGATCTTCGACCCGCCGCAGGATGTCGCGCACCGGGCCCAGCAATTGCGCACCCAGCGGCGTCAACCGAACTTCGTGATACGTCCGCTCGAAGAGCGCCCCACCCAGTTCCCGCTCCAACAGTTTGATCTGTTTGCTGAGCGGGGGTGGGGTGATCATCAATCGGTCGGCTGCACGCTTGAAGTGCAATTCTTCGGCGACAGCGACGAAGTAGCGAAGTCGGGTGAAGTCGATGTCCATGCGGCTACGCCCCAGGACTTCCCGGACCGCACGAGCTGCCGCAGCGCGTGTTGGTCACCGCCCGGCAAGCGCTGCCGCAGGCACTTCGAGAACACCGCGCGCGATCAGGTCGTCGATGCGGTCGTGGTCCAGACCGAGCAGCTCGGCGGCGATCTCGCGGGTCTGCTCCCCGAGCAGCGGCGCTTGCCCCAGCGGCGGATCGGCAATGAGGTCCGAATGGATTTGCACGTTCTCCATCATGAACGGTGCGGTGCCGTGCGGATGCAGTTCCTCGCGGAATGCCCGTCGCTGCACGTAGAAGTCCCATTCTGGAACCTGCGCCGCGTGCAGCACCGCCCCGGCCGGCACCCCCGCGGCCTGCAACTGCTCCATCGCGTCATTCGGTGTGCGCTGGGCCGTCCAGGCACCGACCACCTCGTCGATCCGCGCGCGGTGACGGTTTCGCCCGACCGGCGTGCGCAGCTCATCGTCAGCGCTGAGATCAGGTTTGCCGAGCACGTCGCACAAGGCCAGCCAGTCCGCGTCGTTGCGGACGGTGACCGCAACCCAGTCGTCATCACCGTCGGCGGGAAACACGCCCCACGGAGCGTCGTGGGCCGGCCGGTCATCAGGTGCATGACCGCGACTGGTGAGCATCTGGCCCGCAATCTCGGCAGCGAGGTGGCTGAGCATGACCTCGGATTGCGCGATGCTGGCGGACCCACCGACTCCGGTTCGGTTGCGGCGCAGTAGCAAGGCCACCGCGCTCAACGCACCGATTCGGGCCGCCACGTGATCGGGATAGACCGTGACGGTGTCACAGAACGTGTCGGTATCT
>JARLGS010000447.1 GCA_031292695.1 Mycobacterium sp. | reverse complement strand
GGCTTGTTCGACCCGCGCCATCAGGCTGTCGATCTGCTTGAGCAGGCGCTCGGCGGCCACGGCGCGCCAATAGGCCGAACGCACGTCCTGGACGATGGTGTTGACCACCTTGCGCCGACGTTCCTGGACGATCAACCGCTGGTCGCCCTGTTGCTTGGCGCTGATGTAACTCACGCCGAAGTCGAGCACGTTCCAGACCATGGTCAGATCGCCGACACGACGGTCGCGATCCTGGGAGGTCGAAGGCACCAGGGACTGCTCACCGGTCTTGACGTTCTGGCTGCTGGAAGCGCTGACGTTGTTACGCCCAGCGTAGCCGGCGGACAGTGCCATGCGCGGCAGCATGTCGAAGCTGGCCAGGTCGAGCTGGCGCTTGGCCAAGGCCTCTTCCATGATCTTGAGCCGGCCTTCGAGGTTGTACTTCACCGCACGGGCCATGGCTTCGTGCAGGGTCAGTGGGCCGCTCAATGGCTCCTGATCCTTGAACATGGTCTGCATATCGCTCTTGGCGCGTTGTTCGCTGACGCTGCGATCGATCGGCTCGCTGGTGACGGCACAACCACTGACTACCAGCGCCAGCAGGCTGACGCTGAACAACTTATGACTTCTTCTCATCCCTAGTACCGCCCCTGACTACCGCACTCTTTTTTATAGGCGCCGACAAAGGTCAGCGCAGATCTCAAATATTGTTCAGGCCGACATTTCGCTGATGCCGACTTGCTCCAAAGCCCAGGCTAGTTCATGCAGCTGTTTCTGCTCGCCGTCTTTGATCTTCTGCAATTGCTGCCCCAGGGTCGGCGCGCCGAAAATGCCGCGCACGCCCTGGGTCGGATCGCCCAGGCCCTTGCCGTTACGGTCGAAGACCTGGCTGGTAGAGGTATCGCTGTTACCCGACTCGCGGCTGAAGATGCCCGACAAGGTACTGCCGCCGAACACCCCGCCATCGCCGCCGCCAAAACCGAGGAAACCACTGGTACTGCCCTTGGCACCACTGTCGGTACTGAACACCTGGGCGATATAGCTCGGCGCCAGCGCGTTCTGGTTGATGAAGATATTGCCCACCGGCGGCAGGCCGTCGCCCGAGGTGCGCTGTTCGAACAACGGCGGGAAGCCCAGCGGCGAACCCAGGCTGCCGGTCGGCGTGATGCTGATCTGTGACTGCAATGGCTGGTTCGGCACTTCCGGCCGCGCCACGGGCGTGTCCACGCGGAACTGCGGGTCGCCCCCCAGCGCCACCGTATTGACCGCGAAGTTGTTGGAGTTGGCGAAGCCGGTCCCGGCGTTGCCGGCCAGGTCCGTGACCTGGCTGTTGTCCAGGGTGATGAAGTTGCTCGGGTCGGTGACATTCGCCGTCGGCGTCAGGGTCGCGGTCCAGGTCTTGCCGCCATCGTGGGTGGCGAGGTTGGACAGCACGCCATTGGCCACGCTCAGCTCCGACAGGTCGAAGTTGCTGACTTTCTCGCTGAAGGTGAAGGTCACCACGGTGGTCTGGCCGACGGTCAGATTCGGGTTGGCGACACTGATGGTTGCCGTTGGCCGATCGGCATCGAGCGCGTAGTTGTTGGAAATCGCGATGCTCGCCCCGGCATTGCCCGCGGTATCGCTGACCAGGCTGGTGTCCAGCACGATCAGGTTGGTGGCATCGGTGATGGCCGCCGTCGGGGTCAGGGTCGCGGTCCAGGTCTTGCCACCATCGGCGCTGGCCAGGTTGGACAGGGTGCCGTTGGGGACGCTGAGTTCGGACAGGTTGAAGCCGGTCACCGCTTCGCTGAAGGCGATGGTCACCGTGGTGGTCTGGCCAATACCCAGGTTGTTGTTCGCCACGGAGATGGTCGCGGTCGGACGCTGGGTGTCGATGGCGTAGGTGTTGGAATCGGAGGTACCCGTGCCCGCGTTGCCGGCCAGGTCGGTATAGCCTGCGTTGTTCAGGCTGATCACATTGCCGCTGTGGGTGATATTGCTGGTCGGGGTGAAGGTCGCCGTCCAGGTGATCCCGCCGTCACTGCTGCTCACCGCGCTCAAGGTGCCGTTGGCGACCGTCAGGTCGGCGTTGCTGAAACCGCTCACCGCCTCGCTGAAGGTGATGGTCACCATGCTGGTCTGGCCGATTTTCAGGGCGCTGTCAGCCATCACGACGGTTGCTGTCGGACGCTGGGTGTCGACGGCATAGGTGTTGGAGGTGGTGGTGCCGCTGCCGGCATTGCTCGCGCTGTCGCTGAACTGGGTGTTGTTCAGGGTGATGACATCGCCGGTATGGGTCACCCCGGCGGTCGCGGTCAGGGTCGCGGTCCAGTGGGTGCCATCGACCTGGACCAGGTTGCTCAGGGCGCCGTCGGCGACGGTGAACGCACCGGTGGTGAGATTGTTGACCGTCTCGCTGAAAGTGATGGTCACCCCTGAGGTCTGGCCGATGTTCAGTGCACTGTTGGCAACCACGATACTCGCCGTCGGACGCTGGGTATCGATGACGTAATTGTTGGAAGCGGTGGTGCCGGTCCCGGCGTTGCCGGCGAGGTCCGTGTAAGTCGTGTTGTTCAGGCTGATCACGTTGCTGGCCGCGGTGATGGCGGTCGTCGGGGTCAAGGTCGCCGTCCAGGTGATGCCACCGTCGCTGCTGCTCACCGCACTCAGGGTACCGTTGGCGATCGTCAGGTCGGCATTGCTGAAACCGCTCACTGCCTCACTGAAGGTAATGGTCACCAGGGACGTGCCGCCGATATTCAGGGCGTTGTTCGCCACCACGATGCTCGCCGTCGGCCGCTGGGTGTCGATGCTGTAATTGTTGGAGTCGGTGACACCACTGCCGGCGTTGCCCGCGGCGTTCGCCACGAGCGTGTTGTTCAGCTCGATCACGTTGCTGCCGTGGGTGATGTTGCTGGTCGGGGTGAAGGTAGCCGTCCAGGTGATGCCGCCGTCGCTGCTGCTCACCGCGCTCAAGGTGCCATTGGCGACCGTCAGGTCGGCGTTGCTGAAACCGGTCACGGCCTCACTGAAGGTGATGGTCACCAGCGAGGTCTGGCCGATCCCCAGGTTGGTGTTGGCGAACACGACGGTCGCAGTCGGACGCTGGGTGTCGACGGCATAGGCGTTGGAGTTGGTGGTGCCGCTGCCGGCGTTGCCCGCCGTATCCTGTACCCCGGTGTTAGTCAGGGTGATGACATCGCCAGCATGGGTAACCCCGGCGGTCGGTGTCAGCGTCGCGGTCCAGGTGATACCGCCGTCGCTGCTGCTCACCGCGCTCAGGGTACCGTCGGCAACGGTAAGGTCGGCATTGGTGAAACCGGTCACGGCTTCGCTGAAGGTGATGGTCACCAGGGACGTGCCACCGATGTTCAGCGCATTGTTGGACACCACGATGCTCGCGGTCGGACGCACGGTGTCGACCGCATAAGTGTTGGACGTGGTCGTGCCGGTACCGGCGTTGGTCGCGGTATCGGTATAAAGAGTGTTATCCAGGGTAATGACGTTGCCGCTGCTGTTGTTGCCGGCGCTCGGCGTGAGGGTCGCGGTCCAGTGGATATTGTCGCTGGTGCTCAGGTTGCTCAGGGTGCCGTTGGACGCCGTCATGTCGGCCAGGCTGAAACTGCTCACCGCTTCGCTGAAGGTAATGTTCACCGTCGAGTTGACCGTGGTGCTCAGCGTAGGCGCGACCACCGAGACGGTCGCGGTCGGACGCACGGTATCGATGGCATAGTTGTTGGACGAGGTGGTGCCGGTTCCCGGTGTACCCGTCGACGTGGAGGTGACGCCGGTATTGTCGAGGACAATATGGTTGGTGGCGCTGGTCACGCTCGAGTTCGGTGTAAAAGTCGCGGTGTAGGTGATGTTGTCGCTGGTCGTCAGGGTGCCCAGGGTACCGTTGGCAATCGTCAGGTCGGCGTTGGTGAACCCCGACACCGCCTGGTTGAAGGTAATAGTCACCGACGACGTGCTACCGATATGCTGCGCGGTGTTGGTCACCACGATGGTCGCGGTCGGTGCCGGCGCATAGGCGGTGTTCAGTGTTCCACCATCGTTGAAGATATTATTCACGGCCGCCACGCTGGCGCCGGTACTGCCGCCGCCCAGCGCCGGACCACCGGAGCCGCTGCCACCGACGTTGCCGGTCATCGCCGCGAAGTTTGCGGCGGTCATCAACACTGTGCCTTTGTTCCAGATCGCGCCGACACCTTTACCAGCCGCGCCACCCGGGTCGGCGGAGCCGCCCAGGCCGCCGCCGCCGCCACCGCCGCCGCCAGCCGCAATGTTGTTGGAAATCACGGAAGTACCGACGATCGTCAGGGTGCCCGTGCTGGCGTTGTAGATACCGCCGCTGGCCGAGGCACCGGCCCGGCCGGCCTTGTCCCAGCCGGAACCGCCGCCGCCGCCGCCAATCGAGATAGTGCCATTGTTCGCC
>JARLGS010000049.1 GCA_031292695.1 Mycobacterium sp. | reverse complement strand
CTCGACGTCGGCGGCCCAGTAGGTCAGGACGATGTCCGCACCGGCCCGGCGAATGCTGGTCAGCGACTCCAGCACCGAGGCCCGCAGGTCGATCCAGCCATTGGCGGCTGCCGCGCTGATCATCGCGTACTCCCCCGAAATCTGGTAAGCCGCAACCGGTACGGGCGAAATCTCGGCGGCGGCGCGCACCACGTCGAGGTAGCTCATCGCAGGTTTGACCATCACCAGGTCGGCGCCTTCGGCGAGGTCCAGCTCGATCTCGTGCACCGCTTCACGCGCGTTGCCCGGATCCTGTTGGTAGGTGCGGCGATCCCCCTGCAGGCTGGACCCAACGGCCTCCCGGAACGGGCCGTAGAACGCGGAGGCGAACTTGGCGGCATAGGCCAGGATCGACACATCGGTGTGCCCGGCACTGTCCAGGCCGTCGCGGATCGCGGCCACCTGGCCATCCATCATGCCACTGGGGCCGACCACCTGCGCGCCCGAATCAGCCTGAGCCACAGCAAGTTTGACGTACTGTTTGTTGGTCGCGTCGTTGTCGACCCGACCGTGGACGTCCAGCACACCGCAGTGCCCGTGATCGGTGAACTCGTCCAGGCAGGTGTCGGCCATCAGCACCGTCGCGTCGCCCAGGTCCGAATTCAGGTCGCGCAGTGCCAGATTCAGGATGCCGTCCGGGTTGATGCCCGCAGACCCGGCAGCGTCCTTGTCGCCGTCGCACGGCACGCCGAACAGCATCAGCCCACCGACGCCGGCAGCCACCGCGTCGGCAGCGGCCCGGCGCAAGGAATCCCGGGTGTGCTGCACGACACCGGGCATGGAAGATATGGGCCGCGATTCCGAAATTCCGTCGGCGACGAACATCGGCAACACCAGATGCCGTGGCTCCAAAGATGTTTCGGACACCAGACGGCGCAGCGCCGGGGTCGTACGCAGCCGCCGCGGACGATGCCGGGGAAATGCCACTGATGCGTCTCCTTTTCGCGAAACTGCATTCCGGCAGGAAAAGCTCGAGTGCGGGCCTGCTGGAATGCCGTTTCGGCCGAGTCTAGCGGCGCCGGCTCTTCTTGCGCGGCGGCGGCAGCGCACCCTCGGCACGCAGCCGGGCGGCGTGCTCGGCCAGTGCCTCGACCAGCGGACCGACCGCAGCGGTCTCCGGCTGCACATCCACGCGCAGACCGAATTCGGCTGCGGTCTCAGCGGTTTTCGGGCCGATACAGGCGACGATGGTCCGGGCGTGCGGCTTGCCGGCGATGCCGACCAGGTTGCGCACCGTCGAGCTCGAGGTGAAGCACACCGCGTCGAAACCACCGGTCTTGATCATCTCGCGAGTGTGCGCTGGCGGCGGTGCGGCCCGCACGGTGCGGTACGCCGTCACGTCCTCGATCTCCCAGCCGCGCTCGCGCAGCCCCTCGGCCAGCGTCTCGGTGGCGATGTCGGCGCGCGGCAGCAGCACCCGGTTCACCGGGTCGAAAATCTCGTCGTAGTCCGGGAATTCGTCGAGCAGGCCCAGCGACGACTGCTCACCGGCCGGCACCAACTCGGGGTTGATCCCGAAGGCGCGCACCTTGTCGGCGGTCGCCTGACCGACGCAGGCGATCTTCACGCCGGAGAACGCCCGCGCGTCCAAACCGAACTCGTTGAACTTCTCCCACACCGCGCGAACGGCGTTGGTGGAGGTGAACACCACCCACTGGAAGCGCCCGTCGACCAGACCCTTGACCGCACGCTCCATCTGCGCGGGACTGCGGGGCGGCTCGACCGCAATGGTCGGCACCTCGATCGGCAGTGCGCCATGGCCCACCAGCCGATCGCTCATCTCGCCGGCCTGGTCCTTGGTGCGGGGCACCAGCACGGTCCAGCCGTACAGCGCCCGGCTCTCCCACCAGTTCAGCTTGGCCCGGTGCGCCACCGTCTTGCCGATGGTCACCACCAGCGGGCCCGCCAGCGGCCCGGCAAGCTCGGGGCCGACCGGCTTGTCCAGCACGGCCTTGTCCAGCAGCCCGGCCAGCGTGGTCTCGATGGAACGCTGTTGGCAGGTGGTGCCGTTGGCGGTGACGACGCACGGAGTGCCATCGGTCAGCCCGTATTCGATCAGGGTGCGGGCGGCGTCCGGCAGGTGCGACACCGTCGCGTGCAGGATCAGCGGCCCCGGCGCGGCAGCCAGCGCGGCCCAGTCGACATCGCCGCGGACGTCGGCCACGGTGTGCGACGAACCCAGCGGCAGGCCGGCGTAGGAGGGCACCGCGGTCGATGACGGCAGGCCCGGCACGATCTCGAAGTGCGCCGCGGTCTTGGCCAGGGCGTTGACCTCGGTGATGACGGCGTCGACCGACAGCGGGTCGCCCGCCACCAGGCGCACCACGTCGACACCCGACTTCGTCTCGGCGATCAGCAGCTTGGCCACCTCAGCGGGGTCACCCAGGGCCGGGCGGACGTCGACCCCGTGCGGGAACGTCATCGCCGGCGTGACCGGGTGCACCGGCGCGGCAGCGGCATCTGCCGTGTCCTCGGGCTTGGCCGTCGCGTCGGCACCGGCCGGCTCCGGGGCAGCCGGATGGGGGCCGGACGTCGGAGGCAGCTCCGAGCCGATCAGCGCCAGCACCGCCTCCGGCACGTCTGGGTCGGTGAAGACCAGCGCGGCATGGCTCAGCACATTGCGCGCCCGCGTCGTCAACAGCCCCGGATCACCCGGGCCGGAACCGACGAAGGTGATGCGGCCGGGCTTGTGCTTACGCACTCGGGTCGTCATCTCTCACTCCCGCTCTACAGTCCGCTGATCCAACACGTCGCGCGCCCCCAGTTCGAACAGCTCCGCGGCCACCGAGAGCGCCAGCTCCCGTGCCCGTTCGGGTGCCCCGATACCGGACGCACGGATCACGTCGGATCCGTCCAGCGCCGCCACGCAACCGCGCAGCGACAGCTCCTCGAAGACGCGGCCGTCCTCGTCGATGGACTCGACTACCTCAGCAATCGCACCCACCGGCGCGGTACAACCCGCCTCCAGTTCGGCCAACAGGACTCGCTCGGCAGTGACCGCGGCACGCGTGTCGGGATCGTCCAGCTCTCCCAACAGCGTCACCAGTTCGGTGTCCCCCACTCGGCACTCGACCGCGAGGGCGCCTTGAGCCGGAGCCGGCAACATCTGCACCGGCTCGAGGCTCTCGGAGACGGCATCGAGTCGTCCGATCCGGGCCAGACCCGCTCGGGCGACGACGATCGCGTCGAGATCACCACTACTTACCCTGTTCAACCTGGTATCTAGGTTGCCTCGTAGGGGGCGGATTTCCAAACCGAGACCTAGTGCTCTAAGCTGTGCCACCCGTCGCGGGCTGGACGTGCCGATCACAGAGCCGACTGGCAACTCCCCCAGCACCATCCCGTCACGCGCTACCAAGGCATCTCGCGGGTCTTCGCGCCGAGGGATCGCGGCGATGACGAAGCGCGGGTCGTCGGCAGTCGGCAGGTCTTTGTGTGAGTGCACCGCGACGTCGATGCGGCCGTCGGCCATGGCGTGCCGCAACTCGGCGGTGAATACGCCGACGCCGATCTCCTCGACCGGGGCCGCCGACCGGTCGCCGTCGGTGGTGATGACGACCAGCTCCGCCGGCCGCCCAAGGGCTACCAGGGCGTCACGGATGGTCCCGGCCTGCGTGGTGGCCAGCAGGCTGCCCCTGGTGCCGATCCGGACAACTTTTTCGTGGGTGGTTACCAACCGGATTACTCAGCCTTGTCGTGGTGGGAATGCGGCTCGCCTGCCGCCAAATCTGTTGTCACCAGCGGCAATTCGCCGACGGAAACGGCGTCGACGGCCTGCGGGTCGAGTTCGAACAGCTCCCGAAGCGCCTCGGCGTAACTGTCGCCACCGGGCGCGCTGGCCAGTTGCTTGACGCGCACCGTCGGGGCGTGCAGCAACTTGTCGACCACCCGGCGGACGGTCCTCGCGACCTCATCGCGGTGGGCGGCGTCGAGTTCGGGCACCCGGTTGTCCAGTCGCAGCAGCTCCGCCTCGACAACGTCGGCAGCGCGCTGGCGCAGTGCCGTCACGGTCGGCGTGACCTCCGCCATCCGCTGGCCGGCCAGGTAGTTGGCCACCTCGGCCGCGACGATCGAGCGGGCCGCCTCGGCATCGGAGGCGGCGGCACGAGCCGACGGCTCGCGCTGGATGCGGTCCATGTCGATCATGTGCACGCCGGGCAGGCCGGCGACGGCGCCGTCCACGTCGCGCGGCATGCCCAGATCGCAGATGACCAGCCGGCGATGCTCCGGGCGGTTCATCAGGCCACGGTGCGCGTCCGCCAGTGAGACGACCGGACGCACCGCGCCGGTACACGCGACCACCACGTCCGCGCTCGCGAGCGCGACGGCGATGTCGTCCAGGGTGTGCGCAGCCGCCTCAACGCCCTGCGCCTGCAGGTTCTCCACCATCCGCTTGGCGCGCGGCAGGGTGCGGTTGACCACCTCGACACGGGCGATCCCGGCGCGGGTCAGATGCGCCGCCGCCAGGGCGCCCATCGAACCGGCGCCGATCACGGCGGCGGTCAGCCCGGTCAGCGACGTCAGCTTGGCCTCGGCCATGTTGAGCGCCACGGACACCACCGACGCGCCGGCAGCGTCGATGCCGGTCTCCGAATGGACGCGCTTGCCGACCGACAGCGCCCGCTGCGAGAGCTCGTGCAGCGTGCGACCCACGGTCTGGTGAGCCTCGGCGGAGGTGTACGCGCGGCGCACCTGGCCCAGCACCTGGGCCTCGCCCATCACCGCCGAATCCAGGCCGCTGGCCACGGCGAACAGATGCTCGACAGCGGCCTCGGCGTACCGCACATAGGCGTATTTGGTGAGGTCGTGCAGCGACATGCCGGACCGCTCGGAAAGTACCGAGCCGATCACCGAGAGCCCGCCGTGGAACGCATCCACCACCGCGTACACCTCAACCCGGTTACAGGTCGAGAGCACCATGGCCTCGGTGACCAGAGACGACTGCAGCAACTGGTCGATGATCTTGGCTTGCTCAGCCTCGTCGGTGCTGAGTTGTTCCAGCACAGAAACCGGCGCGCTGCGGTGCGAAACTCCGAAGAGCAGGACGCTCACGGCTTCATCACCTCACTTCTCCCCGTCGCTTCGCTGGTCCAAGGAACACAATCAACGCTAGCCGGTCACCAGACCGGCTACCAAATTTGCTATACGCGCGCAGAGCCCCGGCTCGGTCGGCCTGAGCGACCGGATTGCCTGCGGTCAGCCGGCCAGGTCGGCCCGCAGCTGGTCCTCGTCGACCTCCCAGTAGCTGTGCTCGATGTCATCGAGCAGCACGACCGGCAACCGGTCACCGAACTCGGCACGCAGCGCGGGGTCTCCCGCGACCGCAGCCGCATCGACGTCAGTGCTCGTCAGAGCGAATCCGAGTTCGTCGGACAGCTCCGCGAGCTGCGCCGCGGCACGTGCGCACATGCTGCATCCGGCGCGGGTGAGCAACGTCACGCGGCGGCCGTTCCCTGATCGCTCCACGCGCAACAGTATGGCGTGACCTAGTGTTGAACTGTGTCCGAATCCAGCCCCGTGACCGCCGACGAGCCCGCGGGCACGCCCGCGCCCTCCGGCGCTGCCGACGCTGCCGATCAGGACGCCACCGAGCCGGATTCCGGGAACGACGAACCGGCCGCCGCGGCACCCCCGCCACCACCCGACCTCACTGCGGCCGCATTCTTCGACGTCGACAACACACTGGTCCACGGCTCGTCACTGGTGCACTTCGCCCGCGGCCTCGCCGCCCGCGACTACTTCCAGTACTCCGACCTCGCCCGATTCGCGTACGCCCAGGCCAAGTTTCAGCTGACCGGCAAGGAGAACAGCGACGACGTCGCCGCCGGCCGGCGCAAGGCGCTGTCCTTCATCGAAGGCCGGCAGACCGCAGAGCTGGAAGCCCTTGGTGACGAGATCTACGACGAGATCATCGCCGACAAGATCTGGCAGGGCACCCGGGCGCTGGCCCAGATGCACCTGGATGCCGGGCAGCAGGTGTGGCTGGTCACCGCGACGCCCACGGAGCTGGCCCAGACCATCGCCCGCAAGCTGGGGCTGACCGGCGCGCTGGGCACCGTCGCCGAATCGGTCGACGGGGTGTTCACCGGACGGCTGGTCGGCGAAATCCTGCACGGGGTCGGCAAAGCGCACGCGGTGCGGCAGCTGGCCATCCGCGAGGGGCTGAATCTGCGCCGCTGCACCGCATATTCGGACAGCTTCAACGACGTGCCGATGCTGTCGCTGGTCGGCACCGCCGTCGCGATCAATCCCGACGCCGCGCTCCGCGACGTGGCCCGCGAGCGTAGCTGGGAGATCCGTGACTTCCGGACCGCCCGGAAGGCCGCCCGGATCGGGGTGCCCTCGGCTCTGGCCCTGGGTGCCGTCGGCGGCGCCCTGGCCGCCATGGCTTCCCGCAAAGGCCACTAGCCTCCTCGCCCAGCCTCCTCGCCCAGCCTCCTCGCCCAGCCTCGCCGCGCCGGTCAGGAGCCCGGACGCTGATAGGCTCACCCGCCATGGGCATTGCGGACGACATCATCGGAACCCATTACCGGTATCCGGATTACTTCGAGGTCGGCCGCGAGAAGGTCAAAGAGTTCGCCTCGGCCGTCCAGGACGATCACCCGGCACATTTCTCCGAGGAGGCCGCCGCAGAGTGTGGCTTCGACTCCCTCATCGCGTCGCTGACATTCATCGCCGTCGCCGGCCGGCGGGTCCAGCTTGAACTGTTCAACCAGTTCGACGTACCGATCAACCTGGAGCGCGTGCTGCACCGCGACCAGAAGCTCATTTTCCACCGCCCGATCAAGGTCGGCGACCGGCTGTGGTTCGACTCGTACCTTGACTCGGTGATCGAGTCGCACGGCACGGTGATCAGCGAGGTCCGCGCCGAGGTCACCGACGACAACGGCGAGCCGGTCATGACCAGCATCGTCACCATGCTGGGTGAGGCGCAGCATGAGGGCGAGGCCGGCGAAGTCAGCGCGCAGATCGCTGCGGCCCGCGACGCGGCCATCGCGAAAATGGTTGCGGCACAGAACAGTTAGTGCCTGATCAGGCTCAACACCGACGGATCGGCCGACCGGCTGCGCTCACCCTCGACACA
The DNA here is from genome assembly GCA_031292695.1 of Mycobacterium sp. Taxonomy (GTDB): domain Bacteria; phylum Actinomycetota; class Actinomycetes; order Mycobacteriales; family Mycobacteriaceae; genus Mycobacterium. Next base: position 18,090 of record JARLGS010000049.1, on the reverse strand, counting down.
TCGCGTCCGGAACTGTCAGCCGCATCGGTTGACAATGTCAGCCGACGCTGACGGGTCCAGATCGAACATGCCACGAGCGGAGCGACCCGCCAGGGCTGACGGACGGCCGCAGAATGCTCGAGTTTTCCCGTCGCGGCCAGGCTCAGATAAAGGTGCCGCGACGGTTCGCCAGCAGCTGGTACAGCGTCTGCTGGATGGTCGCGCGGACCTGATCGGTCAGCTCGAAGGTGACCATCGGGTCGTCGGCCGCGGACTCGTCATAGTCGGCCGTCGGGATCGGCTCACCGAACTGGATGTACCACTTCGACGGCAGCGGCAGCAGCCCGGCCGGGCCCGCCAGCGGGAACAACGGCGTCACCGGGAAGTACGGCAGCCCGAACAGCCGGGCCAGCAGCTTCACGTCGGCCATCATCGGGTAGATCTCCTCGGACCCGACGATCGAGCAGGGCACGATCGGCGCACCGGAGCGCAGCGCAGCCGACACGAATCCACCACGGCCGAACCGCTGCAGCTTGTACCGGTCCCGGAACGGCTTGCCCAGACCCTTGTACCCCTCCGGGAACACCGCGGTCAGCTCGCCGGCCGCCAGCAATCGGTGGGCATCGGAGGTGCAGGCCATGGTGTGCCCGGCCTTGCGCGCTGCCTGACCGACCACCGGCAGGTCGAACACCAGGTCCGCGGCCAGCAACCGCAGATCCCGATTCTTCGGGTGTTTGTCGTGCACCGCCACGGACGTCATCAACCCGTCGAACGGCAGCACACCGGCGTGGTTGGCCACCACCAGCGCGGCGCCCTCGTCCGGCAGGTTCTCGATACCGGAGACCTCAACCCGGAACCAGGAGTTGAATAGCGTTCGCAGCAAAGGAAGAAAGACCGCATTGTTGAGATGCGGATCGAAGCCGAACTCGTCGACCAGATAGTCACCGGTCATGCGCTTGCGAATGAAATCTGAAGCGCCAGCGATACGCTGGACCAGTTCGTTGGGTATATCTCCGGCCGAAGAGCCGGATGCAGCAAACCGATGCTGATCGATCTCGCGGACAACCGCGGCGATTTGCTCAGCGGATGCGCGGGTCCCGGGGTCGGTCAACAGCGAAGGATGCCGCAGCGTTGCATCCCGCCTCGAGGTACGACGCTGCCCCGAAGCGCGTGTCGAATTCGAGTGCAGCGGAATGACTTTGGCTTTGGATTCGCCCGCCACGTCAATATCTCCCACTAATCAAACTTGCGAAATCAGCGTCCCCACCGCTGCGCTGCGGCCAATGCACGACGCTCCACTGAGCCTACCCACCCCGGATCGATAATGGGGGTCAGCGCGCGACCGGAAACGTAATCGTCAAAAGCCTCCATGGTTGTCCACTTTGGGGTATAGCCGAGTTCCCTCATCATCCGTGTGGTGTCCATGACCCGGCCGAAGCGCATGTAGTCGGACTGTTCGCGGTCCAACTCGACCCCAGCCGTCGCCCGCCGCCAGGCGTCCAACGCCCACATCGTCGGCCCGGCCAGCGGCAGCCGAATCCGGCCCGATCGGCGGATGGCCTGGCTCATCAGGATGACGCCGGACGCCCCGACATTGAAGGTGCCGGCCCGTCCCGCCAAAGTGGCCCGTTCCAGTGCACCGAGCGCATCCTGCTCGTGCAGTAACTGAAGTCGTGCGTCGTGCCCGAACGCGGTCGGCACCAACGGGCCCGCGAGGTACCGCGACAGCGCGGTGTCCATGGCCGGACCGATCATGTTGGCGAGCCGCAGGATGGTCACCGCGATGTCGGGCCGCCGGCGCGCCAGACCTCGAGCGTAACCCTCGATGTCGATGCTGTCCCGGGCGAAGCCCTCCCCCGGTGGCCGGCGGGCGCTGCTGTCCTCGGTGAACATCACCGGATCGCGCGCGCTGGCCCCGTAGACCTCCGAAGTCGACTTGAGGATCACCCGACGAACCGACGGTGCCTTCTGACAAGCCGCGAACAACTGCATCGCGCCCATCACGTTGAGCTCTTTGAGCGCGGCACGACCGGATCGCGGCGTGTACGACGCGGCCGCCGCATGGACGACCGTGTCGACGTTGCCGTTCCGGATCACCTTCGCGATGAAGGGGTTCCTGATATCCGCGCGGACGAACTCCGCGCGCCCCATGCGGCGCAGCAGATCCTTGCTCGGGGTGACCGCGTCTACCGCGATCACATGCTCGATCAGGGGATTCTGAGCCAGCCTGGCGGTCAGATAGCCGCCCAGGAACCGGCACGCACCAGTTACCAGCACCACTTTCGGGTGGTGCAGGGTCTCTGGGATGTCCGGGCCGGAATCGCTTCCGCCCGGCGCGCTGGGCCGGTTTCCCGGGCGTCCATCGGCATCCATTTGGTCAGCCTAATGGGCGACAAAGGATGACACAGCTGGGCGTCGCGCTTACTTACCGAGTTTTCTGCGCTGCACCCGGGTGCGACGAAGCAGCTTGCGGTGCTTCTTCTTCGACATGCGCTTACGCCGCTTCTTGATGACTGAACCCATAGACTTTGAAGTCTCCGCTACCTAGACGTCGATCCGTGAAGATCGGTGTGAAACCAACCCCGCCACTTTACCCGGCCGGGTTTCCAGCCGCGAAAACGCCTGCTGAGTGCCGTGCCCGGACGTCTGCGCGCAGCCCAGTTCCCCGGTTCACAGGCAGCCGCCACCCCATCGGTAGCGCTGCGCACACAGGCGCGCAGCGGCCCTCGACCGAGTGCTCCGGTACCGCGTCGCACCCGGACTGACTCAGCGCGGCGCGCGGCCGCTAGCCGGCGTCGTGGTACGAGGACTCGAGCAGGTCGTGCACCGCTTTCGCATGCACGCGAAATGATCGGCCGACACGCACCGCAGGCAACTCTCCGTTGTGCACCAGCCGGTATACCGTCATCTTGCTTACCCGCATCAGGCTCGCAACCTCGGCAACAGTCAGGAACTGCGTTCGTGGCTGGTCGCCACCGTCACGCGCCGATGGCCCGTTCATAGACGTCATCGCAACCCAATCAATCAGGCACGGCCAGCTCCAGCGGCTTCCCCTCCGCTGGCACCAAACGCGTGCTTACATCGAGGAGAATAGCGTGGCCAATGGGGTTATTGCGACGGGTGTGGGGTAATCAATCTGAAATCTTAGAACTACTCAGATGTAATTCTTAGCTGCTCAGACCGTGTTTTTGCGGCCGCGACAGCGTCCGCTACCGCGGTCCGCAGGCCACCTCGCTCGAGTTCTCGCAGACCAGCGGCTGTGGTGCCACCCGGAGACGTAACCGAAGCGCGCAATTGTGCGGCGCTCGTATCCAGCGGAGCGGCACCGGAACCCGAGCCCGATTCAGTCATCCGATTAAGCAACATCGCGGCCGATCCAGCCATGGTCTGGGCCGCCAGCTCGGTCGCCACGGACCGCGGCAGACCCGCCGCGACCCCTGCATCCACCACGGCCTCGACCATCAGGAAGTAGTACGCCGGGCCGGAGCCGGACACCGCGGTCACCGCGTCCATCTGCTTCTCCGGCACGGTCAGCACCGCACCGACGGCGGAGAAGATCGACGAGACCTCGGCAAGTTGGTCATCAGTCACGAAACGGCCCCGCGACAGTGCGGTGATGCCGGCGCCCACCAGCATCGGCGTATTGGGCATCGCCCGCACCACCGGCGCGCCGGCCGGCAGTTTGGCTTCGTAGAACGCGGTCGCGACACCGGCGGCCACCGAGACCACCACCTGCTCCGCGCTGCTGCTGTCGGCTCCCGCGGCCAGCCCGGCCAAGGTCTCGACGACGCCGTCGACGGCGTCGGGTTTGACTGCGACGATCACGTACGCGGCACTCTCGGCGGCGTCGGCGACACTGGTCACCCGGATCGAATACCGTGCGGACAGCTCCGCGGCACGCTCTTGCTGCGTCTCGGCAACCACCAGATCCTTGACCTGTCGCCCTGCTTGCAACAGCCCCGCCAGCAGGGCCTCACCAATATTTCCGCCACCGATGATCGCGATTCTCGCCACGCGCACAGCATGCCAGGCCGCCCGACCACAGCGCGCGGGACGGCACGGGCGTCGGCCCGGTCAGCGCATCAGATACCGGCGGGCGAACTCCAGCGACTCGACCAACAACGCCTCGCGTTCGGCGTTGTTACGGGCCGCCGAGGTGGTGACCTCCAGGATCACGTGGCCGGAGAACTCGCCCGCGGCCAGTATCTGGCAGACCTCCACCGTCGGCTGGCTACCGCGGCCCGGAACCAGGTGCTCGTCGGTCGACGCGCCGTTGCCGTCGCACAGATGCAGATGGACCAGACCCTTACCCATCCGCCGGGCCATGTCGACGGCATCGGTGCCGGCGGTCGCCGAGTGCGACAGGTCCAGTGTGTAGTGCGCGTGGTTGCCGTCCAGCGGGTCGTAGGACGGCGCAAACGCCGAGACGCCTGCCCCGGGGGTGCCCCCGCGCTTCCGCATTCGCTCGATCGACGGCTGGCCGGTGCCGAAGAACCGGTCGGCCCGGAACGGAAACATGTTCTCCACCGCGACCAACACATCGCTGCCCGCCTCGAGCTCGACGACCTGCTCGGAGAAGCCCTCGGCATACCGGCGCTGCCAGCGGAACGGCGGATGCACCACGACGGTCTGCGCCCCCAGCTGCTCAGCGGCCCGCACACTGCGTTCCAGCTTCGGTATCGGGTTGGAACCCCAGACCCGTTGGGAGATGAGCAGACACGGCGCGTGGACGCTGAGCACCGGGACGCCCCAGCGCTGCGACATCCGCTCGATGGCGTCGATGTCCTGGCTGACCGTCTCGGCCCACACCATCAGCTCGACACCGTCGTAGCCGAGGCGGGCGGCGTACTCGAAGGCGGCCTCGGTGCGCAAGGGATAGACCGAGGCGGTGGACAGGCCGACCTTGATGGCGGGGCGCACTGGGCTGCTGATCAGGCCGAGTAGAGCAACGCCAGCGGGCCGAATGTGACCAGACCGCCGACCAGGATCGCGATCAGCGTGCTGGCCAGATCATGATCCTTGCGGATCACCCGGATCCCGGCGACCAGGCCGAGAATCACCAGCATCGACAGCATCAGCGCCACGATCTGATTCCAGCGCCACAGCTGGTCGAACGCGAAGAACATGCCGGCACCGAATGCAACGGCCAGCAGGCTCTGGCCGACCACCCAGGCGCCGCGCTTGAGGCCCGATCCGCCTTCCTCCAGCTCGGCGTCGGCGGCGTAGTCGTGGTCGACGTCCGCGTCGCTCTCGGCATCCACCCGCCGGGTGTCCTCGTCCGCGGCGAAACCGCCGAACAGTGTGTCGTAGCTCGCGCTCCGGCCGGTCCGCGAAGTCTCGCGCGGTGAGGCGGGCACGGTGTCACCACGCGGCCCGTCGGCTTCGAAGGTCTCGGTGTCTGCGACGACCGGGATGACTCCGGTGTCCAGCTTCGCGACCGGCTCCACGCCTTCCAGCGCACGCAGATCGGCATCGGAGTCGGTATCGGTGTCGGCCAGCAGGTCGTCGTCGACGACCGGATCGGGCACCATCTCTTCGGCCACCCGAACCGGCTTGAACGACCAGCGGAACGCCGGCTTACGCGTCGGGGCCACGAACTCCAGCGGGTCGGCTTCGGCTTCGCGCTGACGCAGGTGCGCCTCGTAGTCGGACTCGGCCTCGGTGTGAACAGGTGCAACCTCGGCGACGGGCGGCACCTCGGCATCACCAGAGGCCACCTCTGCGTCAACCGACATGGCCTCGGCGCCGTCAGTGGCAGCGGCCGCCGGCTCCGGCTCGGCGACCTCGGCCGCCGGCTCCTCAGGGGCTTGCGCAGCCGCCTGCGCCTCGGGTTCGGCGGCGGGCTCAGCCTCGGGCGCCGCTTGCTCGGCCTCCGCGGCCGGCTCGGTCTGCAGCGCCTCAGGCCTGATGATCGGAATTTCGCCGGTCAGCTCGGCGACGGTCACCGCATCGCTGTTGCCGCGCCGCCGACGGCGCCGGCCACCCACCGGCGGTGCGCCGATCGTGCCGTTCTTGGCCAACAGCTCGGCGACCGAGATCGGCCGCGTCGCAGCGAAGTCGTCTGAATCTGTCATCGTGTCTCGCCTTTGGCGGTAGCTAAGCCCGCGAACGTTTCCACCAAGTCGGTTCCATCGGCTTCACTGTCGAGTTTCCGCAGAATGACACCCTCTCGCAATGCCCACGGACAGATGTCCACGGAGTCGAGCGACAGCGCCCGCATGGTCGCCTCGGCTACCAACGCACCGGCCACGATCTGTGGCGCGCGCTCGGCACTCACCCCTTCCAACTCGGCTCTATCGGCCGTGGTCATCCTAGAGATGAAAGATATGAGCTGTCTGAGGCCCGCAGCGGTCAACGTCCGCTTCACCCGCGGCCCGGCACCCGATGGCGCCGCACCGGTGAGCCGCGCCAACGACCGGAATGTCTTCGAGGTGGCCACGGCCAAGTCCGGCGTACCCGCGGCCAGCAAGTTGCCGGCGGAGGCGGACAGTTCGTTGTCCAGCCAGTCGCGCAGCACGGTCACGCGCCGCCGCCCGGGCGGATCCTCTTGCAGCCATTCCCGGGTCAACCGGCCCGCACCCAGCGGCAATGACATTGCGACGTCGGGTTCTTCGTCGATACCGCCGGACAGCTCCAGCGATCCACCGCCGATGTCGAGGTTGATGATCCGGCCGGCGCTCCAGCCGAACCAGCGGCGCACCGCCAGGAAAGTCAGCCGGGATTCGTCGACCCCGGAGAGCACCTGCAGCTGCACCCCGGTCTCAGCCCGGACCCGTGCCAGCACCGCTTCGGAGTTCGTGGCATCCCGGACCGCAGACGTGGCGAACGCCATGAACTCCGCGCACCCCGAGCTGGTGGCGATCTTGGCGAACTCGTTGACGGTCGCGACCAGGCTGTCGGCGCCCCTGCGCGTCAGCTTGCCGGAGTCGTCGATGGCCTCGGCCAGCCGCAGCGAAGCCTTGGTCGAACTCATCGGCGTGGGGTGACCGCCGCGACGCGCGTCGACTACCAACAGATGAACGGTGTTACTGCCCACGTCGAGGACGCCCAATCGCACGGAAACCACGGTAACCGGTCTACGGTTGCACGCTGTGACCGCATCACAGGTGAGTCCCGACGAGGACCCCACGCCGGGAACCGGCGGCGACCCGAAGCCCGGTTCCCACGAAGTCGGACTGGACTTTGCCCGCGAGTGGGTGGAGTTCTTCGATCCGGACAATCCGGAGCATCTGATCGCCGCCGATCTGACTTGGTTGTTGTCGAATTGGACCTGCGTGTTCGGCACGCCGGCTTGCCTGGGCACGGTCGAGGGACGGCCCGACGACGGCTGCTGCAGCCATGGCGCGTTCATGGCGGACGACGACGACATCGCCCAACTGGAGGAGTCGGTCAAACTGCTGACCGACGAGGACTGGCAGTTCCGGGAAAAGGGCCTGGGCCGCAAGGGCTACCTCGAGATGGACGAGTACGACGACAAGCCCAACCTGCGGACCCGCAAATACAAGGGGGCCTGCATCTTCCTGAACCGTCCCGGTTTCCCCGGTGGGATCGGCTGTGCGCTGCACAGCAAAGCGCTCAAGCTCGGCGTCGAGCCGCTGACCATGAAGCCGGAAGTCTGCTGGCAGCTGCCCATCCGGCGGACCCAGGACTGGGTAACCCGCCCGGACGGCACTGAGATCCTCCGGACCGTCGTCACCGAGTACGACCGGCGCGGCTGGGGCGAGGGCGGTCACGACCTGGTCTGGTACTGCACCGGCGACCCGGCCGCGCACGTCGGGGCCAAGGCCGTGTGGGAGTCCTACGGGCCCGAGCTCACCGAGCTGCTGGGCGACAAGGCGTACGCCGAACTGGCCGCCCTGTGCCGGCGCCGGGCCGGGCTGGGCTTGATCGCGGTACATCCGGCCACTCGGGCCGCGCAGTAACGCAGTTATCGCCTACGGAGTGCGGCAATTGCCACCTCGCCGGGTGAGCTGGCGCCGCGCCATTCCGATCGTCGGCACTGACGAGGCCATCCTGGTTGGCTATCCGCCCATCGCGGTACGCACCTCGGCCGGCCAGGAAACCGGGTCAAGACCATGAGTATTCAGTAGTACCAGCGCAATTCGCTCCATGCCGAACCCGACGCAGGCAGTGTGCGCAACCGCGCCGTCGGCCGTTCGCAGGCTGAATGACTCACCGAAATGGTCGCGGTGGCAGTTCGCCGAGACCACCGCGGTACCTTCGTGCAGATCACCGTAAAGCCGCACCAGCAGTTCGGTTTTCAGTTCCTCGTCGCGCTGGTTGGCCGCCAGCACCTTGCCGACCCGACCGAAGAACGGATCGTTGGCCGCCGCCGGCCGGGCGTCCAGGCCCAGCTCGGTGAGCACCTCCATGCCGTGCCCTACCCAACTGTCCCGGTGATGCTGTGCCTGGTCCGGCGTGCCGACCACCACATACTCATGCATCCGGAAGGCCTGCATGCGCGCCGGGTCGATGGCCGGTTCGTGCCGGAAGCAGTACCCGTAGATGTCCATCAACGCACCGCCGTCGGGCAGCACCGACGGCAAGGTCCCATAGCTCGGGTGGCAGGCCGCCGAAACCAGCATGGTGCCAGCGGAATTCAGATGACCGTCCCACGACAGGCCGGCATCACGGTCGGCCAGCAAGGCCCGATGCTCGGCGTTACCGCCGTCGAACGTCGAGATAGCGCCGGTCAGATTCGGGAAAGACGCAATGTAGTCGGTCTTTTCGAATTCTTCACGCGGATACACCGGGGGGAACCGCAGTACCTTCGCAGCATCACCGTGCACCTCCGCGCCTTTGCGGCGGATGACGTGGTCAATACCGTTGATGATGTCCTCGAAGGCCCCGCCACGCCCGTACAGGCCGTCGACGCCCATCGGTACCAACAAGCCAGCCCCGATCAGTTCATCGCGAAACTGTTGACGGGCGAGTTCAAGCAGCGAATCCCGATCCTGGGTTGTACTCACAGCGGTCCTTGCCCTCGATAGGCCAACACCAGACTGGCAATTGTTCAAACGGATGCGTTCATTGGACACCATGCGCTGCGGACCGCACGAATCACGCAGTAGCCGCCCCATCGACAACTTGTGGTCCCCGCGAGCACCGGACTCCGCCGGCGTTTCGTAGCGGCGTCACATCAGCTAACTAATCACACGATTCGCCTCTAGCATGTTCCCATGCGGGAAACCATTCTCAGCTTCCTGGTGGCCCATGGACGAATCGCAGTCGACCCCACGGGTATCGATGGCGATGCCGACCTCTACGAACTCGGTCTGACCTCCCACGCATCGTTGAACCTCATGTTGGCTCTGGAAGACGAGTTCGATATCGAATTCCCGGATGAGGCGTTGAACAAGTCCACCTTCGCTTCGATCAACAACATCGAGGCGGTCATCACAAACCTCACCAAGTCGCACGCGTGAGTTCAGCCGCCGGCATCGCCGTTGGCTATCACCGCAGCCCCGCTATCGATCAATCGCACCTCACTCACGGCGCGGACCGGATCTGGCCGGAGACCAACTGCTAGCTCGGCTTGTGGATCGAAGTGCTGCGCGCACTCGGCATCAACCCGGTTCCGGCATTCGCCTGCCTGTTAGCTGCCGAGCCATCCGCACCGCGCGCTCACGCAGGTCGGGCCGATATCTCCTCGAGGAACTGCCTGACAAGACCGCGCGGCCTGTTCGCTACCCGGCCTTCCGGGAGCGCTGACGCTCTCTAAATTTGCCTTATCCGTTCACGTAAACCGAATATCGACGATCTGCGTGCATTACTGTCTGATGATATATTTGCTGGATCAGGGCTCAGGTGCATCATCGGTAATACCTTCGTTCGCGCTCAAGCGTCGGCGTAAAGACCCCGGGTTGGCTGCTTCCGGCAGGAGGAGCACATGTCGTTGGTGACCACACGGGCAGAAGAACCGCTTAGGTGCCTGAGAACGTATGGCAGCAAACGACGTGACAGGTCCGGCCGCCCCTCGCGCGGGCGTTCTTCGGCGTGCATGGGACGCGTCCGATGATCGAGATGGCCATTGTGGGGCTCGGCTCGTGGGGTCTGTGCGTCATGGAACGGACGGTGAGCCGGGCCCGGCGGGTAGGGACGCCGGTGCGGGTGCACGTGGTCGAGCCCGCTCAGCTCGGAGGCGGGGTTTACGCCGCGGAGCAGCCCGATTTCCTGGTACTCAACAACGCCTGCGGTCAGCTCTCCCTCTACGCCGCCCCCGACGGGGACGCCCTTCCCCCATACGCCGCCGGCCTGCACCAGTGGGCGGTGGCCTGCGGCTACCGCTGGGCGGGTTACGAGTGCAGCATCGGCGCCGGAGGTGACCCCATCCTGCCCACCGACTACCTACCCCGGCGGTTGATGGGCGAGTACCTGGTGTGGTTCTTCGACACGCTGGTGGCCGACGCCCCGCCCAACCTCGAGATCGTCCGGCACTATGCAGCTGCCGTCGACATTTCGCAGGCCCTCCAGGGCCGCGAGGCGGTGCTGCTCGACAACGGCACGACCCTTGCTGTCGACCACGTGGTGCTGACTTCGGGGCACACCTGGAACGACGAGCCCGGGGCCGACAGGGGTGTGCACTACCTGCGGCCCTATCCCGTCGAGTACTTCGACCACACCGCTCCGGCCGGATCCTCGGTGGCCGTGGCCGGCATGGGCCTGGTCGGCTTCGACATCCTCACCGCCCTCACCATTGGACGAGGCGGGACCTTCGAGGATCGGTGCGACCGGGCCGACCGCAAGCGGTACGTGCCCTCGGGCCGGGAGCCGGCCATCATGCTCTACTCGCGCTCGGGCGTGCCCTACTGTGCCAAGTCGGCCCACGGCGTCGACCCCTACGGCCAGTACGAGCCGGTGGTGTGCACCCCCGAGGAGTTCGCGGCGCTGACCACTCCGGGCGGGTCGTCGGTGCGGCGGCACGTGGACTTCCGGGCCGAGCTTCTCCCCCTCATCTTCGCTGAGATGCAGGCGCGCTATTACATCCACGCCGCTTTCCTGACCGGGGGCGAGGTCGAGTCGACCGAGGTCCGCGCCGTCCTCCGCCAAGGCTGGGTCGCCGGACACTATGAGAAGGCCGTCGACGGTCTCGAGCTGCGCTACGGGCGCTTTGACCCGGTCACCCACGTCTTCGCGGGGTCAGACCACCACTACACGTCGGCCGCCGACTACCAGGGCCAGGTCTACGACATGATCGAGGCCGACCTCACCGAGGCCCTGCGACCCGGGGGGAGCCCGGTCAAGGCGGGCCAGGAGGTGCTGCGCATCCTCCGGGACCAGCTGCGTTCGGTCATCGAGTTCGGTGGTCTGTCCCTCGACTCCTACGTCGACTTTCAGTCCAACGTCCGGGGCCGCATCAACCGCCTGGAGGCGGGCACGCCCCCCATGCGCTCTCAGCAATTGCTGGGGCTGCTCGAGGCCGGGGTGGTGCGGATCCCGCTCGGACCGAGCCCGGAGCTGGCCGCCTGCCCCGACGGCGTCCGCCTGAGCTCCACGGCCCTCGACGAGCCGGCGACCGTGACTGTCGACGGCGTGGTGCGGGGCCATCTCGACTTGCCCTCGCTGGCCCGGTCGAGCTCGCCCCTGCTCAACCGTCTCTACGCCAAGGGAAGGCTGACCCAGCTCTGCTACGGGGACACGCCCGTGGGCAGCGTGGCCATCAATGAGGATTTCCACCCCTACGACACCGAGGGCCGGCTCCAGCCCCACCTCTCCTTGTTGGGCGTGCTCACCGAGGGAGTGCGCTACTTCACCCACTACCTGCCCTCGCCCCGCAGCCGCCTCAGGGCCGTCTACGACGCCCAGGCCTGCGTCGAGGCGGTCATAGGTTGAGCACATGATGGATTCCACGACCGGACGGGCGCGGCCGTTGGTGGCGGTGGGCTACGGGCCGCGTTGCGTTCCCGTGATGCAGCTGGCCGAAGCGGCCGCCGGCCTCTGCAGCCTGCTGTGGGTGATCGACACGGCCATGCCGGGGATGGGCGAGATGGCCGATCTCCTCAACCGGTTCGGCCCCGTTGTCGACCTCGAGGGCATGAGCACCGAGCAGGCGGTCAAGATCCTGGCCGACTGGGAGCCCGACGGCATGACCACCTACCTCGACGCCGGCATGGTCGAACTGGCCCGTGTGGCCGAGGGGCTGGGCCTCCCCTTCCACAGCCCGTCAACCGCCGCCGCCCTCACCGACAAGGCCCGCCAGCGCCGGGCCCTAGCCGACGCCGGCCTCGACATGCCCCCCTGCCACCTCGTCCGCCCCGACCAGTCCGGGCCTGAGCTCTCGGCCGTCGCGGCCGAGGTGGGGTGGCCCGCAGTCCTCAAGCCCCGCTCGGCCCAGGGCAGCCGCTGCACCTTCCTGGCCCGTGACGATGCCGAGCTCCAAAACCTGCTCGACACCCTCGGCTCTGACCGCCCCGACATGGTCCTCGAGGGTTACTTGCCCGACGATCCGGCCAGAGCCGGCGACCCTTATGCCAGCTACGTGTCGGTCGAGAGCGTGGTGGCCGACGGCACCATCAGCCACCTAGCCGTGACCGGTCGCTTCCCGCCGGCCGAAAACTTCCGTGAGACCGGGTTCTTCATCCCCGCCGCCCTCGACGCTGGGAGCCACTCGGCCGTCCTGGACCTGGCCACCCGGGCTATCGACGCCCTCGGGGTACGCACCGGGTGCCTGCACACCGAAGTCAAGTTCACACCCGACGGGCCCCGCATCATCGAGGTCAACGGACGGCTGGGCGGCGGTGTACCCGAGATGCTGGAGCGGGCCGCCGGCGTCAGCCTGCTCGACCTCACCCTCCGGGTGGCCCTGGGCGAACCGGTGTCCGTCGACGGACCTGTGGCCACCGACCGCATCGGCTACCGTTTCTTCCTCCAGCCGCCGACAGTCTCGGGCACAGTGACGGCCATCGAGGGAATCAACGACTTCAGCGACCGCGCCGAGGTGGACACGGTGAGCGTCCATCAGGGCCCGGGGGCCGCCCTCGACTGGCGGGACGGCTCCGGCAACCACATCGTGGCCGTGGTCGGCTCGACCGACGATGAGCAGCAGCTGCAGGCGGCCTACCGGCTCCTCCAGCATGAGGTCACGGTTACGTACACCGACGTGAGGCACTGAGCAATGGGCGTGCGACTGGCCGGGGCCCTTGATGCGGGGTCGAACGAGGCCGAGGGATCGGCGCGATGGACGTGCGCCCTGGTCAACAACATGCCCGACGCCGCCTTCTGCGCTACCGAGCGACAGTTCGTGGGCCTGCTGAATGCCGGCTCCGGATGTGAAACGGTCGCAGTGACCCGGTACGCCATGGCCGGGGTGCCCCGGGGCGAGCAGATCCAGACCCGTATCGCCGCCGAGTACCGTCCCATCGAGGACATCACGTCGGCCTCCCCCGACCTGCTGGTGGTGACCGGCTCCAACCCGATCGAGCCCCGCATCGAGGACGAGCCCTACTGGTCCGATTTGCACGGCCTGCTGAATTGGGGGAGCGAGAACGTGCCGGCCATGGTGCTGTCCTGCCTGTCGGCCCACGCCGCCCTGGCCGTCTTCGACGGCATCGAACGGACCACGCTTCCGGTTAAGTGCTCGGGCGTCTTCGTCCAGGAGTCGAACCAGACCCACCCTCTGACCGCCGGGTTCTACGGTTCCGTCGTGCTGCCCCACTCGCGGCTCAATGCCGTGCCCGCAGAGGCGGTGGTCCGCGCCGGCTACGCGGTGGCCCTGCATTCGCAGGAGGTGGGGTGGAGCGTGGTCACCAAAACGGTGGGCCAGTCCGAGGTCATGCTGGTCCAGGCCCATCCCGAGTACGATCCCTCGAGCCTCGTCCGCGAGTACGCCCGAGACGTGCGCCGCTACGCCGGCCACGAGTGCGACGAATTACCCTGCCTCCCAAGCGATTGCGTGGCCGGCTCGGACTGGGACGGGCTCCGCCTCCTGCACGAGCGGGTGGTAGGCGGCGAGCGGGATCCGGCCCTGGTGGCCGCCTTCCCCTTCGACGAGGTCGGCGCCCGCGCCCCCTGGCCCTGGCGGGCGGCGGGCCTGTGTCTGTACGGCAACCTGTTGAGCACCATCCCGAAGAGGAGCGCCTCAGGCCATGCATGACGAGACCATCGCCATCCACGGTGGCTACACACCCGACGGGACGCGGGCCGTAGCCGTGCCCATCTACCAGACGGTGGCCCACGACTTCATCGACGCCGCCCACGCCGGGGCCGTGCTCGATCTGGAAACGCCCGGCTTCCACTACAACCGGCTCAACAACCCGACCCTGGACGTCCTCGAGCAGCGCATCTGCGCCCTCGAAGGGGGGACGGCGGCACTGGTGGTGGCTTCGGGCATGGCCGCCGTCAGCTACGCCATCCTGACGGTGGCCAATGCCGGCTCGAACTTTGTGGTGGCCCCCCAGCTCTACGGGGCCACCTTCACCTACTTCGCCCACGTGCTGCCTACCCTGGGCATCGAGGCCCGCTTCGCCGTCGACGACCGAGCCGAGTCGATCGCCGCCCTCATCGACGAGAACACCCGCGCCGTTTTCTGCGAGACCATCGGCAACCCCGCCGGCAACATCGTGGACCTCGAGGCCGTGGCCGCGGTGGCCCATGCGGCGGGCGTGCCGCTCATCGTGGACAACACGGTGGCCACGCCGCTCATGCTCAAGCCCTTCGAGCACGGGGCCGATGTGGTCGTGCACTCGCTGACCAAATTCGTCGGCGGGCACGGCACCACCCTCGGTGGGGCCATCGTGGACGGCGGACGGTTCCCGTGGGCCGACCACCCGGACCGCTTTCCCATGTTCAACCAGCCGGAGCCCGCGTTCCACGGCGTCGTCTTCGCCCGCGACTTCCCCGAGCGGCCGTTCACCGTGCGGGCGCGTTCTACGCAGTTGCGCAACAGCGGCGCGACGCTGTCTCCCTTCAACGCCTTCCTGCTGCTTCAAGGCCTCGAGACGATGGCCATCCGGCTCGAACGCCACGAGGACAACGCCCGCGCCGTAGCCGCTTATCTGGCCACCGACCCCCGGGTGGCCTGGGTGAGCTTCGCCGGCCTGCCCGACCACCCGTATCACCACCTGGTCGGGCGCTACCTCAAGGGGCGCGTGCCGTCGATCCTCACCTTCGGGGTCGAGGGCGGTGTCGAGGGGGGCTATGCGGCGGGCCTCGCGTTCTTCGACGCACTCCAGCTCATCAAGCGGCTGCTCAATCTGGGCGACGCCAAGACGCTGGCCATCCATCCGGCCTCGACCACCCACCGCCAGCTGTCCGCCGAGGAGCTGGTGAAGGCCGGCATCCGGCCGGAGACGATCCGCCTGTCGATCGGGATCGAGCACATCGACGACATCATCGAGGACATCGACCAGGCCCTCGCCAAAGCCACCACCGGCTAGATCGACGGAGCCGAGTGTGCAACAACTGCTGAAGCGCTGCGTGGTGGGTGCGGTGCTGGACCATGCCGATCTCGCCCCAGATCTGCCTGCCGTCAAGGACCTCGACCGCGCGGTGACCCGGGGCGAGCTGCGCGCCGAAGCGGCGCGGGTGGCCGCCGGACTACATCAGCAAGGCGTCCAACCCGGAGCGCGGGTCGCCCTGCTGATCGGCAACTCGGTGGACTTCGTGGTGGCGGCACTGGGCTGCCTGTGGGCCGGAGCCACATTCATTCCGTTGGCGATCACCGATCCCGATGTCCGCCGCAGGCAGATCGTGGCCGACTGCCGGCCCGCACTGGTGATCACCGCGGGCTCCGATGACCCTGGACTTCCTGCCGGAACCGAGTGGAGCTCGCTGTCGGAGCTGAGCGCGACAAACGAGCCGCCGCCATCGCCGGTAACGGGCCCGATTTCATACGTCATCTACACCTCCGGCACGACCGGTGTCCCCAAGGGCGTGCAGATCCCCGCCGAGGCCTTTTTCACCGCGGCCGAAGCGTGCGCGGACGCCGTGGGGCTCACTGTGGACGACCGCGCGCTGTGCGTGTCGCCCGTGCACTTCGACGGGTCGTTCTCCGCGATCTTCCCCCCGCTCGTGCGCGGCGTGCCCCTCGTCATCCCCGACCGGGACGCCCTGCTGTTCCCGCGCCGGTTTTTCTCGATCGTCGCCGCCGAGGGGATCACGGTGACCAGCTTCTCGCCGAGCTACCTTCGGTTGCTCCGGTCCAGCGGCCGCCTGGACCGGTTGGCCGATACACCACTGCGAGTGATAGCCCTGGGCGGCGAGGCGCCGTCCACCGCAGACATCAAGGCGGTGTGGGCCGGAAGTCCGGAACTACAGATGGTGAACCGATACGGGCCGACCGAGACGACGATCGCCGTCGCTCATCTAGACCTGACGCCCGAGTTGCTCGACCAAGGGCTGGTCCCGATCGGCCAGCCGCATCCCGGCAGCTCATTCCATCTTGTCGATGAGCACGGGAGTCTGGTGGACGAAGCCGTGGTGGTCGGCGAGCTGTACATCGGCGGACGGCAGCTGATGGCCGGCTACCTCAACGACCCGGGCCACAGCGCAGCCGTATTGCGGACCGACGTCGTCGAGGGAACCACCGTCTACCGCACCGGCGACCTCGTTTACCGCGACGACCGTGGCAACTACGTCTACGTGGGTCGTTCAGACCGCGTCATCAAGAGACACGGCGTGCGGATGTCGCTGGTCGAGGTGACCGAGACACTCGGCAGCATCGACGGGGTGGCATCGGCGGCGTGCACGACCTTCGATCTGGAGGGACGTCTTGGCGTCGTCGCATTCGTCGTGCCCGACGGCGAGCTGACCCCGCTCGCGGTCCGCCAAGCCGCCGGCGAACGGCTCCCGGCGACGATGCTGCCCGATCAATTCGTCTTGGTGGCCGAGTTGCCGTTGACGTCCTCCAGCAAGGTCGACGAGCGACGCCTGCTCGAAGATGCCGGCTTGTCGCCGCCGAACTCACAGATACCGCTCACGAAAGGAACCAGACGTTGACGATCACTGACGTGACACCGGACAGCCACTACAAGGAGCTCGTCCGCCGCCAGCGCGCCGAATTGCAGGACGCGTACCTCAAGGGGGTGCGCCGGTTGCGTTGGGACGCATGGCGTCTCGCCGCGGAGCGCGAACGGCGACTTCGGGAACTGCTGCTGCACGCCGCCGACCGCTCGCCGTTCTGGAACGAACGACTGGCCGGCCTCGACCTCGCGAACTTCACCGAGGCCGACCTCCCGTCGCTGCCGATTTTGAGCAAGGCCGAGATGATGTCGGAGTTCGACCGGCTCGTCACAGTTCCCGGGCTGACCCGCGCGCGGGTCAAACAGCACCTCGACGAGTTGACCGGCGACGGCTACATCGACGACCAGTACCGGGCCATCGTCACGTCCGGCTACACCGAGAACCCGTCCTACCACGTCTACGGCTGGGACTCGTTCGTCACCTTCGTCATGCAGGGCTCGCGCTGGACCGGGCGACGCGGCGAAGACCCGGATGCGGTTCTGGCGCAGTGCTTCAGCGGCAGCCCCAAGCACGAGTCGGGAATCTTCTACGCCTTCAGCACTTTCGAGAGCGGCGGGCCGACTTCGCACTGCTTCGATGCCACTCTGCCGCTGGACGCGATCGTCGACGGCCTGAACAACGCCAGTCCCGCGGTGACGGCGTTGCAGGGCTGGCCGAGCCTGATCTGGGAACTCGCGATCGAGGCGATGCAAGGCCGGCTCACCATCACGCCGACCTGGGTCAGCATCGCGGGCGAGGTATCCACTCCGCCTGTGCGAGAAGCGGTTCGGGCCGCGTGGGGGATCGAGCTGTCGGAGTTCTGGGGTTGCTCGGAGGGCACCTACGCCTTCCCGTGCGGCGTCGGAGAAGGCATGCACGTCGCCGACGATCTGGTGATTCTCGAGCCGGTGGACGCCGATGGCAATGTGGTCCCGTTCGGTCAACCGGCGGCTCGGATGCTGCTGACCAACCTGTTCAACTTGGAGCAGCCGCTGATCCGCTACGACATGGCGGACGCGGTGACGATTTCCGACGAACCGTGTGAGTGTGGTTGCGCGCATCGCCGCATCACGTCGGTTCACGGCCGGATCAACGGGGCCTTCGAGTACGACAGCGGTGCGATGGTGCCTCGCGCCGAACTCGAACAGGCCGTCCTTGCCACCCCTGGCGTCG
>JARLGS010000446.1 GCA_031292695.1 Mycobacterium sp. | reverse complement strand
GTGATCGATCCGCATCTGAAATGGGAACTGCGCTCCAAGCTCAAGGCGCTGCACCGCGCCCTCGACCTCACCATGATCTACGTCACCCACGACCAGACCGAGGCGCTGACCTTCGCCGACACGGTGGTGGTGATGCATGACGGCCGGGTGGTGCAGAGCGGCACGCCGGAGGAGCTGTTCGACAAGCCGGCGCACACCTTCGTGGGCTATTTCATCGGTTCGCCGGGCATGAACATCCTGCCCGCCACGGTCGCGGGCCGCGAGGCCCGCATCGGCAGCCACGCCGTCGCGCTGGCGCGCGGCTATGACAGCCTGCCGGCGAACGCGCGGATCGAGCTCGGCGTGCGCCCCGAATTCGTCAGCGTCGCCCAGCCGGCGCCGGGATTGCTGACCGCGCGGGTCGAGCGCATCGACGATCTCGGCCGGGCACGGTTCGCCCGGGTGCGGGTCGACGACATGAAACTGACGGCGCGGGTGCCGAACGGCTTCGCCGCGCAGGGCGACAGCGTCGGCCTCATGTTCGATCCGTCGCGCGTCCACGTCTATGCGGACAGCCGCCTGGTCGAGGGAGCGGCCTGATGGACAAGACCGTCAACCAGAAAGCCTGGTTCCTGGTGCTCCCGGTGTTCCTCATCGTGGCGTTCTCCGCGGTGCTGCCGCTGATGACGGTGGTGAACTATTCGGTGCAGGACACCTTCGGCAACAACCAGTTCTTCTGGAACGGCATCGGCTGGTTCAAGGAGCTGCTCGATCCGTCGAGCGACCTCGGCAGCCGGTTCTTCGCCTCGCTGTGGCGCAACCTGTTCTTCTCCGCCGTGATCCTGGCGATCGAAATCCCGCTCGGCATCGTGGTGGCGCTGGCGATGCCGCGCCACGGCTGGCGTGTCGCGGCCTGCCTGGTGCTGATGGCGCTGCCGCTGCTGATCCCGCTCAACGTGGTCGGCACCATCTGGCAGGTGTTCGGCCGGCCCGACATCGGCCTGATGGGCTACGCGCTGAACAAGATCGGGCTGAACTACAACTACGTGTCGAACGAATTCGACGCCTGGGCCACCATCATCGTGATGGACGTCTGGCATTGGACAAGTCTGGTGGCGCTGCTGTGCTATGCCGGGCTGAAGTCGATCCCCGATGCTTACTACCAGGCGGCGCAGATCGACGGCGCCTCGCGCTGGGCGGTGTTCACCGCGATCCAGCTGCCGAAGATG
>JARLGS010000048.1 GCA_031292695.1 Mycobacterium sp. | reverse complement strand
TCAGCCTCTACCTGCAGGGCCGGCTGCCGCTCGACAAGTTCGTCACCGAACGCATCGGACTGGACCAGATCGAGGACGCCTTCCACAAGATGCATTCCGGTGAGGTGCTGCGGTCTGTGGTGATCCTCTGATGAGCCGACAACTCTGTTGTGTCGTGAATTGTTAGCTGCCACCTGTGGTATCTCAAACGGTCGCGTCGGCGGTGACGGCGGCTCGGTCCCCGGCACGTGAGACGCGGTGCCGCGTCATGGTATGCCACGCATGCGAATATCGCGTTTCGCCGCTAGGTTATTACCGAGTGCCCCTGTGGATTTGGCTGCCTTCTGTGTGGTCGGGTCGTTGTAGTTGGTGGGATTCGAAACCGCCGTGGTCGCGGAGTTTCGGGTTTGCTGATTATGGGTTCTGGCGTCATGTAGCGTTGACGCGGTCGGGTCGCGAAGTGGACGTTCCTTGCTTGGCATGGACGATTTCAGTCGCGTGGGGGCGGATGGTCGTCGTCTGTGGCGCAGGCGGGGCTATGGTCCTGCCCCGGCCGGGGTTGGAGGTTGTTTCGTGCCGGACGATGACCGAATGCAGCGTGGTTTGCGGGTCATCGCGGTCGGTAGCTCGGCCGGTGGTTTGGATGCTCTGACCAAGTTATTGGGCGCGGTTCGCATCGGGTGTGGATGGTGTTTTGTCATCGCTCAGCACCTTTCGCCGAATGATCAGAGTGCTTTGGTATCACTGCTCGGGCGTATCACTGCGCTGCGGGTGGTGGAGGCGGCCGACGGTGTCGAACTCGAGCCCGACGTGGTGTATGTGGCCCCGCCGGGCGTCGATATCGTCCTGAATGGAACGACCCTGGGCTTGGTCGAACCCGATGATCAGCATCGGCCGTGGCCCAGCATCGACCGGTTGTTGACATCAGCGGCGGACTCACTGGGTGGTGATTGCGTCGGGGTGGTGCTGTCCGGGACTGGCGAGGACGGCGCCGCCGGGGTGGAAGCGATCAAAGGTGCCGGTGGTGTGGTGATCGTCCAGGATCAGACCACGGCGGCCTTCGGGGCCATGCCGGGCGCGGCCTACGCGACTGGTTCGGTAGACCTACAGCTTGCGCCGCAAGACATTCCGGCGGCGCTCGAACGTATCTTGGCCGCCGATGCCGGCGACAGCGTCGTCGCGGACCAGGCCGGTGGCACCACCCAGAGCGGCTCGCAGGGCCTTGATGATGCCGCCACTGCGGCTGTGATTGCAGCGTTGCGGTCAGCGACGGGGGTCGACTACTCGGGATACAAGCGGTCGACGCTGCGTCGTCAGATCGAACGCCGGTTGCGGATCGTCAATCGGAAACCGGCAGATTACGCCGGCATGTTGGTCCACGACGCGGTCGAGGCCGAGGCTTTGAGCCGCGGTGTCCTGGTCGGTGTGACGGCGTTCTTTCGTGACCGGCCGGTGTGGGACGCTGTGGCCGATCAATTACGGGTGTTGGTCGATGCCCTGGATCCGATGACGACGTTGCGCATCTGGGTGCCTGGATGCGCCAGCGGGGAGGAGGCGTACACGGTGGCGATGCTCGCCGCCGAAGCGCTGGGTTCGACGCACGGTGAGCTCTCCCGCCGGATGAAGATTTTCGCCACCGATTTGGATGAGCGCGCCCTCGCGGTGGCGCGCCGGGCCCGATATTCCGTGGCCGCCGTCGCGGCGGTACCAGAAGAGCTGCGTGAGCGGTGGATGCGCCAGGTCGACCAGGATTGGGAAGTGGTGCCGAGGCTGCGCGAATGCGTGGTGATCGCACGGCACAACGTGGCATTCGACCCGCCGTTCCCGCGGATCCAC
>JARLGS010000445.1 GCA_031292695.1 Mycobacterium sp. | reverse complement strand
CGGTCTGCGCGGCGGGCAGACCGCGCTGCAGCTCCCGCAGGTCGCGGCCGAGGGTCTGCAACAGCGGATGGCCGACCTGTTGCCGACTGGGGTCAGCGCTTCGGGTCACCTGCCCGTGCAGCTCGGACAGCGCGCGCCACAACGGGTCACTCGGGTGCGGCAGCCACAGATGCAGATCGTGATGGCTGGACAGGGCGCCGAGCAGTTCGATATCGGCCGCTGACAGTCGGGTGTGGCCGAACAGGGACAGTCGCGGTGGCAGGTCGGACGGCGAATCGAGCAGCCGGGCAATGGTTTTCGTTTGCCGCACCGGAGGTGGATCGGATTCGATGCGCTCGGCCACGGCCCGCCACAGTGGCGGTTGCCAGCAGAGATCTTCGTCGAGTTGGTCGCCCGTTCCGTCGGTGCAGCGGCCGTCCAGCCAATCGGCGAGCATCACCGGGCGGGCCTTGGCGTAGGCGTCGAACAGGCCGGCCAGCCGCCGGGCCACCGCGTAGCGCCGACCCCGGCGCAGCTCGGTTTCTTCGGGACTGCCCAGCTCGGTGTAGCCGAGGTGGGTGGCCAGGGCGCCGGCCCAGGACCGGCCCGCGCCGGTCCCGCCCAGCTGGTCCAGCACCTCCAGTAGCGGCCACACCATGGCATCGGGGTCCCACGGATTGTCACCGGAGATCCCGGTGATGTCCGCGAGAAGTGAGGTGGGGGAGCGGAATTCGATGCCCGCGCAGACCCCGTCGGTGGCGGGCATACCACTCTTGGAGACGGTGGTCCACCCGTAGCCGAGCACGTGGGACAGCTGCTGACTGAGCCAGCGTTCCATCCCGCGGGCGGACACCAGCACCAGTTCGGAGGCGAACGGATCCGCCAGCGGTTCGGCCAGTAGCGCGCCCAGGCCGGCGGCCAGCGCGCCGGTGTCCTCGGCGCGGTGCAGGTGTAGTGCCATCGGCCCCAACCCTAGGGCCCGGGTCCGACAGCGCTACCGCGATTGGCCCGCTATCCGCCGAACTCGGTGGCCAGCCCGTCGATGCCGGCCTGGATCGCAGCGATGGCCTCAGCGCGGGCCTTGAGCTTGCTGGCCACGTGCGCCTTGGTGTGCAGCGTCGCGGCGAAACCGGCAGCCACTTGCTGAGCGTGGGGCAGCACCTCGTCCGGCTCGACGATCTCGTCCAGCCAACCGGTGGCCACCGCCTCGGGACCGGAGAACGTCGCCGCGAGCGCGACGGCACGCTGGAAAGCGGCGCGGGTCAACCGCATTCGCATGATCTCGATGGCGGCGATCGGGATCGTCATACCGATGGCCACCTCGTTGGCCTGGCAGCGGGTCTTCGCCGAGCCGATGCGGTGGTCGCCGGACAGCAGCAGGAACGAGCCACCGGCGATCGCCGGTCCGGTCGCCGCGATGACCACCGGCACCGGGAAGGTGAAGACCCGGACCATCATCTCCAGGCCGCCGCCCAGCATGGCCATCCCGGCGGCGGCGTCGCCGGAGGTGAAGATCGCCAGATCGAACCCGGCGCTGAACACCCGGGAGTTGCCGGCCAGCACCACCGCCTTGACCTCACCGGCGGCCGCGGCCTGCTCAGCCTGATCGAGTGCGGCATTGATGTTCTGCTGCATCGTCGGGCTCAGCGCATTGACCTTGCCGTCGTCGAGTGTGATGGTGGCGACCGCGTCGGCCACGGAGTAGGTGACGGTGCTCATCGGTTCTCTCTCGGTCTGTCCCCGGGCCGGGAACGGTTGAGCCGAGCCTAGACGGGACCGAGCGGGGCTACTCGGGCGCTAGTGCGCGCCGTTGTGGTGCCGGCCCTGCGGCCGGTCGTCCACCCACTGGATCGCCAGTTCGGTGGTCTCGTCGAATTCTCTGCTGCGCCAACGATCCTGGGTCTCCCGCACGGCACGGTTCATCCGATCGATCTCGGCCCGGAAGACCTCGGGCTGGGTCTCCTTGGAGGCGTAGTGGAAGTAGGTCAGGACGCTGCGCAGCAGCTCCAGCTTCTGCTTCTCCCGCTTGGCCAGATCGTGCGTCGTCATGAGTTCCAGCCGCTGGACCGGCTGCAGTGTGGCCCAGTCGAGCACCGCGGTCGACTCGAACTCGCGGCGCTTCGGTCCGAACCGGGACCTGCGCTCGCCGGTGCCCGGGGCCGGCATGTCGTAGTACGTCAGCGCGCCCTCGAACCGGGACCGGATCGAGCCGCCCAACTCCTCGCGGCTGATCGCGGAGTCCCAGATGGTTCGCCACTCCTGCCCCGGCGCCAAAACGGTCAGTTCGCTGGGCAGCCGGAGCTCTGTGACATCGAGCTCGCCGTCGTGGTCGGAATCCTCGTAGATGGCGACAGTCGGATGCTGGGTGAAGTCGAACGTGATGTTGTGCGCCGCGGTCTGGCCGAAATTGCGCACCACCAGTTCGATGAGGTGCCAGTCGGACGCGTGCGGTTCCATGAACATGGTCACCTGCGGACGGACCTGATCTTGCTTGAGCTGGCGATTCCTGGCCACCATGCGGTTCACCACGACCAGTACCACGATGCCGAACACCAGCGCGGCCCACGCGGCAATGGCCAGCCAGCCGCCCGATCCCAGGCTCGTCAGATCGTGCCAGCGTTGAGTTATCCAGTCCACTGCGCCATCCAGTCCGCTCAGGGTGGTCGATGTCGGGTCTGACGATAATGTTCGCTGGCGAAGTTGTACAACGGGAAAGGCGAACGTTGCTACCTGGTGCTGGGCTCAGCCGCCCATGAACATGCGCCACTGCTCCAGGTTGCTGGCCCGGTAGACGTAGTTGGTGCGGCGCACCTCGTCCAGAGGGGCGCTGGGTTCGGCGGAATACCAGTGGCCGGGGAACACCGTCGGATCGCCGGGCAACGCGGCCAGTGCCTGCAGGCTGCGGAACATGTCGTCGACGTCCCCGCCCGGGAAGTCGGTGCGGCCGCAGCCCTCGAGGAACAGGGTGTCGCCGGCCACCAGGCGGCCGTCGAGCAGGAAGCACTGACTGCCCGGCGTGTGCCCCGGAGTGTGCAGCAGTTCGATCGGCACCGCCCCGACCTGCACGATGTCGCCGTGCTGGTGGCCGGTCAATTCCGACGGCGCGATCCCGGTGACCCGGGACACCCAATCGGCTTCGTGGGCGTTGACGTGCACCGGTACGCTGACCCGCTCCAGCAGCTCGGCAAGGCCCTTGAGTTCGAAGCCCATCATCGAGCCGCCGACGTGGTCGGGGTGGTGGTGGGTCACCAGCACGCCCGAAAGGTGCATGCCGTCGGCTTCGGCGACGTCGACCAGGTCACCCGCCGCATAGGCGGGGTCCACCACCACGCAGTCGCCGGTGTCCCGGTCTCCGATCAGGTAGGCGAAGTTGCGCATCTGCTGGGCGATGGGATCGGCGGCGGCGAAGTCGCGGCCGGCGAGCAGCTGGCGGAAATACAGGCGGTCAGGGGCCGTGGTCATGGCGCTAAGCGTAGGGCTAATGCCCAGGCCAGAGGCCGCGAGTCCTCGCGGTTTGGTGTCGCAAACCGCGAGACTGTAACCTCTTTAAGGCCCACGGGGCAGACGGACTTCAACTGGCCGTTCGAAACCGAGGGCCAGGCCCCCTTAGCTCAGTCGGCAGAGCGTTTCCATGGTAAGGAAAAGGTCAACGGTTCGATTCCGTTAGGGGGCTCGGTGGACATAAGGCGGGCGGAGCGACGGACGTAGAAGTTCGCCGCCGTGCCGCCTGTGTCTGTCGGGGCGGTGTAGCTCAGCTGGTTAGAGCGCACGACTCATAATCGTGAGGTCGGGAGATCGAGCCTCCCCACCGCTACTGGCGCGCAGCGCACGCAGCAGAAGTACGAAGTCCGAAGAGAACCGCGAAAGAGGCATTGACGTGGCGTCGAGTACCGACGTACGGCCGAAGATCACCTTGGCCTGCGAGGTGTGCAAGCACCGTAACTACATCACCAAAAAGAACCGTCGCAACGACCCGGATCGGCTTGAGCTCAAGAAGTTCTGCCCGAACTGCGGGACGCACCAGCCGCACAAAGAGTCGCGTTAGCCACTAACTGTGGGTCTGTCGGCGGATATCGTCGGGCGGCACTATCGCCACCCGGAGTGCTATGAGGTCGGGCGCGAGAAGATCCGTGAGCACGCGATCGCCGTCAAGAACGACGACGCGTGCTTTCGCGACGAGTCGGCCGCCGCCGCGCTGGGCCACGATTCTCTGCTCGCGCCGCTGACCTTCATCTGTATCTTCGGCTACCAGGCGCAGATCGCGATGTTCGAAGACGCCGGCATCGTCATCTCGGACGCCCAGATCGTCCAGGTCGATCAGGGGCTGAAGTTCCTGTCGCCGATCAAGGCCGGCGACAAACTGCACTGCGACGTTTACGTCGAATCGTTCCGGCAAGCGCACGGCACCGACATCATCATGACCAAGAACATCATCACCAATGATCGTGGTGAGGTTGTGCAGGAGGCCTACACGACCCTCGCGGGTCGGACGGGTGAGGACGGACGAGAGGGATTCTCAGATGGCGGTTCGTGAGTTCAATTCGGTCAAGGTCGGCGATGAGCTGCCCGAGAAGACCATCAAGTTGACCCGGCAGGACCTGGTCAACTACGCCGGTGTCTCCGGCGACCTGAACCCGATCCACTGGGATGACGAGATCGCCAAGCAGGTCGGTCTGGACACCGCCATCGCGCACGGCATGCTGACCATGGGCCTGGGCGGCGGTTACATCACCTCCTGGGTGGGCGACCCGGCTGCTGTCACCGAGTACAACGTCCGCTTCACCGCGGTGGTGCCGGTGCCCAACGACGGCGTCGGCGCCGAGCTGGTGTTCACCGGCCGGGTGAAGTCCGTTGACGAGGACGACAAGTCCGTGACCATTGCGATCTCGGCTACGACCGGCGGGAAAAAGATCTTCGGCCGCGCAGTCGCGACCGCGAAGTTGGCGTAGCTGATGCCCGTGGCTCCAGGCATCCTCGGGATGATCCACAAGTACCCCGAGGTATTCGTTGTAGGGCGTGAACAGGTCCGTCAGTACGCCAAGGCGGTCAAGTCCGATCACCCCGCGTCGATGGATGAAGCTGCCGCGGCCGAATTGGGTCACGACACCCTGGTCGCCGGTCCGACGTTCGTGTCGATCGTCGCGTTGTTGGTCCAGCAGGACTTCTTCCGCGTGGTCGATGTCGGCATGGACACGATGCAGATCATCCAGGTTGATCAGAAGTTCGTTTACCACCGCCCTATCAAGGTCGGTGACCGGCTGCATGCGACCGTCGAGATCATCTCCGTCGAGCACCGGTTCGGAGCCGACATCGTGCAGACCCGCAACACCCTCACCGATGACGATGGTGGCGTGATCATGGAGGCCTTCACCACGTTGATGGGCCATGAGGGCGACAATTCGGTGTCTGTGCGCTACGACCGCGAGACCGGGCAGGTACTGCGCTCGGCAGCCGGAGCGGATTAGTAACTCAGACATGGGCCGATGTACACTCGGTCCTCGGGGTTTCGCCCATTTCAGCGCGCTGTCCGTCGGTATGGCATCGACCGATCGGAGGGCGCGCGAACTGTGTGAGGCCCCAACCAGAAGTACCGATGCCATCGGTGCTGAAGGGGCGTAGCTCAATTGGCAGAGCAGCGGTCTCCAAAACCGCAGGTTGCAGGTTCAAGTCCTGTCGCCCCTGCTCAACTGAATACCGATGTGGACACTGGATCTGTGACCACCTGGACCAGACGAAAGGCATGCGGTGAGCGACGAGCGCGATAGTGCCGGCTCCGCAGGCGCCGGTACTGCTGCGGGCACCGACGCGGGCGAAAGCGAGTCGCGGGGCCAGCTTGGCGGTCAGGGTTCGGTCGTGACGCGTCCGGCGCGTCCGACCGGGAAGCGGGCCCGGCAGGCCGTCGCGGTCGACGAACTCGACTCGGACGTCGAGGTGGATGACGCCGACGGCGGCGCTGAGGACAGCTCGGCCGACACCGACAAGAAGGCCAAGAAGCGCGACAAGCCGAAGAAGGCCAAGACCGGTCCTTCGCGCAACCCGCTCGTGTTCGTCTGGACCTTCCTCAAGCAGGTCGTCGCCGAACTGCGGAAGGTCATCTGGCCGAACCGCAAGCAGATGGTCGGCTACACGACCGTGGTGCTGATGTTCCTGGTGTTCATGGTGGCGTTGATCGGTGGGGTCGACTTCGGTCTCACCAAGCTCGTCGTGTGGGTGTTCGGCTGACGCCGATGCGCCCGCCGGTGACGAGCTCAAGAACGTAAGAGAGGACTGACTACCGTGACTTTCGATGGCGATACGCCCTCGGACGAGTCCGACGTGACCGCTGAGGCAGTCGAGTCGGTAGAGACGGTCGAGGTTGCGCCTGAGGCGGCCGACGCGGCCGTCGAGGAAGCCGGTGAAGAGCAGGCTGCTGAAGAGTCGGCTGCCGAGGAACCCACCGCTGAACCGGCTGAGGAACCCGCTCCGGAGGATGAAGATCCCGCGGTCGCGCTGAAGAAGCAGCTGCGCCGGCAGGCGGGCGAGTGGTACGTCATCCACTCGTACGCCGGTTACGAGAACAAGGTGAAGGCCAACCTCGAGACCCGCGTGCAGAACCTGGACGTCGGCGACTACATCTTCCAGGTCGAGGTGCCCACCGAAGAGGTCACCGAGATCAAGAACGGCCAGCGCAAGCAGGTCAACCGCAAGGTCCTGCCCGGCTACATCCTGGTGCGGATGGACCTCAACGACGAGTCGTGGGGCGCGGTGCGCAACACCCCGGGTGTGACCGGGTTCGTCGGTGCCACTTCGAAGCCGTCGGCGCTGTCGCTCGACGACGTCGTCAAGTTCCTGCTGCCGCAGGGTGCGGCGAAGAAGCCGGCCAAGTCCACGGGTGCTGCCGCAGCGTCGGGCGCCGACAGCGAGGCCACCCTGGCGCGTCCGGAGATCCTGGTCGACTTCGAGGTCGGCGAGTCGGTCACCGTCATGGACGGTCCGTTCGCCACGCTGCCCGCGTCGATCAGCGAGGTCAACGCCGAACAACAGAAGCTCAAGGTGCTGGTGTCCATCTTCGGACGCGAGACGCCGGTCGAATTGACCTTCACTCAGGTCAGCAAGATTTAATCGCGACCGCCAACTCGCGATTAGCAGGACGTAGTCGCACCGCGACTACCTAGAAAGGAACACCACAACTCATGGCCCCGAAGAAGAAAAAGGTCACCGGGCTTATCAAGTTGCAGATCCAGGCCGGGCAGGCCAACCCCGCCCCGCCGGTTGGTCCCGCGCTTGGTCAGCACGGTGTCAACATCATGGAGTTCTGCAAGGCGTACAACGCTGCGACCGAATCGCAGCGCGGCAACGTCATCCCCGTGGAGATCACCGTCTACGAGGACCGCAGCTTCACGTTCGCGCTGAAGACCCCGCCCGCCGCCCGGCTGCTGCTCAAGGCTGCCGGTGTGCAGAAGGGCTCGTCCGAGCCGCACAAGACCAAGGTCGCCAAGGTGAGCTGGGATCAGGTGCGCGAGATCGCCGAGACCAAGAAGGAAGATCTCAACGCCAACGACATCGACGCCGCTGCCAAGATCATCGCCGGCACTGCCCGGTCGATGGGTATCACCGTCGAATAGTTCGACCAAGCAATACGTGGGAGAGCCCGCTTCGGCTCGGTTACGAGCGCTCACGCGAAGAGCGTTCGAAACAGACCACAAACTCTGAACTGGAGAATCCAATGAGCAAGAACAGCAAGGCATACCGCGAAGCCGCCGAGAAGGTGGACCGCGACAACCTGTACACCCCGCTCCAGGCCGTGAAGCTGGCCAAGGAGACGTCTTCGAAGAAGCAGGATGCGACCGTCGAGGTGGCGATCCGGCTGGGTGTTGATCCTCGTAAGGCTGATCAGATGGTGCGTGGCACCGTCAATCTGCCGCACGGCACCGGTAAGACTGCCCGCGTAGTGGTGTTCGCGGTCGGTGAGAAGGCCGAGGCCGCTTTGGCCGCCGGCGCCGATGCTGTCGGTAGCGATGACCTGATCGAGAAGATCCAGGGTGGTTGGGTCGACTTCGACGCGGCGATCGCGACGCCGGATCAGATGGCCAAGGTCGGTAAGATCGCCCGCGTCCTGGGCCCGCGCGGCCTGATGCCGAACCCGAAGACCGGCACCGTCACCCCGGATGTCACCAAGGCGATCACCGACATCAAGGGCGGCAAGATCAACTTCCGCGTCGACAAGCAGGCCAACCTGCACCTGATCATCGGCAAGGCCTCGTTCGACGAGACCAAGCTGGCCGAGAACTACGGTGCGGCGCTGGACGAGGTCCTGCGGGCCAAGCCGTCTTCGTCGAAGGGCCGGTACCTGAAGAAGGTAATCGTCTCGACGACCACCGGCCCGGGCATCCCGGTCGACCCGGCCGTCACCCGCAACTTCACCGAGGAGTAGGCTGCAGGCCGACGTTCTCAAACGACGGACCCTCGTACGACCTTGAGTCGTGCGGGGGTCCGTCGTTTTGTCGTTTGCAGAGTCGTTCGACGGGTGTCGTGCGGTGACTTCGGGTGTCGAGGTGTCGGGCGGGACTGCTGTGACCGACCGCAGCCGGTTAGGTATGTTCGCCACAACGTCGGCGGCGGCGGATCGCCGGCTACGAGTTGCACTGTGAGTGGGAATCTGCCGTGGGCATCTCGCGGACCGATAGTTGATCCGGCGCCTGGATCTGGCAACCTCATCTGAATGATCGTGCGCACGCTCGTCGTGACTCTGGGTGCCCTGTTGGCGGTCAGCGACCTCGGCACCGCCTCGGCAGCACCGCCACCGGTGTCCCCGCAGCCCGCGCCCGCGCCGGTATCTCCGCAAGCGGCCGCTGCCGGGCTCGTCGACGTCCGAACCATCGTGCCCGACGCGGTCATCGACCTGCGCTACGCGACCGCCAACAATTTCGTCGGCGTGCCGCTGTACCCGGCCGACGCTCGATGCCTGATCCATGAATCCATGGCGCCGGCACTGGCCACCGCTGCCCGGATCCTGCGGGCGCACGGTGAAGTGCTGACATTCTGGGACTGCTATCGCCCGCATGACGTCCAGGTCCGGATGTTCAAGGCGGTGCCGGACCCGGCCTGGGTGGCCAAGCCCACCGACTTCGCGCGCAGCCACGAATCCGGTCGGTCGGTGGACGTCACCATCACCGGTGTGGACATGGGCACGGATTTCGACGACTTCACCCCCCGCGGCATGGCTTATGCGACCGAGGGCGTCACTCCGCAGCAGCAGGCGAACCGGGCCCGCTTGCGTGACGCGATGATCGCCGGTGGGCTGACCGCCTACTCGGGCGAGTGGTGGCATTTCGACGGGCCGGGCGCCAAGGAGCCGCGGCCGATCCTCGACGCACCGGTGAACTGATCAGCCGGCGACCAGCTCGGCCAGCACGGCCCGGTGATCCGAGCCGGCGACCTTGAGCGTCCGAACGGATGTCGCCACGAAGCCTCGGGTCAGGATATGGTCGACCGCGAACACCGGCGGCACGACGATGTCCGCCGGATGGGTGCGGACCACGCCGGCTCCGGCCTGTGCGCCCGCGTCCTGATAGCCTTGTCTGAGTAGAGTGCGGAACTCCCGCATGTCCGGTGTGGCGTTCAGATCGCCCGCCACCAGCACCGGCCCGGTGGTTGCCCGCGCCGCCTTCCGTAAAGTGTTTGTCAGCCGGGCCAGGTCATCGCGCCAGCCCTGCAGGGGATCAGGCCATGGCGCGGACAGGTGCACGGACATCACCGTGATCTCGGCTTCGACCCCGGGGATCTGAATGCCGGCGGTCACCATGCCGAGCCAGAACCCGTCGTCGACGCGAGTGTGGCCGATCGGGTAGCGACTCCAGATGCCTACGCCGCCCGGCTCGGCCATGTCCCGCAGCACCCGGAACGGGAAAATCCGGTCCAGCCCGGCGGCGTTCAGCCGGGCCACGGACTCAGGCGTAAGTTCCTGCAGTGCAACGACATCCGCATACGTCTCGGCGTACTCGGTCAGTGGCCCGGCTGTTGCCCGCCCGTAGCGCAGGTTTGCCGTCAAGAACCGTAGCGGCGTACCGGCCGGGTCCGGTGCGCGGCGGTAGACGGGCAGTTGGATCGCCACCGCGGCAACGGTGGCTGCCACCGAAACCGTTGACAGCGGCCAATTCCGGAGTGCACCGAACATCACCGCCGCGACCGGTGCGCCGACGAGTAGGTACGGCGCGGACGCGGCCAGTGCCACGACCAACCTGTTGACGTTCGGGATCCAGCGGACAGCGAGGGCGGTGACGGCCGCGCCCAGCGCGAGGATGCCGGTGCAAGTCAGGATCGAGTGCCACATCAGGGTGCTTCACGCTCCATCAAGCTGGACGGCCGCGACTGCTGCGCCGGTTTGGATGCTCGGCGGCAACAGTATCGAACTGACCGCCCCCCGTTATGAAGTGGTATTTTGCGTGTCAATTGTCATCGCAAAATAAAATAGCAACGTCGATAAAATTTGCCGTTTCCTTCGGCCTCGGTATTACTGCGAATATCCCGCGCGAATCATATCAATTAGCTATTTAAATGCTTGACAGATGCTGTGCATCGACTGTGTTGCGAGATCGAAAGTGCTGTGCGCTAACTGTATCGCGAGGTCAAAGCCCTGGACAAGGCTATGAAAATTTCGACCTCAATTTTATATATCGCGCGCGTAAATAAGGCGTAGTGTCTCCGCCATTCATTAACGGATCCGTAACTAGCCGCCGGGTAACCGGACCGAACGAAGGGGACTGTTATGCGTACGTCGCCGCGTGAAGTTTTGCGTGCTTTCGCTTTACGGGTGATCCTTGCGATTCTCCCGGTTGCCATGATCTGTGCGTACGCCACGCAGCTGGTCCTGCCGACGAGGCTGACCACCGCGCAGATCGAGAACACCGCCGGGATCGTCTCGGCCCCGTCGACCATCGGGATCGCCGACTCCGGCCTGTACGGCGAAACCCAGGCCCAGATCAACCAGACACTCGACACCCTGCAGTCGATCGGGGTCCAGGACATCCGCGTCTTCGTGCCATGGATCTACGTCGAACCCAGCAATGGGGTCTACAACTGGTCGAGCATCGACATGGTCATCCAGGCGGCCAAGGCGCGGAACATGGGCGTCATGGCGGAGGTCGCCAGCACGCCGCTGTGGGCGGCGCCGTCCGGCACCATTCCGGGCGCGGGCACACCCAACCCGGCCACCTATGCCTCGTTCGTGAGTACGGTAGCCCAGCGGTACGGCACCGCCATCTCGGCATACGAGATCTGGAACGAGCCGAACTACGCACTGTCATCGGACCCGATCGACCCGACCGCATACGCAGCGTTGCTCAAGGCCGTGTACCCGGCGATCAAGGCGGTCGCTCCGTCCGCGACTGTGGTGGCCGGAGCGTTGGGCAGCGTGATCAGCTTCGGCGGCGTCACGATGGATCCGGTGACCTTCGTGCAGCAGATGCTGGCCGCCGGTGCGGCGGGCAGCTTCGATGCGCTGTCGTTCCACCCGTATCAGGAGTCGTTGCCGTTCTCTCAAGGTGCTGGTGTCGCGGGTTCACCGCTGTCGCAATTGAATTCGATGTATCAGCTCTTGACCCAGTATGGCGATGCCGGCATGAAGATCTGGATCAGCGAGTTCGGCGCATCCACCACCGACGTGAGTCAGCAGACCCAGGCCAGCCTGATCCAGAACCTGCTCAGCACCTGGCAGACCCTCTCCTACGCCGGCCCGGCGTTCATCTACACCGCGCAGGACGGCGTCCCCGGTGCCGACAACTACGGCATCTACAACGCCGACTGGACGCCGAAGCTGGCGGTCGCGGTCATCCAGGCGGCGATCAAGCAGTACTCCAGCAGCGTGCTGGGCACCGTCAGCTCCACCGTTGGCGGGGTCGTCGGCGGCGTCACCTCGTTGGCCCAGTCGTTGGCGAACCTGTTCCAGGCGATTGGCGAGGCGATCCAGGGCGAGTTCCAGCAACTGGGGCAGGCCATCTCGGCGTGGTTCACTGCGATCACCTCATCGCTGAGCGGGAAGCTGCCGACCTCCGCTCCCGTGGCGGCGACAGTCCCGGCCGCTCCGTTGCAGACCGCGGCGGTCACCCCCAAGGCGACTACCGCGACCACGGCGGCCGCGGTGACGACGACTGGGACGACGGGCACAACCGGAACGACCGGTGCCACGCCGACGGCTGTCACGGCAACGGCTGCTAAGGCAACGGCTGCCACGCCGACGGCTGTCACGCCGACGGCTGTTACGCCGACGGCTGCTACGGCAACGGTTGCTACGCCGACGGCTGCTACGGCAACGGCTGCTACGGCAACGGTTGTTACGGCAACGGCCGCTACGCCGACGGTTGCTACGGCAACGGTTGTTACGGCAACGGCCGCTAAGGCAACGGCTGCCACGGTAACGGCTTCCGGCGTAACGGCCTCGGGCGCAACGGCTTCGGGTGCGACCTCGAGCACCCCGTCGGCCACGAGCACATCGGCGACCTCGGCTTCGGGCACCGCCAAGACCGCCGACTCGTCTGGCACGACCGGTAATTCGACCAAGTCATCCACCAAGGCGTCGCACTAGCGGACCGGGCTCCGGATCGACGGGTTCCGACCACTAGACGCCTACGAACCAGTAGCGCCCCCGACCT
>JARLGS010000444.1 GCA_031292695.1 Mycobacterium sp. | reverse complement strand
GCGAAACCTGTTGCAGTGCCCGGACATCCGGATGCATTGGGATCGGTGTACGCCGTGGATGCGCGCGGCACCAAGCTGACCACCGTCCGGTCCTTCATCGCCCAGGGGCCGTATGTCCTGATGCAACTGGCGCAATCGCCGGACGGACCGGATCCGGCTACCGCACTGGTGGCCAAGGCCATCGATGCACAGACGGGTGCGATCGCTCCGTTCAAGCCGACAGAACCAGCAGCGATGGGCTCGGTTCCCATCGATCCGACCGGGCTGCTGGCGCTGACACTGATCGCCGATTCCGGAACCAACGCCCAGAACGCGGCGTACACCGGCACGGCGGCGCTGCACTTCCAGAGCAATCCGATCGCCTCGACAAAACTGTTCCAGGACAACGGCGTCACTGAAGTGGCACTGGCGAAGACCAACGTGTACCAAGCCAAGGATCCGTGGTCTGCGGTCAACGTGGCGAACGCATTCGGTAAAGAGGTTTCGGAAGACGGGACCCAAGCGGCAGACCCGGTTCCCGCGCTGCCGCTGAGTCGCTGCATTATGCTGGTCAAGCCGAAGCAGCAGTTCTATTGCGTCGCGCCAGCGGGCAACTACGCCATCGAGGCCCGCGGTACCGACCTACGCGATGTGCACGAACAGGTTGCCGCCCAATACATTCTGCTGACCACCAAGCCCTAGCGGCACCCTAGCCGCGCGCGGTGCCGGTGAGCGCGACGCCGCCGGCTGACTGCAGCAGACAGATCACGGTGCTGGGCAACGGCGTGTGGCCGGTGCGGTCCATGTTCGAGTCGATCAGGTAAGTCGAAGTGTATCGGCTGCTCTGCCGGCTGTACTGCGGCAGACCTGCGGCGCACCGCTGGTCCGCGACGCCAGCGATCGCGTCGTTGACCGCGACCTTGGCCCGTAGGAAGACCTCGGCCATGTGCGGTGCCGAACAGTCGACCAGCGTTACGTCGACCACGCTCGGGTCGCTGGGCGGCGGGCCGCTCAGGCAGTCGCCGACCTGCAAGTCGACCCACTTGGCCTGATGGGCACTGGGTATCACCGGGACGATCGGATGTGGTGTCGGCAGTGGGGACGTCGATGACGTGGTCGGGGACGGCGGACTCTGCGTACCCGGCGTCGGTGCCGCAGACGTAGTCGGGCCGCAGGCCGTCAGCAGTGCTAGCGCTGCGGCCTGCCAGACAAGCTGATTGGGGCGAACAGGCATGCCTGCCATGGTAATGCGCTAGGGCGGCAATCACGTTGACATTCAACGCGATTGCTGCCCGGCGGTCGACGGGTCAGTTCTGGTTCTGGTCCCACACGCCGAACGGGGTGTACGGGTTGGTGCCGAACGGGGTGTACGGGTTGGCGCCGCCCAGGACGGCGTTCTGCGGGTACACGGGCACCGGGCCGGGCAGGGCGACGGTACCGCCGCTGTCTGCCAGCGCAGGGGTGGCCAGCCCGATCGCGGCCACGGCCAGCGCGCCTGAAACCATTCCTGCGAAGGTGATGCTCTTCATGGTGGTGCCTCCTCATGTGTGTTCTGTGAGTCAGAACAGCGAGGTTCGGCGGCAGCTTCCCAGGCGGCGCGATGTTTACCACCGTTGGCAGGATCACGACCCCAGGACCGATTGCAGTGCCTGGGACAGTGCGGCGGCCGGATCGGGCGGCAGGCTCTCGGCACGCCAGGCGACGAAGGCGTCCGGCCGGACCAGTAGCGCACCGTCGCTCCGCAGTCCGGTCGATTCGAGCCAGGCTTGCTGATCGGCCGCGGAAATCGTCTGCACGACAACACTTTCGGACGACGCGCTTAACCAGGCACCCGTGTCTTCCGCGGTGAGCAAGGTGAATCCAGCGCCGATCAGATCGAGTGTGGACACCCCTCCGTGTTGCAACCACATGTGCGGAACCCGGGTACCCGGCTGACCCCGTAGCTCGGTGACCAGCTTTAAGGGAGCGCCGGTGGGCTCGGTGTCGGAGATGACGGCTGCGGACCGGTACTGGTAGCCCGCCAGCAGCGCGAACATCGGCTGCTCCTCCTCGGCGGCGAGGCCCGAGTAGGCGTCGACGTCCAGCAGGGCGAGTATCGGCCCGGTCAACGACTGGCGGCTGCTGAACGTCCCGACGGGATGACGCTCGTCGTGGTAAGTGGCGAGCAGACGGGTGCCGGCCCGGCCCTGCAACAGAGCGGCCAGTTTCCAGGCGAGGTTGTCGGCGCTCTGGATCGCCACGTTGGCGCCGCCGGCCCGGAACGGCGGCATCGCGTGGGCGGAGTCTCCGACAAAGAAGGTGCGTCCGCACGAAAAGGAGTCGGCCACCCGCTGGTGCGGCTGCCATGGTGCGACGTCGACGATGTCGATGTCGATGGGTTCACCCACTGCGGCCAGGATCAGCTCGCGGCAGCGTTGCGCGGTGAACTCTCCGGCCGACTGCCCGCGCTGGGGGAAGTACGTCGTGATGAACAGGCACAGATCGTCGTCCGCTGGGACGAAAATCCCTTCCACGTCAGGGTTTTTCACCTGGATGCTCGCGCCGTCGCCCAGGTGTGGGACGAACTGCAGCCACGGCCCGCGAAAGTAGATGAACACCACGTAGATCGGAATCGCGCCCCGGCCGGTGGTGCTGATGCCCATGGCCGCGCGGATACCGCTGCGCACGCCATCGGCGGCCACCAGGTAGTCGCTGCGGATCGCGGAGGTCCGGCCGGACTCGACGTCGCGCAGCACCACGCTGACGCCAGAAGAATCCTGATCGACAGTGGAGAGCGCTGTGCCGTACCGGACGTGCCCGCCGCTGCTCCGGATGTGGCGCAACAGGATTGGCTCTAGCCTGCTCTGCGGACAGTACTGGATCACCGGTTCAGGGCTCAGCCCGTCCAGCCCGGCGAAGATGGCGCCGATATCGATGGCGGGCAGTTCCTCGACGCTGTTCAGCGTCGGCTTCACCACCATGTCGGGGGTGTCGGAGCCGACGGAGTGCACATCTTCGGCCAGGCCGAGCCCACGCAAGATCTCGAGGGTGCGGAAACTCAGATTGCGCGCCTTCGGATAGCGAAAGATCTCCTGGCGCTTTTCTACCACCAGGGCGTCAACGCCGTGTTTGGCCAGCAGGGCCGCCGTCGCGAGTCCGGCCGCGCCCGCACCGACGATCAGCACGGGGATGTGTGGGGTTGTCATCTGACCTCCCGCAGTTGAATGGAACTATTGAGTTCCGTTCAACGGTGACACGAATGGCTGGGTCGCGCAAGTGCCGGGATGGTTCAGGAAGTTGCGGCGGTGGCCAGTGGCAGCACCACGTCGTCCAGCACGCGGCGAACGTAGATACGGTCGACCGGCCGCCCGGAGATCATCCGCAGGATGTTCAGTCCGAGCACGGTGTCGGGCAACAGCGAGAGATCGCGTGCGGTCGATATCTCGCCGCGGCTCACGGCGCGGTCCAGAACGGAGCGCAACACCTGTCGCGGCACGCTCAGCACCAGATCGTCGAGGGCGGCCGAAAGCGCGGGGTCGCGCATCGCCGCTGTCGCAACCCCCATCACCACCCGAAACATGTCGATTTCGTCGGCGTCGTAGTCGGGAACGGCATCCACCAGAGCGTCCAGGTCACCGCGCAGCGAGCCAGTGTCGGGGGCCGATGCCGGCCCGAGCGAACGTCGCCAGTGTGCAATGGCCTGCGCCACGACCTCGCCCTTTGAGGACCAGCGCCGGTAGATCGCCGCCTTGCCCACCCCTGCGCGGGCGGCCAGATCGTCCATGGTCATTCGGTCGTAGCCCAGCTCGGCCACTGCGGCCAGCGTCGCGTCGAGGATGGCGCCCTCCAGTGACGGATCCCAACGGCCACTGGTGCGTTTGGGTCCACGACCGGTCGCCATGCGTGCTCCTTGCCTTGGCGGAACAACCTGGTTCCGTAACTATAAGGGCGACGCCCCGCGATCGGCGAGGCCGGCGGCTACCATCGCGGTAGCAGTGATCGAGGAGGTCGGTATGCCGGAATACACCGTCAGTGACTATCTGATGGACCGGCTTGCTGAACTCGGTGTCACCGAGATATTCGGTGTGCCAGGTGATTTCAATCTGGAACTGCTCGACCATGTGATCGCGCATGCGAATCTCCGGTGGGTGGGCAGCGCCAATGAGCTCAACGCGGGATACTCCGCCGACGGTTATGGCCGACTTCGTGGGATGGCGGCGCTGATCACCACGTTCGGCGTCGGGGAACTGTCCGCGGCGAACGCCATCGCCGGCAGCTACGCCGAGCATGTGCCGGTGGTGCACATCGTCGGCGCGCCTTCGATGGATGCCCAGGGGTCTCGCCGTGTGGTGCACCATTCGCTCGGTGACGGCGACTTCGACCATTTTCTCCGGATAGCGCGCGAAATCACCTGTGCCCAAGCAAAACTGGTTCCGGCCACGGCAACTCGGGAGATCGACCGGGTGCTCTCCGAGGTGCGGGAACGCAAGCTGCCCGGCTATCTGATGCTGGCCACGGACGTCGCTCGCTTTCCGGCCGAACCACCGACCGAGCCCTTGCCGCGGTACACCAGCGGTACCAGTCCACGAGCGCTCGCGCTGTTCAAGGCGGCCGCTGCCCGGCTGATCGGTGAGCACCAGTTGACTGTGCTGGCCGACCTGCTGGTGCATCGACTGGAAGTCGTCCCGCAGTTGGAAGCGCTGCTGGCTGCCGACGTCGTTCCACACGCCACGCTGATGTGGGGCAAGAGCCTGGTCGACGAATCCGTTCCGGAATTCCTGGGGATCTATGCCGGGGCATCCAGCGACGAGTCGGTCCGTCGGGCCATCGAAGAGGCACCGGTACTGGTCACCGCTGGGGTCCAGTTCACCGACATGGTCAGTGCGTCGTTCACTCAGCAGATCGATTCCGCACGGACCATCGACATCGGACCCAACCAGAGCACCGTCGCAGGCGAAGTCTTTGCGCCCCTGGATATGTCAGCGGCGCTGGAAGCGGTCACTGACATCCTGTCGGCACGGCCCACGCGCTCGCCGGCCGTCCCGCAGCTGGTGCCCGCGCACCCCGACCCGGTCACCGAGCCGGACCGTCCACTCACGCAGAAAGCCCTGTGGGACAAGGTCTGTGGTGCACTCACGCCGGGCAATATCGTGCTCGCCGAGCAGGGCACGTCGTACTACGGCATGGCCCGCCACCGATTGCCCGGCGGTGTGACGTTCATCGGCCAGCCACTGTGGGCGTCCATCGGCTATACCCTGCCTGCCGCGCTCGGCGCCGGTCTGGCGCACCGGGACCGGCGGCCGGTGCTGCTGATCGGCGACGGCGCAGCCCAACTCACGGTCCAGGAACTCGGCCAGTTCGGGCGCGAGGGGGTGCCCGCCGTGGTCGTCCTGGTGAACAACGACGGTTACACCGTCGAACGGGCGATCCACGGGCCGGCCGCGCCCTACAACGACATCGTCAGCTGGCAGTGGCGGGACATCCCGGCCGTCCTCGGCGTGCGAAACCCCTTGTCCTATCGAGCCACAACCTGTGGAGAGCTGGACACCGCCCTGGCGGAGGCCGCCGCACACCCGGACGAACTGGTGTTCATCGAAGCCGTGGTGACCGCACTGGATGTGCCACCGCTGTTGGAGGAACTGGCCGACGCGATCGCCAAGGCGAACGCGAATCAGGTCACTTGATCCACTTGCCGCACCCCTCAGCGCGGCTCGCGCCTCGCCGCTTGATCGTCGCGCGGCCGAGCGGCGTTCTGGCCCAAGTAGGCGTCGGCCCACGCGCCGATGATCCGTCCGGCCCGTTTGGCCTGACCGGGTCCGGTGAGCAGATGTTCGGACCCTTCCAGCGACAC
Source organism: Mycobacterium sp. (assembly GCA_031292695.1). Classification (GTDB taxonomy): domain Bacteria; phylum Actinomycetota; class Actinomycetes; order Mycobacteriales; family Mycobacteriaceae; genus Mycobacterium. The sequence goes on along the minus strand of JARLGS010000444.1, from coordinate 7,247 downwards.
GAAACTGCGTGGGTGCCGGGCGGTCTGAAAGATGTGGCTGGCGTTCTCGATGCCCACGGTGTTGTCGGTGGGCGAGTGCAGGATCAACAGTGGCAGCCTGAGGCTGTGAATCTTGTCGTGCAGTTTGGCCGCGCGGACATCCTCGACGAAGTCCCGTTTGAGGGTGAGCTCGCGTCCGCCGACCATCCACTGGGCGCTACCGTTCGCCATCACGCACTCGAGCACGTCGTCGTACTGCTTCTCGACGTGCGACGGGTCGATGGGCGCGCCGACCGTCACTACTGCACGGACCCCGGGCGACTGCCGGGCCGCGGCGAGCACCGACGCCCCGCCGAACGAGTGGCCCACCAACAGTGCCGGGGGCGTACCGCGCTCGGCCATGAACTTGCACGCCTCGATGACGTCGTTGGTCTTGTGGGTGAAGGACCCGTCACCCCAGTGGCCCTCGGAATCGCCGAGCCCGATGGCGTCGAACCGCAGCATCCCGATGCCGTCGGCAGCGAGCTGTTTGCAGATGCGGGCGGCGGCGGGGGAGTCCTTGCCAAGGGTGAATCCGTGCGAGAAGACACCCCACCCGCGCGGCGAGCTATCCGGCATGTCGACGATGCCGGCCAGCATGGGGCCGGTGGAACTGGGGAACTGGACGCGTTCAGCCACCTGAGCGGTTTACCACGTGCGCACTCCATTGACCGGCCGGACGCGGCCGATTCTTTGCTGGGCACCATCGGTATGGTGTGGTTTCACGGGAAACAACGACCTGTCGGTCGTAGCGGCAAGGATGCCAGCTGAGCCCGAGTATTGTCGTGAGATCCGGAGCAGAGTCGTGACCCTGAGTACCATCGCATTCGAGCTGGTCCCGCCAAACATCGAGCGGGGTCCACAGTTTGCGGTCGAAGAGGCGCACAAGGTGCTGGCCAACGCCGCCGCGGTCGGCATCGAGGGGCGCATCCGGCACGTGATGATCCCCGGGATGATCGAAGAGGACGGCGACCGGCCCATCGAGATGAAGCCCAAGATGGACGTGCTGGATTTCTGGCAGTTGATCAAGCCCGAGCTGCCGGGCATGCACGGTTTGTGCACGCAGGTGACCTCGTTCCTGGACCGGGAGGCGCTGGGGCGGCGGTTGGGGGTGCTACAGGACGCCGACTTCGACGGCATCGCGTTCGTCGGGGTGCCGCGCACCATGAGCGACGGTGAGGGTGCCGGTGTGGCGCCCACCGACGCCCTGTTCATGTACCGCGACCAGGTGCCCAATCGCGGTGTCATTTTGATCCCGACGCGTGACGGCGAGCAGGGTCGCTTCAATTTCAAGTGCAATCAGGGCGCCACCTACGGCATGACCCAACTGCTCTACTCCGATGCCATCGTGGATTTCCTGACCGAGTTCGCGAAGACCACTGAGCACCGGCCGGAGATTCTGCTGTCCTTCGGCTTCGTGCCGAAGATCGAGTCGAAGGTCGGCCTGATCGACTGGCTGATCCAGGACGCCGGGAACCCGCTGGTGGCCGCCGAACAGGAATTCGTGGCGCGGCTCGCCGGTGAGGACCCTCTGGTGAAGCGCCAGCTGATGCTGGACCTGTACAAGCGTGTCGTCGACGGCGTCGGTGAGCTCGGCTTCCCGCTGAGCATCCACCTGGAGGCGGCGTACGGGGTGTCCAAGCCGGCGTTCGAGACGTTCGCCGAGATGCTGGCCTACTGGGCGCCGGACCAGGACTGACCCAGGCCCGCCAACGAGCGGCCGCTCTCGGCCGCTTTCAGGGGCAGTCCTACGCGTCGTCCAGGGTCTCGAGCGCCGGCTGGCGCGCGCCGCGACGCAGTGACCCGGCCGGCGAACTCCTCACCTCGTGATGTCGCGGTGCGACGGCGTCGCCAACTGGACTCCGCAGGTGACCCCCTATCCTGGGACCAGTGTCCGACCATCAGCTGCGCGATCTGCGTGATCGCCTCGAAGGTCTGACCATCCGTGACGCTGCGCGGCTGGATCGTCGGCTGAAGAATCTGCGCGGCGACAGCCCCGCGAAGATCGCTGAACAAATCACTGCGGCGGAAGCCGTGATCGCCAGCCGCCTCGCGGCGGTACCAGCCATCACTTACCCGGACCTGCCCGTCACTGACCGCCGGGACGAGATCGCCAAAGCGATCACCGAAAACCAGGTGGTGATCGTCGCCGGCGAGACCGGGTCCGGCAAGACCACGCAGTTGCCCAAGATCTGCCTCGAGTTGGGTCGCGGAATCCGCGGCACCATCGGGCACACCCAGCCGCGCCGGCTCGCCGCTCGCACGGTAGCCCAGCGGATCGCCGACGAGACCGGCACCGCGCTGGGCGGGGCCATCGGCTACACGGTGCGGTTCACCGACCAGGCCAGCGACTCCACCCTGGTCAAACTGATGACTGACGGCATCCTGCTGGCCGAGATCCAGCGTGACCGCCGGCTGCTGCGGTACGACACCCTGATTCTCGACGAGGCCCATGAACGCAGCCTCAACGTCGACTTCCTGCTCGGATACCTGCGTGAATTGTTGCCGCAACGTCCCGACCTGAAGGTCGTCGTGACATCGGCGACGATTGAGCCGGAGCGGTTTGCGAGGCACTTCGGCCGTGCTGATGGCGCGTCCGCGCCGATCGTCGAGGTGTCCGGTCGGACCTATCCCGTCGAAATCCGTTATCGGCCACTGGAAGTCCCGGTTGCCGCGGACGACGGTGACGATCCCGACGACCCGGACCACGAGATCGTCCGTACCGAACCGCGCGACCAGACCGAGGCGATCGTCGACGCGGTACGTGAACTGGAGGCCGAACCGGCCGGCGACGTGCTGGTGTTCCTGTCCGGTGAGCGCGAAATCCGGGACACCGCTGAGGCTTTGCGTGACGCTCTGAAGGGCGACACGTTCCCGACCGAGGTGCTGCCGCTGTACGCCCGGCTGCCTACCGCGGACCAACAGAAGGTCTTCACCGCGAAACCGGGCGGACCGCGGCGGATTGTGTTGGCCACCAACGTCGCAGAGACGTCGCTGACTGTGCCCGGCATCCGGTATGTCGTTGACCCCGGCACCGCGCGCATTTCCCGGTACAGCCGCCGCACCAAGGTGCAGCGGCTGCCCATCGAACCGATCTCGCAGGCGTCGGCTGCCCAACGGTCCGGCCGCTCCGGCCGAACGGCGCCCGGTGTGTGTATCCGGTTGTACTCGGAAGAGGACTTCGCGGCGCGGCCCCGCTACACCGACCCGGAGATCCTGCGCACCAACCTCGGCGCGGTCATCCTGCAGATGGCGGCCCTGGGCCTGGGGAATATCGAAGCGTTTCCGTTTCTGGACCCGCCCGACGCGCGCAGCATCCGCGACGGCATCCAATTGCTCCAGGAATTGGGCGCTTTCGACGCCAAGGGCGCCATCACCGATACCGGCCGGCGGCTGGCGAGGCTGCCGCTGGACCCGCGGATCGGCCGGATGATCCTGCAGGCGGACACCGAAGGTTGCGCGCGCGAGGTGCTGATTCTCGCCGCCGCGCTGTCGATTCCCGACCCGCGCGAGCGGCCCGCCGACCGGGAAGAGGCGGCGCGCCAGAAACACGCCCGGTTCGCCGACGAACACTCGGATTTCGTGTCGTACCTGAACCTCTGGAACTACTTGCGCGAGCAGCGGAACCAGTTGTCGGGCAGCGCATTTCGGCGGATGTGCCGCGACGAGTTCCTGCACTACCTCCGGATTCGGGAGTGGCAGGACCTGGTCGGCCAGTTGCGCAGCATTGCCGGCGATCTCGGTATCCGGGAGTCGGGGGATGCCGGTGACGTCTCCGATGCCGCCCGCGTGCATACCGCCCTCACGGCCGGGCTGCTGTCGCACGTCGGCTTACGCGAAGGCGAGACCCGGGATTACCAGGGCGCACGGAATTCCCGGTTCGTGTTGGCGCCGGGATCGGTGCTGACCAAGAAGCCGCCACGCTGGATCGTCGTCGCCGACCTGGTGGAGACCAGTCGACTGTTCGGCCGCATCGCCGCCCGGATCGAACCCGAGACCGTCGAACGGGTGGCCGGAGACCTGTTGCAGCGCACCTACAGTGAGCCACACTGGGATGCCCGGCAGGGCGCCGTCATGGCCTTCGAGCGAGTCACGCTCTACGGTCTGCCATTGGTACCTCGGCGCCGGATCGGCTACGGCCAGGTGGACCCTGTGGTGGCGCGCGAGCTGTTCATCCGGCACGCCCTGGTAGAGGGGGACTGGCAGACCAGGCACCACTTCCTCCGGGACAACGCCCGGCTCCGGGCCGAGCTGGAAGAACTGGAGGAACGCGCCCGGCGGCGCGATCTGCTGGTCGACGATGACGAGGTGTACACCTTCTACCACCACCGAGTGCCCGAAAGTGTGGTGTCGGCAAGGCATTTCGACGCGTGGTGGAAGAAGCAACGGCACGTCACGCCGGAGCTGCTCACCATGACGCGGGACGACCTGTTGCGTGCCGACACAGACGCCGACCAACCTGATACCTGGCAGACCGGCGACCTGGCGCTGCCGTTGAGCTACCGGTTCGAGCCGGGCGCCGCCGATGACGGTGTGACGGTGCATGTTCCGGTCGAGGTGCTGGCCCGGCTGGGTGTGGACGGTTTCGCCTGGCAGGTGCCCGCGCTGCGCGAGGAGCTGGTCACCGCGTTGATCAAATCGCTGCCGAAGGATCTCCGGCGCAACTTCGTCCCGGCACCGAACACCGCGCGGGCCGTGCTCGCCGATTTGAACCCGGCCGGCGGCTCACTGCTGGAGGAATTGCAGCGCGAATTACGCAGGCGCAGTGGCATTCTGGTGCCAATCGACGCTTTTGACCTGAGTAAGGTGCCGGACCACCTGAGGCTGACCTTCGCTGTCGAGGCAGCGGACGGGACCGAGGTGGCCCGGAGCAAGGACCTGGGTGCGCTGCATGATCAACTCGCCGGATCGGTGCGCCAGGCGGTCGCCGGGGCGGTGGCGGGGGACCTGCAACGAACAGCACTCCGGGCTTGGCCTGCCGAACTCGACGAATTGCCCCGCTCCGTGGAAAGCTCCGCCGGCGGGCATACGGTGCGCGGCTTTCCGGCTTTCATTGATACCGGAGCGGCCGTGGACATCCGGGTGTTCCCAACGGCGGCCGAACAGACGGCGGCGATGGGGCCGGGCTTACGGCGCCTGCTCCGACTGGCCGCGCCATCTCCAGCCAAAGCGGCCGAACGTGCGCTGAATCCCCGGGCACGACTGGCCCTTTCGAGCAATCCCGACGGCAGCCTGGCCGCGCTGCTCGAGGACTGCGCCGATGCCGCCACCATGGTGCTGGCGCCGAAGCCGGTGTGGACCTCCGCCGAATTCGAGGCGCTGCGGGACCACGTCGCGGCCAAGTTGGTGCCGACGACGCTGGATGTGGTCGGCCGCGTGGAACGGGTGCTGACCGCGGCGCACGCTGCGCAGATTGGCTTGCCGGACAAACCGTCCGCCGCCCAAGTCGAGGCGACCGCAGACATTCGCGCGCAGTTGGCGCGGCTGTTGCCCAAGGGGTTCGTCGCGGCCACTGGGGTCACGCACCTGGCTGATCTGACCCGGTACCTGGCCGCGATCGGCCGCCGGCTGGAGCGATTGCCGCAGGCGCCGGCCGCTGACCGTGAGCGGATGGCCCGGGTGCGTGCGGTGCAGGACGCGTATGACGAACTACGACAGGCACTTTCGCCGCTGCGCAGCCAAGGGGACGACGTCCATGACATCGCCAGGCAGATCGAGGAGCTGCGGGTCAGCCTGTGGGCCCAGCAGTTGGGCACCCCGCGGCCGGTCAGCGAGCAGCGGATTTACCGGGCCATCGACGCCATCGTGCCCTAGCTCACCTCGGTTGGGGCGTCGCTGATCTTCACCAACTGGACCTCGGCCCGCTCCGGTACCTGGTCGACCAGGAACCATCGGAAGGCCAGGATGCCCTGCGGATAGTCGAGTGTGGTCAACGAATTCGGATGTGCAGTGGTACCGCGGGACAAGACGACGGTCACCGAACCGTCCGAGTTGGGCACCGCGCTGTACCCGTTGAGTGAACTGCGGGCGCCGCTGGCGCCGGGGGTGGCCATGAACTGGTTCCACACCACCAGGTTCCAGAACCGGCACGCCGGTGGCCGGTGGGTGATGACCAACGCCTCGTCTTCGGCCAGCACGAAGCTGCCGTATGAATAGCATGCGTCACGCGCCGACCAGCCGTAGTTGGCGTCCGGCACCTGGTAGGGCGCGGCGAATTCATTGGCCAGATGGGCGGTTTCGTGCCCGAGGCTGGCCGCATCGTCGGGCCGGGTGCCCACCGGCATCGGCATGATGGCGAACAGGGTCCGCATCCAGGCGGCGCTGGACCGCAGCGCTGCCGCGGTGGCAATGTCGCTGTGCCGGAATGGTTCCGGGTCGTCGAGCGCCTCGATGTGCCAGGTGGCCGGCCGTCCCGTCGCCGGATCGGCCTGATAGTCGCGGGTGAAGAAGACGGCCGCGTCGGGCAGTGGGCCGAGTTCGAAGGAGAAGTTGCCGTCGGCGTCGAATTCGAGGTCGGTGTCCCGGATTATCGCGACCACCCGATTCGACCAGGCGCCGGGAGACGGCTCGTTGTACGCGGTGAGTGAAAGGTAGACGCTATCGCCCCTGTTGCCGCTGATGCGGTATCGACGCTGCGGGTCGACCGGGCACATGTGGTAGTAGGCGTCGGTGTTGTCGCCGCCCCAGCGACGGTCGTGCCGGGTCGGGGTGTTGACGGTGACGAACTGCGGCCGGCCTGGCTCGGGGAACAGGTAGCAATCCAGGGCAACCCCGAGTCCGGTCGCGAGCATCCGGTAGCCGTCGGCGATCTGCCGGTCATCGGTGACGGCCCGTGGCCCTGCCGAGAAGGAGTTGTCGAGGTCGCGAAGCGTATCGAGAAGCTCCCGCCACGCGGCAGCGGATTCGGTCATGCGCCAATACCTTTCAGGATCAAAGTTGCATTGCGGTCGATCCAGTCGTCATCCAATGAGTCTCCGCGGGTGAGCGCGGCGAGCAGGGCGATCCCGGTGACGGCCTCGGTCAGGTCGGCGGCGGTCACGTCCGGCCGCACCTCTCCGCGCGCCGCTGCGGCGTCGAGGCGCGCCTGTGGGCCGCGGCCGAGGGCGTCGGCGAACCGCTCCAGCAGCGCGTTGTGCAACGTGGCGTCGGCGGTCATTTCGCCGAGCAGTCCGGGTAGCGCGGCCCGGGCCGCGGGCGTGCTGAACACGGCCACGGTGCCGCGCACCATC
>JARLGS010000443.1 GCA_031292695.1 Mycobacterium sp. | reverse complement strand
TGCTCGCTGAGTCCGAGGACTTCGCCGAGCAAGTAGTCGACCACATCGGAGATACGGGGGAAGTCCATCACCAGGGTGACGGGTATTTCCGCGCCCACTGCTGCTTCGATGCGGCGGCGCAATTCGATGGCCATCAGTGAATCCATGCCGAGATCGAAGAATCCCGCGTCCCCGCGGATCTCCGCGGCATCGACGTGCGTCACCTCCGCCACCGCGTCACGCAGATAGTCGGCGAGAAGCTTCCTGCGCTGTTGTACCGGGGCGTTGGTGAGCGTCTCGACCAGTTGGGTCGTCCCAGCTGGAGTCTCAGCCGGCGCCACGCCCGTCAGCTGGGTGGACACCTCACACTCGAGTTCCGACAGGAATGCTCGTCGTCCCACCTGCTGGTAGAGCGGCAGGAAGCGGGCCCAGTCGATCCTGGCCACTATTCCTTGTGCGTGCGCCTGCGCGCCCGCGTGCGCGGAGGAAGCCGCCACAACATCGGCCAGACCCGCCAGTGCGTCTGCGGGCGACAACGTCCCGACCCCGCGCTGGTCGAGTCGCGCGCGAGACTCCGCGTCGGCCATGCCCCCCGACCAGGGACCAAAATTGACGCTGATCCCAGGGATACCCTGCTCACGCAGGCGCCAGGCCAGCCCGTCGAGGAACGCGTTCGCCGCGCCGTAGGCGGTCTGACCGAATCCGCCCCACACCGACGCGATCGACGAGGTGTTGACGAAGAAGTCCAGCTTCATGTCAGCCGCCGCTTCGCTCAAATACCAAGCACCCCAGACCTTCCCAGCGAAGACGCGATCCACTTCGGCGTCGTCCAGGTTGCTCAGCGCAGTGGTGCCGATCTCGCCCGCGGCATGGATGATGCCGGCCAGCGGCGGTAGTTTGGCCTGCACGGTGACCAACAGGCGTGCGACGTCATGCGGATTGGCGACATCGGCAGCGACGACCCGGAGTTCGCAGCCGTACCGTTCGCCCATCGCGCCGATGCGCTGTTGGGCGGCATCGCCGGGCCCGCGTCGACTGATCAGCACCACATGCCTGGCGCCGTGCGCGGCCAGGTGTTCCGCGATCTCCAGCCCGATGGATCCGAGCCCTCCGGTCTCCAGATACGTTGCGTCACTGCGCAGTTCCAGTGGAGTCGCGCTCGGCTGTACGGCCCGTCGAACTAGCCGGGGCACATAGATCGCTTGATCACGTAGCGCGACTTGGTCTTCCCGAATGGCCGAGTCACGCGGTGCTGCCACCAGCTGATCGATCAATCGCGACCACTCGTCGGTGGTCCCTTCAGCCAGATCCGCCAGTCCGCCCCACAGTCGCGGATGCTCCAGCGAGGCGGAACGACCGAACCCCCACAGGCAAGTCTGATCCGGTGACACGGTGTCCGCGTCGGTGACTCGCTGCGCGCCGCGGGTCACCATCCAGATGGGTGAACGCAGTTCGGCGGCGGCAGCGGCGCGGAAGAGTCGCCGCGTTCCGCCCAGGACCCGGTGTTGCATCCGCAACAGCGACTCCGTCGATGGCACTCTGTCCGCGTCGAGGGCCGCGACATGCAGGATACGGAGCGTCGGTTCGTCTGCCGCAGCGGCACGCAACGCGACTTCGAGCCGCTGCCCGTCTGCATCGGACATCGGCAGCCCGAGAATCCGGTGCCGGTGCCCGCCTGCGACCAGCGCGTCGACCACTGGCCGAAGTACCTCGGCGTCGTCGCCGATGAGGAGCCAGGCAGCTCCCTCGCCGGTGTCCGCATCCGAGGCCGGCGAGGACCCACCAGCGGTTTTCTCCCAGCGAATCTCGTAGCGGGAGTCCTTGGTGGACTGGGCATTACGTCGGTGGTCGGGCCGGACCGGCTGCTCACGGATCCAGTACTCGCGACGCTGGAACGGATAGGTGGGCAGGTCAAGCTTGCCCGCCGGTCCCTGCCGGACAGCGTCGAAGTCTGGCAGGTGGCCGAGGACGTACGCGTCGGCAAGGGCTTCGGTGATCTGGCGCTGGTCGGCGGTGTTACGACGCAATGACGCGATCGCCCGTGGCGCAGTGGCCGGGTCGGGCCATGCCCGCAGGGCTGCGGCAGTGAGCACCGGTTGCGGGCCCACCTCCAGCAGCACCTTGCAACGCAGCTCGGCAAGGGTGTGCACGCTCTTGGCGAATTCGACCGGTTGGCGCGCGTGGCGCTGCCAGTAGGCGCCATCGAGTTTCACGCTCCTGCCCAGCGCGGCGCCGGTGCGGTTGCACACCAAAATCCGTTGCGGTGGGCTGAAATTGAACCGGTTGGCGGATGACTCGAACTCGCCTAGGACCGGATCCAGCAGCGCCGAGTGGAACGCGTGGCTGGTGTCCAGCCATTCACACCGCACACCGTCGGCTGTCAATCCGGCCACCGCCCGGTGCAGGTCCTGTGCAGGTCCCGACAGCACGGTGTTGGCACCGTTATAGGCGGCCACCGACAGACTCGGGTACTCATCGATGGCGCTCTCGACGCGCTCGGCGGCGGCAAACACCGCGACCATCCGACCGCCTGCAGGCAAACTGCCGAACAGGCGCCCACGCTCGGCCGTCAGCACCGCGCCGTCGTCGATGCTGAACACGCCCGCGACACAGGCCGCCGAATATTGGCCGACGCTGTGGCCCAGCACCACGTCGGGTTCGAAGCCCCACGACTGCCAGAGCCGGGCCAGGCCCACCTCGACCGCGAACAAAGCGGGTTGGGCGTAGCGGGTCTGCCGCAGCGTCTCTGCTGCGGCAATGCTGTCCGCGTCGCCGCTGCCGAAAATCACATCCAGCAAGGGCTTTTCGAGTACACCGGCGGCTGCCGCCGCGCACCGGTTCAGCGTTTCGGCGAACACCGGCTCGGTATCGAACAGTTCCCGCGCCATCCCGACGTATTGGCTGCCTTGACCGGTGAACAGCCACGCCGTCTTCGGCCTGCGATCGGATACTCCGCGCACCAGACCAGATGCCGGGCGGTCGTCCGCGAGCGCGCCGAGCAGCTCCATGGCAGATCCGGTCGAATTGACCACGAGCGCAGCACGATTCTCGAAGTGCGCTCGCCCCGCTCCCGCGGTGAAGCACACGTCCGCCAGGGTGGCCTCCGGGTGGTTGGTCAACCAGCTGCGGTATTGATCGGCGACCTGCATCAGTGCCGCGGGTGTACGGGCCGAGAGCGGAAGCACGCTGAACTTTCCGTCCCTGGGCTGCTCGATCGGGTCCGGTGCCTCCGCGGGCTGGGCCACCGGAGCTTCTTCGAGGATGACGTGCGCGTTGGTCCCGGCGAACCCGAACGAGCTGACTCCCGCAACGCGGGGCCGACCGTTGCGTTCCCAGGGCATCGTCTCCTTGACGACTTCGACCGCCAGCTGGTCCCACGGAATGTGCGGTGACGGGTTCTCGAAGTGCAGGTGCTTGGGCAGGGTCTCGTGCTCGAGCGACAGGATCACCTTGATGACACCCGCGATCCCCGCGGCGGCTTCCAGGTGTCCGATATTCGTCTTCACCGAGCCGATCAACAGCGGCCGGCCCGGATCGCGTCCGGCACCGAGCACTGCACCTGCGGCCTGGGCCTCGATCGGGTCGCCCAGTGACGTCCCGGTGCCGTGCGCCTCCAGGTATCCGACGTCGCTGGGTTCGAGGCCCGCACGCTTGAGCGCCGCGGCAATAACCCGTTGCTGGGCAATGCCGTTCGGCACCGTCAAGCCGCCCGATGCGCCGTCCTGGTTGATCGCGCTGCCGCGGATCACCGCCCGAATCCGGTCACCGTCACGAATCGCGTCCTCGAGACGTTTGATGACGATGACGCCGCAACCCTCGCCGCGCACATAGCCGTCCGCGGCCGCATCGAATGTCTTGCACCGGCCGTCGGGCGCCAGCATGTGCGCGCTGGAGAACGTGATCATGGTCGCCGGGGTGAGCAGCGCGTTCGCACCGCCGGCCAGCGCGAGGTCGCATTCCCCCAAGCGCAACGCTTGGCATGCCTGATGGATAGCCACCAGCGACGAACTGCACGCCGTGTCGACGGCGACCGCGGGACCCTGCAGCCCCAGCCGATGGCTGATCCGACCCGCTGCCGCAGCATTCGACGTCCCGATGCCCAAATAGGCCTCGATCTCGGGGTAGGTCAGTTCGCCGAATGCCATTCCCAGAAAGTCATGGGTAGACAAACCGACGAACACACCGGTGTTGGTATCAGCCAGCGCCGTCGGCGCAGTGCCCGAATGCTCCACCGCCCGCCACGCCGTCTCCAGCAAGAGCCGATGCTGCGGGTCCATCAACCTGACCTCGCGCGCCGACATACCGAAGAACGGCGCGTCGAACCCCAACACGTCATCGATCAAACCGGCACGACGGGTCACGACCTTCCCCGGAGCACCTGGTTCCGGGTCGAAGAACTCGTCGGAATCCCACCGGTCCTGGGGCACCTCCGATACCGCATCCCGGCCTTCCCGCAGCACCTGCCAAAATTCGTCCGCGTCCGAGGCACCTGGAAAACGCGCCGCGTAGCCGACGATCGCGAAACCCGCCGCCGGCTCCATCAGACCCGCGACGGACGTCACTCGGTTCTTGTCGTCGGGTTCGGCACGGTGACTTTCCGGGACTTGTTGTCCCACATAGTCGGCGACCGCACTGGGGGTTCGGTGGTCGAAGATCAGCGTGGATGGCAGCGTCAGCCCGGTAGCGGTTTTGAGGCGGTTGCGCAGTTCGACGGCAGTCAGCGAATCGAAGCCGAGGGTTTGGAATTCGGCCTCGGGGTCGATGTCCTTGGGGGACGGTCGGCCCAGCACCTCAGCGGCCTGCAAACACACCACCCCTACCAGCAGGTCGTGCTGTTCACTGGGAGCGAGCCCATCAAGTCGTTGTGCCAGTGCCGACTTCGATTGGGCGGCACTACCGGTGTCCTCGATCTGGCGTCGTCGCGGGCCGCGTGCGAGCCCGCTGAACAACACCGGCAACCCACCGCTCTGGGCCAGCGCATCCAGTGCGGCCCGGTCCAGGCGGGTGGCCACCATCACGGGGTGATCAATCACCAGCGCGGCGTCAAGTAACTCCAGCGCCTGCCGGGGGTTCATGGGGGCCAGTCCGCTGCGGCTCATCCGGGCCCGATCGCGGCTGCTCAATTGAGCGCCCATACCGCTGGGCTGTTCCCACAACCCCCACGCCAGTGATATCCCGGCCAACCCTGCGGCCTGCCGGTGAGCAGCCAACCCGTCGAGAAACGCGTTGGCCGCCGAGTAGTTACCCTGCCCGGGTGCGCCCACCGTGGCCGCGATCGAGGAACACAGCGCAAACATCGACAGGTCCAGTTCACGGGTGGCCTCATGCAGGTTCCACGCCGCGTCCACCTTGGCCCGCAACACCGTGTCGACCCGATCCGGTGTCAATGACATGATTGCTCCGTCATCGAGCACCCCGGCGGCATGAATCAGGCCGCGGACCGGCGGGAACTCCCGAGACAGCTGGGCAAACAAACCCTGCACCGCATCGCGATCGGCCACGTCACAGGCCACCACCGCCACGCTGGCGCCGGCATCGGCAAGTTCGGCGGCCAGCTCAGCTGCTCCCTCGGCGCGATCGCCGCGCCGGCTGGCCAATACCAGATGCCGCACCCCATAGGCACCGACCACGTGGCGGGCCAGTTCCCCGCCGACCGCCCCGGTGGCGCCGGTGATCACAACCGTGCCGCCGGCAAGCCCATCCGCCAGCGCCGAGGGCATGGTCAAAACCACCTTGCCGATGTGGCGGGCCTGGCTCATGAACCGCAAGGCCGCCGGCGCGCAGCGCACATCCCAGGTGGTGACCGGCAGCCGATGCAACACGTCGGAGTCGAAAAGCTCCCGCACCTCGCCCAACATCTCCTGCATGCGCACCGGGCCTGCCTCTGACAGGTCGAACGCCCGATAGGCCACACCGGGATAGTTGGCGGCGATCTCCTGCGCATCGCGGATATCGGTCTTGCCCATCTCGAGGAAACGCCCACCGCGAACGAGCAGGCGCAGCGAAGCATCCACGAAATCACCGGCCAGCGAGTCGAGCACCACATCAACGCCGCGGCCCTCGGTGACGGCCAGGAACTTCTCCTCGAAGTCCAGCGTCCGGGAATCACCGATATGGTCGTCATCAAATCCCATGGCGCGCAGCGTGTCCCACTTACCGCGGCTGGCGGTGACGAACACTTCCACCCCCCAGTGGCGAGCCAACTGCACCGCTGAGTTTGCATCACTTCCCGTCTGTTCGGATGAGACTGTCGCGAACGCCAATGACGACGCAACGGTTGCGCACACCAGTGATCTCGGGGTTCCGGTCACGACCGACCCTGACGAGATCGCGAGTTTCCTGCGGCAACGGTCCGGCCCCAAAGTGGTATTCGCGACCTACCAGTCCTCCCCGCAGATTGCGAAGGCATTCGCGCACGGTCGAGTGCCCGCCTTCGATTTGGTGATTGCC
>JARLGS010000442.1 GCA_031292695.1 Mycobacterium sp. | reverse complement strand
GTTGCGCCGGCGTCAACCCACGGCGCACCATGCAATGCCGACGCCGCAACGCCCGCAATCACCGCCCGCCGTCCCGACCACAGCCAGGCACCAAGGATACGATCGTCGAGCGACGGCTCATCCTGCTTAGGCATGTAGACGTCTCGAAAGATGGACCGATACCAGCGGCGCAGCTGGTAGTCACTCATTGAGTCTGCAGCGATCGCTTCACTGCCGATGAAAACGTTCCCCATGCGTAGATGGTGGACAAGACCACCGACAGTTCACCGAAATCGACGCCAGCGCGGAAAATTGCGAGCAAAGGTCGCGCTAACGTCAATTTCGGCGCAAGTGAGGTCACAGGGCCGACGGACCGCCCAACTGAGACCCAAATCACAACTGCGCACGCGGAATTCGACGCTGCAGTCACCGTCGGGTCACGGTACGACAAAGAATCCTTCGTGCACGTCACCAGGCATTTTCCGGGAGCAACTTCTGGTGTAGAAGTGTCAGTAGTGACTGGTGTGAAAGCAGCGGATTGATCGACTGTTCCACTCCACACGTCATGCAGCGGCGCTGCCCCGAGGGGGAGGCCCGCGTCAGCTGCAGTAGCGGCCGAAGCGCGCAGTCACCGCGCCGAGGCCGGAGGAAGGAATCGACATGAAACGCATCTACGCCTTCGCGATCGGTCTCGCACTGCTGGTGGCCCCGTTGGTGGGCCTCGGTTTCGCCATGGCCGACCCGGGCACCAGGCCGATGGACTACCAGCAGGCCACCGACGTCGTCGTCATGCGGGGGCTCTCCCAGCGCGGGGTGCCCTTCTCGTGGGCCGGCGGCGGCCCTACCGGCCCGTCCCTCGGCAAGGGTTCCGGCGCCATGACCGTCGGTTTCGACGCCTCGGGCCTGATGCAGTACGCCTACGCCGGCGCGGGCATCAAGCTCCCGCGTTCGTCCGGCGAGATGTACCGGCTCGGCCAGAAGGTCCTGCCCCAGCAGGCACGGAAGGGCGACCTGATCTTCTACGGTCCGGAAGGCACGCAGAGCGTCGCGATGTACCTCGGCAACAATCAGATGCTCGAGGTGGGCGACGTCGTCCAGGTTTCGCCGGTGCGCAGTAACGGCATGACGCCCTACCTGGTGAGGGTCCTGGGAACCCAGACGGCGCCCCAGGCTCCTCTGCAGCAGGCACCCGTGCAGCAGGCGCCGACCCAGCAGGCCCCCCTGCAGCAGGTGCCGGCGCAACAGGCACCCCTGCAACAGCAGCCGTTGCAGCTGCCGGCGCAGCAGGCGCCCGTGCAGCAGGCGCCCCTGAATACCGGGCGCTAACTCTCTCGGCCGCCCGAACCCGCCGCCCACTCCTCTCCAGACAGGAGCGGGCGGCGGTTTTCGGTAAGTTGGCAGTCGATCATGCTGACTTTGTCCCCGCCTGCCGCACCGGTCGCCGCCGCGCCACCGGTCGCCGTGGGGACCCGGTCGACCGGCTTTTATCGGCATGACCTCGATGGCCTACGCGGTGTCGCCATCCTGCTGGTCGCCATGTTCCACGTCTGGTTCGGCCGGGTGTCCGGCGGCGTGGACGTGTTTTTGGCGCTGTCCGGATTTTTCTTCGGCGGCAAGGTCATTCGCGCGGCGCTGAACCCCGCCGTTCGGCTGTCGCCACCGGCGGAGGTGCTCCGGCTCATCCGCCGCCTGGTTCCCGCTCTGGTCGTCGTGCTCGCCGCCTGTGCGGTGCTCACGATCTTGGTGCAGCCGCAGACCCGTTGGGAGACTTTCGCCGACCAGAGCCTGGCCAGCCTCGGCTACTACCAGAACTGGGAGCTGGCCAACACGGCTGCCGACTATCTTCGGGCCGGCGAAGCGGTCAGCCCGTTGCAGCACATCTGGTCCATGTCGGTGCAGGGTCAGTTCTACGTCGGCTTCCTGCTGCTGATCGCCGGGTGTTCCTACCTGTTCAGGCGGGTCACGGGGGCTCACCTGCGGACCCTGTTCCTGGTGCTGCTGACCGCGCTGACGGTGGCGTCGTTCGTCTACGCGGCCTTCGCGCAGCAGGACAACCAGGCAACCGCCTACTACAACAGCTTCGCGCGGGCGTGGGAATTGCTGCTCGGCGCCCTCGTCGGGGCGTTGGTGCCGTCTGTCCGCTGGCCGGGGTGGCTGCGCACGGCAGCGGCGACGGCCGCACTGGGCGCGATCCTGGCCTGCGGGGCGCTGATCGACGGCGTACGGGAGTTCCCGGGGCCGTGGGCGCTGGTACCGGTCGGGGCCACCGTCCTGATGATCCTGGCCGGGGCCAACCTGCGAAGCGGCAATGACGAGATGCCGTTGCCCAACCGGTTGCTGGCGACCGGGCCGCTGGTGGCGCTGGGCGCGATGGCGTACTCGCTGTACCTGTGGCACTGGCCGCTGCTCATCTTCTGGCTGTCCTACACCGGCCACCGGCACGCTGACTTCGTCGAAGGCGCGGCGGTGCTGCTGGTGTCCGGGGTGCTGGCCTACCTGACCACTCGGCTCGTCGAAGACCCACTGCGGTATCAGGCGGCGCCCGTCCCGGCGATTGCGTGGCTACCGCGCTTGCGCCGCCCCACCATGGCCCTGGGATCGGCGGTCGTGTTGCTGGGCGTCACGTTGACGGCGACGTCGTTCACCTGGCACCAGCACATCACGGTCTTGCGGGCCGCTGGCAAGGAACTCAGCGTCCTCAACTCTCAGGATTACCCCGGCGCGCGTGCGCTGACCGAACACGTGCGGGTGCCCACGCTGCCGATGCGGCCGACGGTCCTGGAGGTCACGGAAGACTTGCCGTCGTCGACGCGGGACGGCTGCATCAGTGACTTCGTCAACCCGGCGGTGGTCAACTGCACCTACGGCGATCCTGCCGCCACCCGAACCATCGCGGTGGCCGGCGGATCGCACGCGGAGCACTGGCTGCCGGCGCTGGAGCTGCTCGCCACTCTGCACCATTTCAAGGTGGTGACGTATCTCAAGATGGGCTGCCCGTTGTCCACCGAGGAAGTGCCGCTCATCATGGGCAACAACGCGCCGTACCCCCAGTGCCGCGAGTGGGTGCAACGCACGACAGCCAAGCTGGTCGCCGACCGTCCCGACTACGTATTCACGACGACGACGCGGCCCTGGAACATCAAATCGGGCGACGTGATGCCGGCAACGTACATCGGCGTATGGCAGACATTGTCCGACAACAACGTTCCCATCCTCGGCATGCGGGACACCCCATGGCTCGTCAAAGACGGCAAACCGTTCGACCCCGCGGACTGCCTGGCCAAAGGCCGCAGCGCGCAATCGTGCGCGATCAAACGCTCCGATGTCCTGTCCGACCGCAATCAGACCCTCGACTTTGTCCCGCAGTTCCCGCTGCTCAAGGTGCTCGACATGTCCGACGCGATCTGCCGGCCGGACAGCTGTCGCCCGGTCGAGGGAAACGTGCTGATCTATCACGGCGCCCACCACCTGACCCCCACCTACGTCCGGACGATGACCAACGAGTT
>JARLGS010000441.1 GCA_031292695.1 Mycobacterium sp. | reverse complement strand
ACTGGTAGGTACTGCTCGACGGTCCCGTCCGGATTGCCGTGGGCTGCCAGGGCGGTGCCGTCCGGCCGCCCTGCGATACCGCTATCCGGTCTGCGCACCGGGTCGGGTGAAAAACATTCGGCGGCAATGGAACCGATCCAGGCGCCGGTGCGTCTAAACAATCAAACCAGTTGAGAGGAACACCATGACAGCTCCGGAAAGTGGCGCTCTGACTACAGATTTCGATCTGATGACAGGAGTGGCCGGCAAGGTTGAGGTCCGTAACGAGGAGATCCGGGCCATGCTAGGCAGTTTCATCGGCCAGATGTCGGCCATTCCGCCGACAGTGTGGGGTGGCGTCGCGGCCGCCCGATTCCAGGACGTGGTGAACCGGTGGAACGGCGAATCGATGAAACTACATGCGGCACTGCAGCGGATCGCCGAGACCATCCGGTCGAACGCGGCCGGGCTGAGTCACGCGGCCGACGCCCACGCCCAGCGCATCGGCGCCACCGGCCACGCCATCTGACGGAAGGTGACCAGATCATGCAACCGGTGCTGTCGTACCACTTCGGTGAGATTGAGTTCACTGTCCGCCAACAAATTCACGCCACGTCCGCACGGATGAACACGGCATTGGACGAGTTGAGGCAACTGGTCGCGCCGCTGCAGTCGACCTGGACCCGTGAAGCGGCCGAGGCCTTCCAGGTCGAGCAGGCCCGGTGGAATCAATCCGCGGCCGCGCTCAACGAGATCTTGCACAGCCTGGGCAACGCCGTCCGCGACGGTGCCGATGACGTCGCCGCGGCCGACCGGAGCGCTGCCGGCGACTGGGTTTTGTAGGCCCACCACCAACTCTGTGTGGTCTTGCCCGTGGAGGAGAGCCGGGGGCAAGACCGCACAGTCATCTGAAGAGCGTGCTCACGGCGACCGAGGTGCACTACCCTGACGGCAGCGCGGGTGCACATCAGGCCCGCGGGGAGTGTGATCGTCGTGGGAACCAGCCGCACCAAAGGGTCGCCGGCGGGCTCAATGCTGCGTTCCGTACACGAGCGGTTCGTCACCGGCGAGATCGACGCCCAGCACCTGGACCCGGCCGCGGTTCGGCCGATCGTCGCCGAGAGCTGGCGCCGCAGCCTGGCCACCGGCGTGGACCCGGACCGCGGCGGCGCGCAGTTCGGACCCGTGGTGCCGAAAACCCTGGACCAGATTCGCGCCGCCCAGCCCATCGCACCCGCGTTGCCGGTGATCAGCAAACTGCTGGTCGATGACGCCCGGGACAGCGGTGTCGTGGTCGCGGTGACCGCGGCCGACGGCACCCTGCTCTGGGTCGAGGGCGACCCGACGGCCGTCGGCAAGGTCGAGGCGATGAACTTCGTCCCCGGCGCGGACTGGAGTGAGCGCAGCGCCGGCACCAACGCCCCGGGCACCGCGCTGGCGCTGGACCGCGAATTGCAGATCCACGGCTCCGAGCATTTCTCCCGCCTGGTGCAGCCGTGGACCTGTACCGCAGTGCCGGTGCACGACCCGGCGACCGGCGAGCTCATCGGCTGCGTCGACCTGACCGGTGACAGCCAGGTCGCGTCGTCGCAGACGCTGGCCCTGGTGCGTGCCACGGTGATGGCCATCGAGAACCACCTCGCGCTGCATCGGCTGACCCAACCGGTGGCCGCGCGGTCGGCCGACGCCCGCCTGTCGGTGCTCGGCGGCGACCGTCCGCACTGGGTGGTGACCGGCGCCGACGGACAACTCCACCGGCACACCCTCACCGGACGGCACGCCGACATCCTGGTGTTGCTGACCCGTCATCCTGAGGGGCTCAGTGCCGACCACCTGGCAATGTTGTTGGACGACAACGATCTTGACGCGGTGACCATCCGGGTCGAGATGTCCCGGCTGCGCCGCGTGATCGGTGCGCACTACGTGGCGTCCCGGCCATACCGGCTGTTGGCCCCGGTGGACAGCGACCTCGGCGACGTCTTCTCCGCGCTGCACCGCGGCGACGTCGAAACTGCCCTTTCGCACTACACAGGTGCGCTGCTGCCGCAGTCGGTGTCACCGGCGATCGCCCGGTTGCGCACCGAGCTGGGGGAGAGCCTGCGCAGCGCGGTGTTGTCGGCCTCGGCGGCCGGACAGGTCGGGCTGTTGCGCCGCTGGCTCGCGCTGCCGGACGGCCGCGACGACCGGCACGGGTGGCAACTGTTGCGCAACCATCCGTCGGCTGACGCCGTGATCAGGGCGCAGGCCGTCGGGCATTTGGCCGGGTTGGACGCCGAATTCGGCTGACTCGGTCGCCGTCGGAAACTTCTTCGGCCATGCAACTGTGTTGCAACGGGCCGCTACGTACTGTGAGTGACGAGCAACACATTTTGTCGCCACAGCGAGGAGTGAACCGATGACTGTATACGCGCGTCCCGGTGCCGAGGGTTCCGTGATGACCTACCCGGAGCGCTATGACAACTTCATCAACGGCGAGTGGGTCGCACCGTCGGCCGGCCGGTATTTCGAGAACCGGACCCCGGTGACTGGCCAGGTCTTCTGCGAGATTGCCCGCTCGGACGAGTCCGACGTCGAGAAGGCGCTGGATGCCGCGCACGCCGCCGCGCCCGCCTGGGGCAAGACCTCGCCGGCCGCGCGCGCCCGCGTGCTGAACCTGGTCGCCGACCGGATAGAGCAGAACCTCGAGGCCATCGCGGTCGCCGAGTCCTGGGACAACGGCAAGCCGGTCCGCGAGACCCTCAACGCTGACATCCCACTGGCGGTCGACCACTTCCGGTATTTCGCCGGCGTGCTGCGGGCCCAGGAAGGCTCGATCTCGGAGATCGACGACGACACCGTGGCTTACCACTTCCACGAGCCGCTGGGCGTGGTCGGGCAGATCATCCCGTGGAACTTCCCGATCCTGATGGCGGTGTGGAAGCTGGCGCCCGCGCTGGCCGCCGGCAACGCAATCGTGCTCAAGCCCGCCGAGCAGACCCCGGCCTCGATCATGTTCCTGTTCTCGGTGATCGGCGACCTGCTGCCGCCGGGTGTGGTCAACGTGGTCAACGGGTTCGGTGTCGAGGCCGGCAAGCCGCTGGCCTCGAGCAACCGCATCGCCAAGATCGCGTTCACCGGTGAGACCACCACGGGTCGGCTGATCATGCAGTACGCCTCGCAGAACCTGATTCCGGTCACCCTGGAACTCGGTGGCAAGAGCCCGAACATCTTCTTCAACGACGTCATGGCCGCCGACGACGACTTCCAGGACAAGGCCCTGGAAGGCTTCACCATGTTCGCCCTGAACCAGGGCGAGGTCTGCACGTGTCCGTCCCGGTCGCTGATCCAGGCCGACATCTTCGACGAGTTCCTGGCACTGGCCGCGATTCGCACCAAGGCCGTCCGTCAGGGTGATCCGCTGGACACCGAGACCATGATCGGCGCGCAGGCCTCCAATGACCAACTGGAGAAGATCCTGTCGTACATCGAGATCGGCAAATCCGAAGGGGCCCAGCTGATTACCGGTGGCGAGCGAGCCGAGCTGGGTGGCGACCTCAGCGGCGGTTACTACGTGACGCCGACGGTCTTCTCCGGCAACAACTCGATGCGGATCTTCCAGGAGGAGATCTTCGGGCCGGTGCTGTCGGTGGCGTCTTTCAAGGACTACGACGACGCCATCTCGATCGCCAACAACACCCTCTACGGCCTGGGTGCCGGGGTGTGGTCGCGCAACGGCAACGTTGCCTACCGGGCCGGCCGGGACATCAAGGCCGGCCGGGTGTGGACCAACTGCTACCACATGTACCCGGCGCACGCCGCGTTCGGTGGTTACAAGCAGTCCGGCATCGGCCGGGAAAACCACAAGATGATGCTGGATCACTACCAGCAGACGAAGAACCTGCTCGTGTCCTACTCCACGAAGGCCCAAGGGTTCTTCTGATCCCGAACCGCGGGGGCCCGCGGCCCGGCATACCCGGCGCCCCCCCCCGGGTGTGTGGGGGGGGCGGGGGCAAAACGCGCGGGGGCGGCTGAATTT
>JARLGS010000440.1 GCA_031292695.1 Mycobacterium sp. | reverse complement strand
CGGTTCCGGCACCACCGCGGCAACCGGCTGCCGCACGATGTGATCGTCGTCGACGAGACCTCGATGGTGTCGTTGACCTTGATGGCCCGGCTGCTGGAGTCGGTGCGGCCGGCCGCCCGGTTGCTGCTCGTCGGCGACCCCGACCAGCTGACCTCGGTCCAGGCCGGCGCGGTGCTGGCCGACCTGGTCGACGGACTCTCCGACCACCCGAGCATCCGCATCGCGGCACTGCACACCGCGCACCGGTTCGGGGCGGCGATCGGCGCTCTGGCCGCGGCGATCCGGTCCGGTGACGCCGAGCGGGTGCTGGCGCTGCTGCGAGCCGGCGACCCGGCGATCGAGTTCGTCGAGGATGCCGATCCCGCTGCGGTCCTGCGCCCGGTGCTGGTGGGCCACGCGCTGCGCGTGCGCGAATGTGCGCTCCTGGGCGCCGGCGCTATTGGCCTCGCGACCATGGACGAGCACCGGTTGCTGTGCGCGCACCGCGACGGCCCGCATGGGGTCCGGTACTGGAACCGTCAGGTAGAGCGCTGGATGAGCGAGGAAACCGGGCAGGCCACCTGGGCGCCGTGGTATCCCGGCCGGCCGCTGCTGGTCACCGCCAACGACTATGCGCTAGGCATCTACAACGGCGACACCGGTCTGGTCGTCGCGGGCCCGGACGGGGTGCGGGTGTGCATCGCCGGTGCGACTGCGGCGCAAGAGTTCTCGCCGAGCCGGATCATCGACGTCGAGACCATGTACGCGCTGACCATCCACAAGAGCCAAGGGTCGCAGGCCCGGGCGGTGACGGTGATGCTGCCGCCCGCGGAGTCGCGGCTGCTGACCCGCGAGCTGTTCTACACCGCGGTCACGCGGGCCAAGGAGAAGGTGCGCATCGTGGGCTCGGCCGACGAGGTACGGGCCGCCGTCGAGCGGCAGGCGGTTCGGGCGTCGGGCCTGCGGGACCGGTTGCGGCAGCGCAGCTGAATTCGGGGCCCAGGGCCGCACCGGGTGGCACAGGTATGGTCTGAGCGAACGCGACGATGGTACGCAGCGGGGAAGGCGAAGCGTGAGCAATCTTGAGACAGAACCCGTCGAATACGATTGCGCCGCCGGGCCTCCCAATCGCATCGAGATTCTGCAGCCTCGCGAGGTGCCGCTGGGCGGCCCCCGCGCCATGCAGGTCCGTCGCACCCTGCCACAGCGCGAACGCTCACTGGTCGGCGCGTGGTGTTTCGTCGATCATTACGGCCCGGAAGATGTGCGCACCCGACCAGGGATGGACGTCGCACCGCACCCACACACCGGTCTGCAGACGGTCAGCTGGTTGTTCAGCGGCGAAATCGAACACCGCGATTCCAATGGTGTGCACGAGATGGTGCGTCCGGGCGAGCTGAACCTGATGTCCGCCGGCGCCGGCATCTGCCATTCGGAGGTCTCGACGCCGGCGACGACCGTCCTGCACGGCGTGCAGCTGTGGGTCGCCCTGCCCGACTCGGCGCGCCACGGCCCGCGCCACTTCGATCATTATGCGCCGCAAGCTGTTTCATACGGCGACGCAACAGTCTCGGTATTCCTCGGCGCGCTGGCCGGTCAGCAGTCGCCGGTGCACACCCACACGCCGCTGTTGGGCGCCCAGGTCGAGCTGCCGGTCGGCGCGGCAGTCGAGTTCGACGTCGACCTGACGTTCGAGCACGCGGTGCTCGTCGATCAAGGATCACTGACCCTCGCGGGCACTCCGGTGCAGCCGTACGAAATGGCTTACCAGGGCGTCGGATCGGCGAAGCTGGCACTGACCAACAGCGGCACCGACCCGGTCCGTGCGATCGTGTTGGGCGGCCCGCCCTTCACCGAAGAACTGCTGATGTGGTGGAACTTCGTGGGACGCACCCACGAGGAGATCGTCGAATTCCGGGATCAGTGGCAGGCCGAGTCCGAGCGTTTCGGCGAAGTGATCGGGTACCAGGGCGAGCCGGCGCGGTTGCCCGCTCCCCCGCTACCGACCACCCGCTTGATTCCCCGGCAACCACCCACCTCCGGAAAGGTTCCAGCAATGCTCACCGACAAGAACGGCGACCCCGTCGACGTGACCCAGGAGGCCGACCGGTTCAGCATCGCGGTCGGCGGAAAGTCGGTGGGGCTCACCGCGTTCATCGAGCACGGTGAGCAGCGAGTGTTCTATCACACCGAGATCGACCCGGCCTACGGCGGCCGCGGACTGGCCAGCGTCCTGATCGCCCAAGCGTTGGCGACCACGCGGCAGCAGGGGAAGCGCATCGTGGCGGTGTGTCCGATGGTCAAGGCATACGTCGAAAAGCACCACGACTTCGACGACATCCTGGATCAACGGACGCCGGAGATTCTGCGGTTGCTACCGCGGTAGGCCGCCGGCCGGTCAGCCGGCGTGCAGCCGCCGTTCGGGATGGTCGGCCAGCCACCGCTGTTCCACTCGCTTGACCCGCAGGTGCTCGAACGTGATGATCATCGCCCCAGCCGTGACCAGCGCGCCGGCGATCAAGCCGAGCGGAAGCTCGAGCCCGGTGTGGCCGAACGCGGTGGCGAAGACGAAGCCGGCGATGGTGACGATGCCGAGTGCGATCAGGCCGAGGCCAGGTAGCCACAACGTGTCGATGAAGGATTCACCAGCGTGCGGTTGCGTGGTTCGGGAATGGTCCACGGGGTCGTGGTGCGCGCCTTTCATTCGCATCTCCCTCCTTGCCGAAGATGCTTCTAAGGCTACGCCGCAGTACACCCAACAGGTGAGATAGATCACATCCAATTAGCGCGGCGGCAGGGGCACCGGCGGCAGCGGAGGAGGAGGCGTCAGCGCACTACCCTGTACCCACTGATCCCACGGCATGCTCCAGTCGCCGTTCTGGTTCAGCTGCTGCGGCGGGCCGCCGGTGTTGCGCACCTCGACCACGTCTCCCGGCATCGCGAAGTCGTAGAACCACTTGGCGTTGTCACTGTTGAGGTTCAAGCAGCCGTGAGAGGTGTCGGTATTGCCCTGCGCCCAGATCGTCGCATTCAGCTGGTGCAGGTAGATGCCGTCGTGGCTGATCCGGGTCGCCCACGGGATGCTCTCCTTGTAGCCCAGGCGGCTGTTGACCGGCAGCCCGAACGTCGACGAGTCCATGATCACCGGGTTGGCCTTGTCCATCACGGTGTAGATGCCCGGCGGCGTCCAGAACGACAACACCCGATCGCCGATGGTCTCCGTGCCACCCATACCCATCGAGGTCGGCATGGTGCGCACCAGCTGGCCGTTGTCGAAGACGCTGACCTGCTTGGTGTGGTCATCGGCAATCGAGACGTGGGCGTTGCCGATCCGGAACGACACCCGCTCGTCCTGCTGACCGTATAGGCCGTCAGCGACCCGCAGGCCATAGATCTTTGCCGAGACCGTGACCGTCGCGCCCGGTGCGTAGTACTTCTCCGGGCGCCAGTGCGCATTGGACGCGTCCACCCAGTGCCACGAGCCGGGGACCGGCGGATTCGTGGTGATGATCAGGTTCCGCTCGGCGGCGGCCTTGTCGTCGATCTTTTCGTCGAAGTGCGCGACCACGACGGTGCCGACCCCGTACGTGCCACCCTCCTGCAGCGAGGCGCCGGAGACGGTGTTCAGGTAGACCGCCGTCTGATAGGTGGGGTCCAGCGTGGTGAAGCTCGAGCTCTGCCGCGACGGCATGCCCGACGGGCCGCGGGCGTCGACCGTCATGGTGTAGGTGCGGCCGTAGCCCAGTTGTTCTGCGGGCGCCCAGGTCCTGCCATCGGGCGCGAGGGTCCCGGGAATCTCTTTTCCGGACCCGTTGACCATCGACACCGAGGTGATGGTTCCGCTCGCGGCAGTGACGCCGACGGCCTCGGCCGGACTGACCCCTGACGCTCCAGCGGCCGGCGTCACCCGCAGCGCGGCCGGTTCGGGAGCCACGGGCTGCGATGCGGACAGATCACGCGCCGCAGCCACCACCTTGCAACCCTCGCGGCAGTGCGAGGTCGACGACACCACGGTCCCGCCGAGCACGGCGAGAACAGCGAGCGCAGCAGCCAACCAGGCGCCACGGACACGGCGGGATGAGGTCAACACAGCTCCAAAGTTCGGCGTAGGCCGGGGTTTGTCGGGTGGGGTGTACTCGCGGGTACTGCATCAGAGTAAGCGGTCCCCCGGGCTGTTTGCACCTTGCGCGCCGCACGCGCCGAATGCGTCACGACGCCGCCCCGGCGTGTCGGTTGGCAAACTTCGCCGCAGATGTGCTATGGACGCCGCCAGGCGAGTTTGTGCCGCCCTGGTTCGGACTACATTCCCAGCGTTGGCGTTCAATTCCGTTGCATGCCAATGCCATTAAACCTCCTGGCCAATTTTTCGCGACGAAATACCTTGCCGCCGAACATCATTCACACCGGATTGATGTCCTCGAGGTTGCGGCCCGCGGTCCGCGGTCCCAGGGTCGCGACCACACCCATCACCACCACCAGCGCAGCTACCACCACCGCGAACATGGCGGTGGCACCGTAGTCGTCCAGCACCGGGATCAGGACGAACGGCAGCAGTCCACTCGACAACCGCGACAGTGAGTACGTCAGGCCGACAGCGGTCGCCCGCATGTCCGTCGGGAAGATTTCGGCCTGGTAGACGTGGTAGACGTTCGAGAACACATTGCACAGCGCCGTGGTCAGAAAACCGAAAAGGACAATGGCCCAAGGACTGTTCGAGGTCGCGAACAGTAGGCCGCTCACCGAGATCGCCGCGGCCGCACCGATGAGCAGGAACTTCCGCTCGAACCAGCGCAGCAGCGGGATCGCCAGGATCGAACCGACCGGATAACCGAGATAGGACAACGCGGTGAACAGCAGCGACGACGTCGTGCTGTAGCCCCGGCTGACCAGCACCAGCGCGGCCAGGGTCCCGAAGCCGTAGTAAGCAAACGGTTGGCACAGGTGGAATACCGACAGCATCAGCACCCGCTGCCGGTACGGACTGATCCACAGTCGGCCGCGGTCCGGCGACACCGGGGCGGCAGGTTCGTCGGCCGACTCGACCGGCTGGACCGGAGCCGGCTCGTCCCGCCGCACCGCGCCCCGCTCGAATTGCCGCACCGCGCCCCGCTCGAATTGCCCCACCGCGGCGTCGGCCTCGACCAGGCGCCCCTGCCCCGCCAACCACCGCGGCGACTCCGGCAGACCGCGGCGCAGCATCGCGACACCTGCGGCCCCCAGCGCGCCGACGGCCAAGAGCACGCGCCAGCCCTCGACACCGAAGATGTCGCGCTTATCCAGATAGAGCGCCAGGAAGCCCAGCACCGGGACCGCGACGAACGACAAGGTGTAGGCCCACGCAGCCAGCCGGCCGCGGTGATCCTTGGGCAGCACATCAGCCAGATACGAATCGGCGACCGGATATTCGGCCCCCACCCCGATGCCCGCCAGAAACCTCGTCACCACCAGCACCGCGGCGTTCGGCGCACATGCGCCGACCAGGCTCCATACCGAGAACCAGATCAGATTGAGCAGGAACGCCCGGCGCCGACCGATCCGGTCGGCCAGCCGCCCGAACAGCACCGATCCGAAGAACATCCCGACGAACGTCGAGGCCAGCAGCAATTTGATGGTCGACGCGTCGACGCCGTAATGGGAGCGCAGCGCCGCCGCGATGCTGCTGGCCAGGAATATCTCGTAGACCTCGAAGAACAGCCCGAAGCCGATGGCAGCCACCACCCTGCGGTGGACCGGACCGACCGGCAGGTGATCGAGTCTGCGCCCGATGTCGATGACCGGCTGCGTTTGGTGGTGTACCGACACGACAGACCATTGTGCAGCCACCAACTGACTGCGGGCTGACGTTCGGGCTGGCTATGGCGTCATGAATCGCGCGCCGGTGGCGGCGTGCAGCGACCGACCGGCCCGGGCCTGCCGGAAGCCGATCAGTCCGCCGGCGCCGGTCAGCACGAGGATGCCCGTGAAGCCGGGGACTGCGACTGCGGCGACCTCACTCAGACCGGCGGCACGCAGGTCATCCGAATATCCGGCGCGGAAGGGCTGACCCGCCACTACCTTGTTGTCGGCGGCGAAGGTGTGATCTACCGGCGCGGGACGGGGCGCGGACGGTGCGCCGGCCACATCAGCATTGCCTGCCGAGCCCGAATTCTGCTGCGATCCAACGGACAACGGCTTCGACGCCGGGCCAAAACCGCGGTCCGGCGAATCGAGCCGGGGCGCCGTCGACACCGGTACCACGTTCAGGGACGTCAGCGTCGAGGTCACCCCGTTGACGATCGGTGCCACTTGATCCACGAAGAACTCGGGCAGCGCAGCAACATTCTCGAGCGGCACACCCACGATCGGCGGCAACTCAGCGGCCAGGGCCGTCACCGGGGCAGTTGACGCGTCGACCACCGCGGCGGCGGCCGCGTTGGCAGTGTCGCCGGCCTGCACCCACGGCACTGAGACGGGGTTGGCCGGCGGTGCCGCCGCAGGGAGCAATGGCGCAGTCGCCGGAGTTCCGGCAACGTCCCCGGAGGCTGAGGAGCCGCCCACAGGGGAACTCGATACCGAGGTGCCCGGCGAGGTATTGGAACCGTTGCGCCCGTCGCCGACCTTCGGGACCAATTGCTGGCCGATCGACGACGCGGCGGCCCCGCCGGTGGTAAGGGCGTTGCTGCCGGCCGTCGTCAAGCTGCTGGTGACGCCGCCGACGAACTTGCTGACATCGCCGATCGACGGCAGACCTGAGTGACTGGTACCCGTACCCGGCGCACTCGGCTGCACCGGAACCGGCGGTGTGCTGGGGCCCTCGGGAATGTCATGCGGCGTTGCGTTCGCCAGCCCGGCACCGATCACAGGCGCCGCAGCCAACC
This sequence comes from Mycobacterium sp., assembly GCA_031292695.1. Taxonomy (GTDB): domain Bacteria; phylum Actinomycetota; class Actinomycetes; order Mycobacteriales; family Mycobacteriaceae; genus Mycobacterium. The sequence continues at coordinate 7,368 of JARLGS010000440.1, read as the reverse complement.
AGGCCACCGCCGCCAACCGTAGGTGCGTTGCCACGCTGAATCATTCCCCTCACGACTGGGCCGCAATTAACGACGTCCAGTTTGCCACGAAAATTTGCCAATCCGAAAAATTCTGTGACGCGCACCACCATTTTAGGCAATAGTCGCAGATATCAGAAGGGGACGGTCGGCAGATACTTGCCGTCCAGCGTGATAACGGCTCGTTCGCCACCATCGGGGTCAGCGACCTTTTTCACGTCCAGCCGGAAGTTGATGGCGGAGATGATGCCGTCACCGAACTGCTCGTGAACCAGCGCCTTGAGGGTGGTGCCGTAGACCTGCAGCATCTCGTAGAAGCGGTAGATGGTCGGGTCGGTGGGTACCCCACCGGGAATTGAGCCGCGGGTCGGAATGGTCTGCAGCAGTAGGACCGCATCTGCATCTAAGCCCAGCAGCTCGCCGACAGCCGTGGCCGACTGCTCCGGCAAAGCGTGCTGCCCAAGGACGGCCGCTGTGGTGAAGGCCACCGACAGTCCGGCGGCATCGGCGATCTGCTGCCAGGAGAGGTCCTTGCGAGTCTTGGCCTCAACGGCCGCAGCGGCAAGGAGTTGACGGGCGGTGGGGTCGAACTGAGCATGGATCATGATTGGTACTTCCCTTCAGTCAGTGGTGAGTTTGGGCCGGCCTACAGGTCATTCTGATTCCACGTGTTCATCACCGACCAGGCCTGTCGGCAGCTGCGAACGCAGCCGCGCGCGCCGGCCGCTAAGGCGTGGTCGGGTTTTGTAAGGCGCGGGCAACGGCTTGGGCCCGGGTACTGACACCGAGCTTGGCCAGGATGGCCTGCACGTGGTTGTCAGCAGTTTTGGTGCTGATGTGCAGGACGGCGGCGATGTCAGCAGTGCTGCGCCCGGTGGTGAGCAGTTCGAGTACCTCGCGTTGGCGGCGGGTCAACCCGTCGGGGTCGGCGCGGGTTTGACCGTACGGGCCGCGGCGGGTACGCCCACGCAGGGCAGCCAGGCGCTGCTGGGCGCGGCGGGCCGCAGCACGTGCCCCGAGCCGGCGGAGGGTGCCGTGCGCTGATTGCACGGCGGCGATGTCGCCACCGAGTTGGGCGATCGCCGCTTCATACGGGCTACCGCGGCGCGTCCATTCTGCGGCGGCGGCTTGCCAATCTCCGCTGATCTCCAAGTGGAACGGGGTGACCGGGTGCTCGATAGTAGGCGAGGTGACGGCGCCGGACAGCTGCGCCCAGCGGTGCAGCGGCGCAATCAGCCACGGGTCTGCCCTGTCTTCGAGGGCGGCCAGGGCGGTCTTCGCCTCGGCACGGGCAGTGTCGTCGTCGCCGGCCAGCCACGCGATCTCTGCCCGCGCGGCGCACACCGGGAACAGTCGCAGATGGTCGGACAGGGGCATGGCCATCGTGTCATCCAGCAGCGACGCGGCGGCTTGCTCGCCGCGCCGGGCGTCGATGAGGGCAACGATCAATCGCGGCAGAGTCCGGTTCACCGCCGCCAAACCGGGTCGGGTCAGCACATCTTCGGCAGCTGAGCGGGCGGCGTCCCAGTTACCGCGATGCAGATCGAGCAGCGCGGTGGAGCCGAGGTTCAACGCCTCAAAGGTGAACAGATCACGTTCGCGCGAATGCGCGAGGGCTTCGACGAGGCAGCTCTGCGCCCGCTCCAGGTCATGGTGCATTGCGGCGAACGCGCACACACAGGTTCCGAGCACGCCTGCGTGTTCGCCGCGAACGTCGGTGGCCATCACGTCGCGCCAGGCCGCTTCCAGGTCGTCCCATCCAGTGTCGGTACGCAACACGCGGGCCAAGGCGGCAAAGCCGCGAGCCTGCGCGACGATTGCGTCATCACCGAGCTGCGCGCCCACCGTCAGCGCTTGCTGGGTGTAGTCGCCGGAGGCCGGGTCGAAACCCCAGACGCGCATCTGGGCGATGTTCACCAGCGACGAGGCCAGCTGCGGGCTGGGACCGCCGTCTTGCACGAGCGCGAGTGAGGTCAGTGCCGCCTCGGCGGCCTCGCCGGTGCGCCCCATCCCCCACAGTTCGTGCGAGAGCCAGCGCAGATCCTCGGCTTGTGCGAGGCGATGGCCCAAATCGTGGCGCAACATCGCCGCTTGGTGCCAGGATGCCGCCGCCGCCTCGGCCAGCCCGCAGGCATAGTTCGCGAACGCATGGTGCTCGAGCCAGACGACGCGCTGTTCGGCAGAGGTGCCGTTGGCTTGGCGCAGCGTGAGCTCGTACAGTTCGGCGGCTTCGCGGTTCGCACCCAACGCCAAGGCACGCTCGGCCGCCGGAGACGCATAACGGATGACAGCGTCGGTATCGCCGGCCCGTTGGGCGTGAAATGCCAACGCCGCCAAGGTATCCGGATCGATAGGCGGTTCTGCCAGCACCGCCAGTGCCCGTTTGTGCAACATTCTGCGCTCATACTCGGGTATCCGGTCGATGGTGGCGCGGCGGGCCAGCTCATGACGGAACCCGATGGTGTCTCCGTCGGCCACCAGCACCCCCGCGTCGAGGCATTCGGCCAGCCCCGAGCTGGCCGCGGGGCAGACCTTCGCCAAGAGGTCGACGGCGGCGCGCGGGCCACAGACCGCCACCGCGTCAGCGGTCTCCCGTGCGGCCGGCGAGAGTCGACCCTGCCGACCGCGTACCGCCTCGGTGACGCTCCGCGGCAAGCCCTGCCGACTCAGCGCTGCGGGGCCGGCGGCCAGCACCTCGGTGACGAAAAACGGGTTGCCACCGGTGAGCTGGTGCAATTGTTCGGCGTTGACCCCTCGTCCGATAGCCAGCTGGGCCACCGCTTGCGGGCTCAGCGGCTCCAATCGGATTCTGCTGACCGCTGCACAGGTGGCGATATCGCCCAGGGCCACCGACAGTGGGTGCTGGCGGTCGAGTTCGTCGTCGCGGTAAGACACCGCCAGCAGTAAGGCCAGCGAATCGACGCGCCGGGCCAGAAAGCGCAGCAGATCCAGCGTGGCGCCATCCGCCCAATGGGCATCCTCGATCACCCACACCCAGCGGTTCCCGTCGCGAAGTAACCTCAGCAGCCGCCGGTAGAGCATGGCGGTGTCACCAGATCGGATCGCCGCGTCCAGCGCCTCGGCTGCCGCGGGACCCACCCCGGCCAACGCGTCGATCAGCGGCCCCAAGGGCCGCGGTGTGGCCAGCGGGTCACACCAGCCGCGCAGCACCCGCATCGAGGAATCCAACGCGGCCGAAAAGTGGCCCAGCGCAGCGGTCTTGCCGATGCCGGCCTCGCCGCTCACCAGCACCAGCCGTCCGCCGCTGCCGCGGGCAACCTGCTGTGCGGCCGCGCCCAGCTCGGTCAGCACCTCCCGACGCTCCAGCAACCGTTCCACCCGACCGGCTCCCACTTTCAGCCGTTGTTGACGGCATCGAAAAATAGGCGAAACGCCTCATGAACCGAGGCCGCCGGCCGATGCACACTAGCTACCGAGCGCCCCGGAGGGCGCACGGCAATCAGCACCGCAACATCGGGACATGATGCGGCCTCACTGTAGCCGCCACGCCCCCGGGCCGCGCCCCAAACCGTGCACCGCAGCACGGGTTCGGCACCACAGCTTGCGTGGTCAGCGGATCGAGGTCGAAACAGATGAGTCGTCACCGAATCACCAACCGTGCAAAGGCCGCAAGACTCGCGCAAGTTCGCACGGCGACAATTCACCGCCACGCCCGGGGGCTTCAACACCATGACGAGATCGCCGCTTGGCTCGGTGCCGGCGCGCTCACCCTCGGCATCGGCGCGGCCCTTGTCGGCGCGCCAGCGGTGGCCTACGCCAACACCGCCCATCACAGCGGTTCCACACCGACGGCCGACAGCGGCGGCGACTCGTCGGGCCCTAAGGCAGGGCCCACCATCGACACCGGGGTAAAAGCTGCAACAGCCACGACCACACCACCGCGGTCCAGCCACGGGCCCACTGATTCGGGCGCCGAGACCCACACTCCCCACGCCCTGACGGCAGCCAAGGCTCTCGGATCGTCAGCCCGCGGTGCATCCACCATCAAGAACATGCCGGCGGTCGACACGTCGACAACGACTCAGCCCACCCGGACGAGCGATGCGCGGGTCGCTTCCTCCGGCTATCCCGGTCCCAACGCGGTGAGCAACCGACCGTCCACAGCCACCGCGGTGACACAATTCGCGAGCGGCCCGACACCGCGGCTGGATGCCAGCGTGCGCACCGCGGCCGCCACCACAATGTCGCCACTGGCTGCGGTGAACCCCATCGGCACATCGTCGAACAGCACGCCGCCAGTCAGCGCCCCGGTAGCACCGGTGTCGCCGTGGCAACCGGTTGTCAACCTCATCGCCAACGCGCTGGTGACGTTCACCGGCATGAACCCCAGCTCCCCGACTCCGGCGCCCGGAAACCTGGTGCAGCTGGCGGCGTTTGCGGCGGCGCGCTGGCTGGAAGACACCGTCAACCCAGGCGGCATCCCCCACGCGGATACACCCACGGTCGGAACCCCCGACCCGGTGACCGGCGCGGTGACTGGCCACGTGGTGTTCACCGACGCCGCCGGCGACCCGCTGACGTACCGGGTCAGTACCGACCCCACCCAGGGAACGGTCACGATCAACTCCGACGGCGTGTACACCTACACGCCCAACGACGCATCGCGGCTCCAGGCCCTCAACGCCAGTGACGTCGCCCAGTTCAATGTCATCGCCTACAACGGCGTTCAGACCAGCAAAATCATCGTTCATGTGCCGGTCGTCTCTCCGAGCCTGGGCAGCGTCGCCATCCCCGTGGGCAGCGGTCCCCTCGATCTGGCGTTGAGCCCCAATGGCCACCAATTGGTGGTCAGCAATAGCGCGAGTAACACGGTGTCGGTGATCGATACCGCCACCGACACGGTGACCGCCACCATCGCAGTCGGCACATCACCGCTCGGGGTGGCGATCACCCCGGACGGCACCCGCGCTTATATCGCCAACCTCGGTGACGGGAGCGCCTACGTCCCCAACGGCAGCGTCTCGGTCGTGTCGTTGACCACGGACACGGTCACCGCCACCGTCCCGTTCGTCATAGACAGTCCCCAGTTCGTCGTGGTCACGCCCGACGGACAGGCCGCCATAGTCGACTTTCCGTACAGCTCCAAAGACAACAACAACGTGGCGACGATCATCACGGCGACCAACTCGGAGTACGAGATCGGTCCACTCTCCCAACCGAATTCAGCTACCGGCATGATGACGGTCACTGCCAAAGGCTGCGGTGTTTACGGTTGTCTCTACATCCCTGTCACCACACACGGGTGGGTGGAGATGGTCCCGGTCTATGGCACAGGCGTGGGCAACAGCATCGCAAACATCAAGGTCGGTGCGGACCCAACGGGAACTGCGGTCAACCCCGCGAACACCCGCCTCTACGTCAGCAACTACGCCGACAACACCGTGTCGGTGATCAACACCGCCACCAAGACCGTGATCGCCACCGTCCCTGTCGGTAAGGGCCCGTCAGCCGTGGCGGTCAGCCCCGATGGCAGCGTTGCCTACGTCGTCGACAGCTCTGCCAGCACCATCACCGCAATCCGTACCTCGACGAACCAGGTCATCGCCACCATCCCCACGGGCACTCAGGACTCGTCGGGTCTGGCGATCAGCCCCGACGGGACTGTCCTCTACGTCGCCGACGACATCAGCAACACCGTCTCGGCGATCACCATCTAGGTTGAGGCGAAAGGCGCAATGCCATGGCACCCAGTCACACAGCCAAGAGGATCGTCAGCGCGGCACTGCTATCGAGTGCAATCGCGGCGTCGGCAGGTCTCAGCGTCGGTACTGCCCACGCCCGAGGCTGGCCCGGCTGCCCCGGCGACCCGAAGGGGCCATGTCACTGGTGTCCAGGAGACCCTCCGGTCCGGACCGGCAATATGGTCAACGACCCGGTGATCTGGGACACCAGCATCTGCCACACCTACTTTTACGTGAATATGGGCGACGGCAATGTCGCCAAGGAAATCTGGGACGGAGACAATCCACCAGCGCCGCCGCCACCGCCGCCCCCGCTACCGGGCAGCATCACCACGCGCGAGCAATGCGAGCAGATACTGGGGATGTTCTGTCCGCACGCCTGACTTCCCAGGCGGCCACGTGAATCGAGGGGTGGTCGGCCGGTTACCTAGGCCGTCCAGGCGCTCGTATACGCGCCCCACATGCCGCGTCTAAGCGGGGCTACCGACGAAATCGACACCGGCGGTGATCGCCGGGCGGTGCCGCAGCATGCGGTAATGCGCCAGCTTTCCCAACCCCTTTGTGGTCAGCAGGCGAGCGCCGGGCCACGATGCGGCGAGTTTCTCGCTCGATGAATAGGGGCTGTCAGGGTCATCGGGGTCATGGATGAGTAGCAGCGGCGGGTGGTTGGCCCGGGCGCCAAGGTTGACCATGTTGGTGTCTTCCAGCGACATCCCGATCCGGCGGACCAGACGCCGTTGCAGGCCCGCGCGAATCCGCGGACCGAAGTTGTGGCGCACGGCGAAGAGATCCAGGTACATCGGGTAATCGCCCATCGGCGCAAGCAGCACCAGCCGCCCGACCTTCGCACCATTCACCGCCGCGGCCATGGTTGTCGCGTTGGCTCCGAGCGAATGCGCCACGACCGCATGGGCCGGTCCGTGCTCGCGGATGACGGCCGCAACCGCGTCAGCGCACTCGATCGCGGTGGTGCGTCCCGGCGCGAGGGCACCCGGGTCGGACTCGTTGTGGCTGGGCAGGTCGAAGGCGATGACCCGGTAGCCAGCGCCGACGAGCGGCTTGATGAACATGCCCAGGTGCGGGCGGCGCCCGCCCCAGCCGTGCACCAGGTACACCGGCGGCCCGTCGCCCCAGGACTCGCCGACGACGCGGTGGCCATTCCAGTGCGCTTCCAGCGGAGCGCCCGGCCCGATGCCGGGCGGCATGCGGAGACTCTGCTCGATGACCGGCGGGGTGCACCACAGCTCGGTGGCCCACCTGGATCCGATGGCGGGCGCGAATCGCTCCAGCTGCGCAAGCGCCCGGCGAGTCTCGGGGGATACCGGTGGTTGCACACCAGACCCCTCGACGTCGAGATCCGAAACCGACTCGGTCATGAGTCAGATCCTAACGACCGCCATCGATTCGGCTGCGGACGATCAACGCAGAACGCAGCCAGATCCATCGGCGCCTGTACCGGCTCCCCTACTGGCTGCTGGGACATGAGGATTCGTCGACGGCGACCACGACGAACGCTCCTATTGCTCCGCACCCCGATCAGGCAGTGCGACCTGTTGTCGCGTTGTTTGGGCACTGACCTGGCGGACCGAGTTTTGGTGCAGGTGGTAGTGCCCACGGAAACTATGATTGGCGCATGACGGGGAGGGTG
>JARLGS010000047.1 GCA_031292695.1 Mycobacterium sp. | reverse complement strand
TCAGCCTCTACCTGCAGGGCCGGCTGCCGCTCGACAAGTTCGTCACCGAACGCATCGGACTGGACCAGATCGAGGACGCCTTCCACAAGATGCATTCCGGTGAGGTGCTGCGGTCTGTGGTGATCCTCTGATGAGCCGACAGCCCGGCATCACCCGGGTGGTTACCAGCGGCACCTTCAGCCTCGACGGCGGCACCTGGGACGTCGACAACAACATCTGTCTCGTCGGCGACGATCAGGACGTCGTCGTGTTCGACGCCGCCCACACCGCCGCACCGATCATCGAGGCCGTGGGCGGCCGCAACGTGCTGGCTGTGGTCTGCACCCACGGCCACAACGACCACATCACCGTCGCACCTGAGCTGTCCAAGGCCCTCGACGCCCCGGTGCTGCTGCATCCGGCCGACGCGATGCTGTGGCGAGTTGTCCACCCGGACAACAACTTCCACACCGTGGCCGAGGACCAGGTGCTCACCGTCGGCGGCGTCGAGATCCGGGCCATCCACACACCCGGCCACTCCCCCGGTTCCGTGTGCTGGCACGTCCCCGACCTGGGCGCGTTGATCTCGGGCGACACGCTGTTCCACGGCGGGCCGGGCGCGACCGGTCGGTCGTTCTCGGACTTCCCGACCATCCTGGCGTCCATCGCAGAAAAACTAGGGCAGCTTCCTGCGGACACCGTCGTGTACACGGGCCACGGCGACACCACCACCATCGGCGGCGAACTGGTCAACTACGACGACTGGGTGGCCCGCGGCCACTAGTCACTACCGAGGATGCGTTTCTTCTCGGCCTCGAACTCGGCTGCGGTGAGCGCTCCCGAATCCCGCAGTCGGACAATAGCGTTCAGCTGCTCGATCCGCACGCCCTGGTCCGTCGGCACCCACGGCTCACCCGCGACGCCCACATCCTCGCGACGACGAGGACGCCGATCGCGAGTCCGAACGCCACCGCGAACGCGATCGGCAGATAGCCGTACGGACTGGTGTGCCCGAAGGCGAGGGCCGGATTGACGTAGGCAGTCACGTTGCCATCGGTCGTGATCGCGTAGTCGCCCGCGGCGGGGATTTTGGCCGTCCAAACCCGGACGTGGGCGTCGTTGTTGACGGTGGTGGTGGCGCCGACGTCTTCGGTGAGCACCGGGTCCGCTACGCCGGCTGGCGGCACGATGCCGATCGACATCTTCGGGACGGGAAGTGAACCGCCACTGCCGATCACCATGGTGTGCAGGCTGACCGTCACCGCGCCCGCCGGCAGGTGAACGGTGGCCGTGCCCGGGATCGGCACCTCGCCGTAGGCGTCGTACTTGTCGAAGACGAACGCGTTGAGCGCCAGCGCGGCGATGAATCCGATGGCCGACAGCACCATCGTCGTAACCGCGACCGAGGTGAGCACCCGCGGGGCGCTCAGGGGACTCATGGTCAGCAGTCTGACACGCATCAGGTTGAAGGGCTACGGTTTCACCATGCCCGAGTCCAGTGTGGTGGTGCAGCCCGATCCGCTGGGTAGCTCGCGCCTGCAGACCGCTGGGCTACGCACGGCGACAACACTTTTCGAGCAGGCTGCCGCGGCGATTCCGCTCCCGTCAACACCCAACCCGGTCGTCATCGCCGAGTACGGTTCCAGCAATGCACACAACGGCCTGCTCCCGATCGGCGCCGGTATCGCCGCGCTGCGCAAGCGGATCCGGCCCGAGCATCCGGTCGCAGTGACTCACACCGACACCCCGGACAACGATTTCAGTGCACTGTTCCGGACCCTGCACGACGATCCGTACAGCTACCTGCGCACCGACCGCGCCACCTACGCCTCGGCGGTCGGGCGGTCGTACTTCTCCCAAATCCTGCCGGCCGACAGCGTGCACCTGGGCTGGTCAGCGTGGGCCATTCACTGGCTCAGCCGCATGCCGGCCGAGCTCCCCGATCACATCATGGTGGCGTACAGCGCCGACGCGCAGGCGCGCGCCGCCTGGGCCCGGCAGGCCGCGCACGACTGGCACGAGTTCATCGCCTTCCGCGGCCGCGAACTGAGTCCGGGCGGCCGGCTGGTGGTGATGACCATGGGCCAGCACGACGACGGGCGGCTGGGGCTCGAGCCGCTGCTCGACGCGATCGTGCAGGCGCTGTCCGACCTCCGGGCGCAACAATTCATCACCGACGACGAGCTCCGGCGGATGCACCTGCCGATCGTCGGCCGCAGCGAATCCGATTTCCGGTCTCCGTTCGCCCCGTCGGGGCGGTTCGAACGGCTGGAGATCACCCATCTGGCGGTGACCGACGAACCGGACCGCTACTGGAATCAGTACCGGATCGACGGTGACGCAACGGCTTTCGCGAAGAGCTGGGCCGGCTTCAGCCGGGCGGCGTCTTTCGATGCGCTGGCCGCCGCCTTGGACCCGGCCGACCCCGCACGGCGCACCGGGTTCTGCGATGCACTGGAGGCCGCGGTCATCGACCTGCTGGCCGCGGCACCGCGAGCGATGCCGATACCGGTGGCGCACATCGTCGTTGAGAAACGCCCCCGCTAAAGGATCAGCGGCAGCGCTTCAGCCCGTCGTTGGGATCGCAGAACAGCGGGTACTGCTGAACCGGAATCGGCAGCGGCGCCTTGAAGACCAGCTGGAACGGCACCTTGGTCATCGACGCTTCCACGCCGCATTGCTCGTTGTGGGTGATGGTGCGGGTGCCGGTCCAGGTGGTGTCGTCGAACGCATACGTCTCAGTGATCGGCGCGAGGCTGCCGTCCGGACAGGTAAAGCCGGTGGCATTGGGCTGGGTGAAACTCCAGTGCCCCTCGCCGCCGGTTTGCCGGGCGTCACCGCCGTTGACTCCGCCGTACTGGTCGGGCGCGATGTGCACCAAACAGCCAACGGGCAGGTCCATGTTGTTGCGCAAGTCCCCGACCGTCGGAGTGCAAACCGGCCAGATGGTCCACTCCCCGACCGGCTTACCGTCCTGCATGTAGGTGTAGATGCCCTCGGGCAGCGGAATGTCGGCATGCGCTGTAGCCGTTGCTCCAAGGACCGCGCCCGCGGCGGCGAAACCGAAACTCGAAACCATAGCCAGGGCGCGTTTGATCATCACGGGTCGAGTATCGCAGGCGATCTCGCCGCGACGTGAGAAAGTCACCGTATGAGTTCACTCAGCGGGAAAGTCGCTCTGATCACTGGCGCATCGGCCGGTTTGGGGGCGGCCACGGTCAAGGTTTTCGCCGAGCGCGGCGCATCGGTCTTCGGTATCGCGCGGGACACGGAGCGGATGTCCGCCGTGTTCGCCGAGGCCTACGGCGACGAGCCCGGCGGCGCGTTCTCGGCAGTCGACATCGGCTCGGCGCAGGCCTGCCGGCAGGCGGTGGACGACTGCATCGCCAAGTTCGGCCGGCTCGACGTCCTGGTCAACGTCGCGGGCTTCCACGAGATGCGGCACACCGTGTCGATGACCGACGACGACTGGGACCGCGATCTGGCGGTGAACCTCAACGGCCCGTTCTACCTGTCCCGGGCGGCGCTGCCGCAGCTGCTGGCCGGCGGCGGCAACATCGTCAACGTGGCCTCGATCGCCGGGGTCGAAGGCGAGATCTACTCGGCCGGCTACTGCGCCGCCAAGCACGGCCTGATCGGCCTGACGCGCGCGCTGGCAGTCGAGTACACCAAGGAGAAGCTCCGGGTCAAC
>JARLGS010000439.1 GCA_031292695.1 Mycobacterium sp. | reverse complement strand
GCGGTTCCTTCCAGGGAACCTCCTGTAACGCCAGCGGTACCGGCGGTCCGGCCGCCGGCTGCGTCTTCAACGATGTAACCCAGGGCGACATTGACCTCGGTTGCCGGTATAACGGCACGACTACAGAACACCACTGCTATAAGCCGAGCACCAACGGTGCAACCAGTACTGACAACGTGACCGGGGCCACTGTTATCAACGGCGGCTCGGGTTACACGTCAGCGCCGACCTGCACCATCGCGGGGCCGAGCAACGCTGCGCCGTACTTGGCGCCGACGGGAGCCACCTTGTGGGCTGGTGGCTCGCAGGCGGCTTGCACGGCTTCGTTCAACTCCGGCACATCCACGGCCGTATGGACGGTCGCGATGTCGAGCACCAGCGGTGTGGGAGAAACGATCGTCCTGTCGAGTAACGACGGGACGGTGACCTGTGGGCCCTACGCGTTGAGTGGATCGAGCACGACGGTTATGGCAACGAACCTGAAGAACGCGATCGGGACCGGGTGCTCACTAGCAACCGCAGCCAGCGCCAGCAGCACCGTGACGATTACCGCGAGGAACTCCGGCTATGCCGGCAACTTCATCACGGGTTTCGGCACAGCATCTTTGTTCAACTCCTTCTACGTTGTCGTTACCAACACCACCAAGGGCCAGGGTCCCGGCTACGTCAGCGGCATCACGGTCGGAACTGCGGGTTCGGGCTACCAGCCGGAGACTCCGATCACGCTGACCGGCGGCGGAGGCACTGGCGCAATTGCCGTAGCCAACACTACGCCGGCAACCGCGGCGCAGTCGTATCAACCGACATGGGGTGCAGCACCCGGTTACGACTTGGCCACTGGACTTGGCACCCCGAATGCGTACAACTTGGTGTACGCAAGCGTGTGGGAGAAGTCGCAGACCATCAACTTCCCGAATCCGGGACCGGTGACCTACGGCGTAGCACCTATTATGCTGACGGCAACGGCTACCTCGGGTCTGACGGTGACCTATACCGTCAGTTCGGGTCCCGGTTCTGTCAGCGGCAGCACGCTGACGGTGACGGGAGCAGGGACCATTGTTGTGCAGGCTGACCAGGCGGGTAATGCCAATTGGCTGCCTGCTCCTTCGGTCCAGGACAGCATCGTGGTCAATCAGGCGCCAGTGACAGCGACTGCCGGCAGCGGTTCGTCCGTCTATGACGGTTCGACCCATTCGCCGTCGGCTTGCGTGGTCTCCGGTGCTTACACTGGTAATCTGGCCTGCAGCAACTGTCCCTCCAGCGTGGGTCCGAATGTTGGCACCACCACCATCACGCCGAACGTGACGGGGACCGGTCTCAGCAACTACAACATCACGTCAGTCAACGGCTCGTACACCATCAGGCAGGCTGCGGTGACAGCAACTGCCGGCAGCGGTTCGTCCGTCTATGACGGCGCGACCCATTCGCCGTCGGCTTGCGTGGTCTCCGGTGCTTACACCGGCAACCTGACGTGCAGCAACAATCCCTCAAGTGCGGGGCCGAATGTTGGTACCACGACCATCACGCCGAACGTAACGGGGACTGGTCTCAGCAACTTCACCATCACGTCGGTCAACGGCT
>JARLGS010000438.1 GCA_031292695.1 Mycobacterium sp. | reverse complement strand
GCTATTACCCCAACGTGCGGAGTTCGGGTCACCCTCCCGGCGGGACGTAATCGGTTCCGTCCCAGTGCAAATCCTGATTAGTTATCGTTCCACCGGCGCAGCTGGGTGTGCAGTCGTTTTGGGACTGCTGGATCGTGTACTGACCGTTGGGGCCGGGTCCGATGAGCTGGGCGTAGTAGTAGGCGTGGTGGCCCATGTAGTGGGTTCCGGAGGCGTTGGCCCACCCAATGTCTTCAAAGCCGACGCTGTTCGGGATGAGGACGAGGACACCGTCGTATCGTCCGGGGTTGTAGCGGATGAAGGTGTTGCCGGTGGAGTCGGTGGCCGGAGTGGCGAATCCGAAGGTGTCGTTGACGTCGAGGGGTGTCGAGGGCAGGACAGCTCCCGCTGCGGTGATCGCCGCGATGCAGCCTTGACTATCGACACCGGAGTCGGTGTCGCGCATCAAGAAGATGCGGACCGGGCCGAGTGTGTGGTGATCGATGTCGTGATGGGCAATGACGGTGCCGCGACAGCCTGAGTTCGTCGGCGGGTAGGCCGGAAGGGCGGCAGTAGTCGCCGATGTTGTCGCGGCGTTCGACGGTACATCGGTCGACGCGGAAGGCGAGGTCAAGATTGTCGATGTAGCCACCAGGCCAGGGGGCGCAGCGTGATCGGATCGCTGCCAAGGCCGCCAGATAAGCACCGCCGCGACCATCGCCAGAATCGCGACGGCGACACCCGCTGAGGCAGCCCAAGCTCGGGAGCGTTTAGCCGACGGTGAAGCAGATGGGGATGCTGGGCGGCATGCCGACGGCGCGGTGGGTGCAACCGCCAACTGCGGTGCGCCGAGTGCTTGTTCAGTCATAGCATTGGCGAAGTCGGAGCAACCGGTGAAACGGGCGGCGGGGTCCGTAGCCAATGCCGCGTGCAGGACAGCATCCAGGGCCGCCAGGTCGGGGCGCACAGATGGGAGTGCTGGCGGCCCGGTGCGGAGGTGTCGGCTGATCACCACTGCCGGGTTGGAGTGCGGGAACAGCTGCAGCCCCGTCAGGAGGTGGTACGCCGTGGCAGCGAGGGAGTACTGATCTGAGCGTCCGTCCAGCTGCTCACCCATGAGTTGTTCGGGCGCGGCGTAGGCGACTGCGCCGACGGTCATGTTGGTCGTGGTGATGCCGCTGGTGTCGTCGAGCGGTCGGGCGATACCGAAGTCGGCGAGGAACACCTGCGGGTCATCGCTATCGACATCCGCGACGATGATGTTGGCGGGCTTAACATCTCGGTGCAGCAGACCCTTCTTGTGGGCGTAGTCCAGCGCACTTGCCACGGCCGTGACGATCGTGGTGACGAGTTC
>JARLGS010000437.1 GCA_031292695.1 Mycobacterium sp. | reverse complement strand
GCTGCCTGCTGCTCGACGAGTATCTCGGCGTCGGCAAGGTCATCGATCAAATCAGCGACCGCGCCGGGGCCTGCGACGATCAGTACCGGCAGCGCTCGCACGCCCCGCAGATCGGCGCCGGGCACCCAGCGTTGCGCCAGGTCAGTGTCGGCCGGCACCCAGAGCCGCGCCGGCCCGGCTGCCAGTCGGCGCCGCAGTTCCGCGGCGTACCCGGCGTCGGCCGCGGCCAATACCGCCTCGGTGAAAGGGTTTTCATCGGGGCCGCCGAGTGCTATCCGAGCGTCAGGCAGGTTCGAGTCGACGGCGAGGTCGCCGTACCGGGGCTTGTCGGCGCTGCTGCAGGTGGCGGTGACTCCGGCCCGAACCAACGCCACCATCAGGTCGCGCGTCGGCTCCTCCGGACCAGCAGCGGCGGCCACCACTTCCGCCACCGACACCGCCCGCACGCCCTCGCCCTGCGCATCGCGCACCCGGACCCGAACCGCCGATGACAGCCCGAACCAGCCGTAAGCGGGGTTGTCCAGGGTGTAGGGATGGGCCGCGGTGTCGACCGCGTCGTGCGAATCATGTTCGTGCAACAGGCCGAAGCCACGGCCGATCACCGCGTCGCCGACCTCGCTGACCGGCATCGCTCCCGGCACCGGACAGGGCCAGCGCAGCCGTAGCAGCTGGTCTGCGCCGGTGAACTCGTCGACGACGGTGCGGCAATCCACCCGATCCACGCCACGCCAGAGCGTGATGGTCTGCGTGTAGCGCAGCACGTCACCGATCCGGCCGGCCACCACCAGCCGCTCCCCCAGGACACTCCGGTAGGCCTGTACCGAGTCGGCCGGACCTTCCGCCGAACCCACCACCGGCCCCTTGGGCAGCAAATGCCAGGGCCCTTCGTGCTCGGTCGGATGTGCGGAATATTCGTCATAGACGGCGATCTCGTTGCCGACCCGGCCGGCAGCGATGAGCTCCACACCCTGGCGGGTCAGCGATGACACCGCACCGCCTCGGCCCGGGTCGACGGTGCAGCCAAAGCTCGCGGTGCCGATGGTGTTGCCCGGTACGGGCTCCCATGACGAGCCCGGAGCATCTCCGTCGATCCGGTATCCCCGCCAGCCCAGTGCCGGCACATCGTGCGCCAGCCAAGTGACAGTGCGGCCGCCATCTTCGATCAGGGTCGGCACCGGCGTGCCGTCCGAGTCGACCACGGAGCCGGCGAGAGGTTCATCGAGGAACCCGGTCACGATGTCGGTTCGGTTGTGTGCCAGTGGGTTCCATACCACGATGGCACCGCCGACGGCGCGGGACAGCAGCATCACTGCGTTGTCCCGGGCAGTGCGTCCGAGCTCCCAGGCCTCGCGCCAACCGGTGAGCAGGTCGAGGTACACCTGATCGGATTCCGACCCTGTGATGGCGTCGTGGTGCGCGCCATAGGCCAGCTGCACCCATGCCTTGGCCAGGGCGGCGTGCGGATAGGTTGCGCCGGTGAGCAATCCGGCGAATACCGCGAACCGTTCGGCCTCCAGCACGATGTGCTCAGTGGCGCGATTGGCCTGCTTGGTGTCGATGTACGACACGTCCTTGCCGGTGTAGATCGGGTTCATGTCCCGGGTCTGCGGAGATGGTGCCATACCACGGTCGGCGAGGTCGGCCCGCACCGCGGCGAAGAACTCGCGGGGCAGCGCGCACGCGAACCGCGGCCACGTGTACCGCTCGGCCCAGTCCCGGTGAATCTCGGTGACCCACTTGTTCGGCGGGGTGTAGTCGGTGCCCACCGGGAGGAGGACATTGCGGGTCAGGGCAACCTTTTTCAGGTTGAGGAAGGTTGCGTACGTGGCTTCCTCGGCCTCCTGCAACGACGCTGAGGAGTCCATCCACCACCCGGCCGCGTAGTGCGCGGGCATGTAGTGGGTCAGCAGTCCACGGCCCGACGGTGCGATCCAGTCGAATTCGCTGGCGAACTGCATGCGTTCGGGATCGCCGCCGCGGTGCATCGGCCCCCACTGATGGTGCGGTCCCCGGGCCCACGAGCTCGAGGTCAGGCCGGCATCGGAAGCCATGCCGGGGAATTGCGGATCGTGGCCGAAAACATCCAGCTGCCAAGCCGTCGCCGGGCCGGCCCCCATCACGTCGCGCTGAAACCCGATGCCGTGCACGAAGTTCCGGATGGCGGTCTCCGGACTGGTCAGGTTGGTGTTCGGTTCGTTGTAGGTGCCGCCCATGACCTCGAGGCGCCCCTGCGCCAGCAGGGTACGCAGTTGCGCGCGCTGCTCCGGGTGGGTGTCCCAGTAGGGCTTCAGGTAGTCGACCTCGGCCAGGACGAACTTGTATTCCGGTTCCCGCCTTGCCATTTCGAGATGCGCGGTGACCAGGTCGAAACCGTTGGTCTGCCGGCAGCGCCCCGGCGGGTCCTCGGCCCAGACGCTGGTGTACGCGGCCTGGGTGTTCCACCACACCGGGTCGTAGTGGAAGTGGCTGATCATGTACATGGTCCAGCCGGGCTCGGCGACCGTGAACTCGAACGGCGTTTCCGCGCTGCCGATCCGCACCCGCGCGGCCCGGACCTGGCCGGGCACCGGCGCCTGCACTGTCACCGGAATCTCCAGGGTGCCGTCGCCGGGTGCCGCGGTCGCCGCCCCGGCCAATCCGTCACCACTGACCTGTATCTGGGTCGGTTCGGCGCATCCGGTGTAAGCCGCCCGGACGACCTGCAGCGGTTCGTCGGTCGGCCCGACGAACAACTCGGTGCAAACCACAGCCGTCACCTGCAGGGGTCGTCCCGTCGACACTCCTGCACCATACGGCGCGGCCCCCTCAGCCGGGCGGCATTGCAGCGCGCACCCGGTCAGCGACGGCCCGGGTCGCCGCCGCGACTTCCGGCGGTTCCAGCACCTCGAACCGATACCCGGGCATCGCCAGGTACAGCACCATCCGCTCGGGGTCGTCGCCCCCGGTGGTCACGATGCAATGGTCCGGCCCATCCGGCTCGATCTGCGCCGACGCCGCGGAAAACACCTGAGCCAGTTCATGTTCCGAGGCGTGAAAGCGCACCCGAGCGACATACCGATATGGCGAGGACGAAATGGCCCGGCGGACGTACTCGGCCGCGTCCGGAGCCGGGCGGGCGACGAACGTCGTGCCCGCGGCCCGGACGTCGGTCATCCGGTCCAGCCGCAGGGTCCGCCAGTCGGCGCGGTCACGGTCGTAGGCCAGCAGGTACCAGCGACGTCCGGTGGTCACCAGTTGATAGGGCTCCAACCGCCGCTGGGTGCTGTTGCCGCGGATGTCGGTGTAGCCGAGACCGATGTGTTCGCGGTCCCGGCAAGCCCGGGCCAAGGTCATCAGGTCGTCGGGCGACACCGCTTCGCCTGCGTAATCGCCGGTCAGGGTCACCGTCGCGTCGTGCACCGCCGACACCTGCGACCGCAGTCGCGCCGGCATCACCTGATCGAGTTTGGACAGGGCCCGCAGCGCCGACTCACCGACACCGGCGACGCTGCCGCCGGCCGCCAATCGCAAGCACACAGCCATCGCCACGGCTTCATCAGGATCGAGCAGCAGCGGCGGCAGCGCAGCGCCGGCACCCAACTGGTAGCCGCCGTCGCGGCCCTTGCTGGCGTGCACCGGATAGCCGAGCTCGCGCAACCGCTCGACGTCGCGCCGGACGCTGCGTCCGGTGACGCCGAGACGCTCGGCGAGCTCCTGCCCGGTCCACACCCGGCGCGACTGCAACAACCCCAGCAGTTGCAGCACCCGACTCGTCGTTTCGGCCATGACAACACTGTGCCGCACTCATAGGACAGAAACAGTCCTAAATAGATGAAAGGCTTCCCACATGACCACAGAACTGGCCGACCAACTCGACTGGCACTGGCAACACCAATTACGTCCTCGGCTCGAGGGCCTCACCGACGACGAGTACTTCTGGCAGCCGGTCCCCGATTGCTGGACCGTCCACCCGGACGGATCGGTCGACTTCGCCTATCCGCCACCGAATCCCGAGCCGTTCACCACCATCGCGTGGCGGCTGGCGCACGTCATCGTCGGCGTGCTGGCCACGCGTAGCCATTCGCATTTCGGCGGCCCGCCGGCCGACTACGCGTCCTGGAACTATGCGCGCAACGCCCGCACCGCACTCGCTCAGCTCGACGCCGCCTACGCCGACTGGATCTCCGGAGTCCGCGGGCTCGACGATGCCGCGCTGGCCCGGCCGTGCGGACCGGCGGAAGGCCCCTACGCTGACCTGTCGATGGCGACCCTGGTGCTGCACATCAACCGCGAAGTGATTCACCACGGAGCTGAAATCGCTTGCCTCCGTGACCTTTACACCCACACCAACAAGGAGAACTGATCGTGCCCGGACTGCCCTACCCCGCCGCTGACGAACGCCGATCCCTGCTCAATTTTCTGGCGTTCCAGCAGGACGCCTTGTCCGCCGTGGCCTACGGCCTCACCGACGAGCAGGCCCGCTCCACTGCATCGGTCAGCGCCCTGTCGGTCGGCGGTCTGATCAAGCACATCACCGCGGTGCAGCAGAGTTGGGCCGGCCGCGTGATCGCGGCACCCGAGTTCCCGCCGGCCGATCCGCGCCCGATGACCGACATCATGGCCGAGTACGCCGACCAGCATGTGATGCGCGAGGACGAAACCCTCGACGGGCTGCTCGCGGCGCTGCGCGCCCAGAACGCCGCGACGCTGCAGGCATTCGCCGAGGCCGACCTCGAGGCCCAAGTGCCGGTGCCACACGAGGTGCCGTGGTTTCCGGCCGACGTCGATCACTGGTCGGTGCGCTGGGTCGCGATGCACCTCGTTGAGGAGCTGTCCCGGCATGCGGGGCACGCAGACATCATCCGTGAGTCCATCGACGGCGCCACCATGTACGAACTACTGGCCGCGGCCGAGCAGTGGCCCGAGACCCAGTGGATCAAGCGCTGGCGCCCGGCTGCGTCCTGACTTCTCCGTCGAGATCGGCGAAATGGCGGTCGGCGGGCCATCGCCAGGCACCATTTCGTCGATCTCGACACATCTGGGCAACGTGACCCGGGACACACCTTTTTGGCGGTACCCGCGGTTTTGAGACACTGATTCGATGAGCAAGTCACCCAACCGCGAGGTTGCCAGGCTGGCCCGGGTACCGCTGCCGGTCGAGGCTGCCCGCATCGGGGCCACGGGCTGGCAGATAACCCGGACCGGGGCACGCGTCGTCGGCAGTCTGCTGGGCAAGGGCAGCCTGCAGCAGAAGGTGATCAAGCAGATCCCGCAGACCTTCGCCGACCTGGGCCCGACGTACGTCAAACTCGGCCAGATCATCGCCTCGAGCCCGGGCGCATTCGGTGAATCGCTGAGCCGCGAATTCCGCAGCCTGCTGGACCGGGTACCGCCCGCCGACGAGGAGCGGGTGCACAAACTGCTGCGCGAGGAGCTCGGCTGCGACCCGGCCGAGCTGTTCCAGACCTTCGACGACGAACCGTTCGCGTCCGCGTCGATCGCCCAGGTGCACTACGCGACGCTGCACTCCGGCGAGAAGGTAGTAGTGAAGATCCAGCGCCCCGGTATCCGCCGCCGAGTGGCTGCCGACCTGCAGATCCTCAAGCGCGGCGCCCAGGTCGCCGAGCTGGCCAAGCTGGGCCAGCGGCTTTCCGCGCAGGATGTGGTCGCCGACTTCGCCGACAACCTCGCCGAGGAGCTCGACTTCCGGCTCGAAGCCCAGTCGATGGACGCCTGGGTGTCGCACATGCACTCCTCGCCGCTGGGCCGGAACATCCGGGTGCCGCAGGTCTACTGGGACCTCACCAGCGAGCGCGTGCTGACCATGGAGCGCATCGAGGGCATCCGGATCGACGATGCCGCGGCCATCCGCAAGGCCGGGTTCGACGGCGAGGACCTGGTCAAGGCCCTGCTGTTCAGTGTGTTCGAGGGCGGGCTCAAGCATGGCCTGTTCCACGGCGACCTGCACGCCGGCAACTTGAACGTCGACAAGGACGGCAAGATCGTCTTCTTCGACTTCGGGATCATGGGCCGGATCGATCCCCGCACCCGGTGGCTGCTGCGGGAACTGGTGTACGCGCTGCTGGTCACCAAGGACCATGCCGCCGCCGGCCGGATCGTCGTCATGATGGGCGCCGTCGGCACGGTCAAGCCGGAAGGTCAGGCGGCAAGGGATCTGGAGGCGTTCACCACGCCGCTGACCATGAAGTCACTGGGTGACCTGTCCTACGCAGACATCGGTAAGCAGCTCTCTACCCTGGCCGACGCGTACGACGTCAAGCTGCCGCGCGAGCTGGTGCTGATCGGCAAGCAGTTCCTCTACGTCGAGCGGTACATGAAGCTGCTGGCGCCCAGGTGGCAGATGATGAGCGACCCCCAGCTGACCGGCTATTTCGCCAACTTCATGGTCGACATCAGCCGCGAACACAAGGACAACGGCGACAAGCAGGCCGACGAGCAGCCGACTACCGGCCCCGCGAACTGAGGTAGGAGAACACATGCAACCGGAACGAGACACCGCACCCGAGGTCCGCACCGGCTTCGCCCGCTCCGGCGACCTGGACATCGCCTATGAGGACATGGGCAACCCCGACGACCCCGCGGTCCTGCTCATCATGGGCCTGGGCGCACAGCTGCTGCTGTGGCGCAAGGGCTTCTGCGACAAGCTGATCGAAATGGGCTTCCGGGTCATCCGGTTCGACAACCGCGATGTCGGCCTGTCCTCCAAGATCGATGGCCGGCACACCGGATCTGCCCTGCTGCCGCGGATGCTCCGGTCGTATGTCGGCAAGCCCAGCGATGCGGTATACACGCTGGAGCACATGGCAGACGACGCCGCGGCACTGCTGGATCATCTGCAGATCGAGCGCGCGCACGTCGTCGGCGGATCGATGGGCGGCATGATCGCGCAGGTGTTCGCGGCGCGCTATCAGCACCGCACCAAGACCCTCGGGGTCATCTTCTCCAGTAACAACCAGCCGCTACTGCCGCCGCCCGGACCCAAGCAGCTCAAGGCCATCACCTCCCGGCCGCAGGACACCTCCCGCGAGGGCGTCATCGCCAACGCGGTCAACGTCGGCCGCATCATCGGCAGTCCCGGTTATCCGACACCGCTGGCCCAGGCCGAGGCGGACGCGGCCGAAAGCTACGACCGGTCTTACTACCCCATCGGCGTGGCCCGCCATTTCGCGGCCATCCTGGGTAGCGGCAGCCTGCGGCACTACGACGCGATGATCACGGCGCCGACCGTGGTGATCCACGGTCGTGCCGACAAACTGATGCGGCCCAGCGGCGGCCGCGCGGTCGCCAAGGCCATCCGGCGGGCCCGGTTCGTGTTGTTCGACGGCATGGGTCACGACCTACCCGAACCGTTGTGGGACGACATCGCCAGCGAATTGGCCACCACGTTCGCCGAAATCCGGTAGAGGTCAAGGAAGCCGCCTAAGCGCCTACAAACCAGTAGCGCCCCCCCCCTGCGGTCGGGGGGGGTCGTGCTTTGTTTTGGTGTATTGGTTGGAACCGGACGATCATGAGCCCGGGCGGCTAGTGGGTCGCCCTCGTGG
>JARLGS010000436.1 GCA_031292695.1 Mycobacterium sp. | reverse complement strand
GCGGGTAAACCGGCTTTTGCGGCAGGCGCTTACCGCGGGGCCAGAGGGCGCGGGGTAGGGCCGGAAGCACGCGCGCCACGACGTCGTCACCGGATTATGGCTGTGGGTGGCTGCGCTGCCGCTGTCGGTGCTCGCCTACCTGATCAACCTGCTGACGACGCCGGACCGTGCGGTGTCGGGATTCGCGTATGCGTTCTCCGGCCTGATGTTGTTCATCGTCGTGGTCCTGGTGGCGACGTTCCTGGTGTTGTTGTGGCCGGGTTACCGGTGGGCGCGCAGCATCCTGACCGGTGGATCGGCGGCCACGATTCTGTACCTGACCACCAATCTCTTCGCCGATTACCACGGGGCGGCCCCGGCTTTCGGTTACGCGGTGTGCGCTATCGCGGCCTCGGTGCTGATCGTCGGTGGCGGGTATCTGCTGCACCGCCCCGATTCGAACGCCTTCTTCGTCCGCTGAGTATTGGCGCCCACGTCGGCGTGTATGCGCACCCGGCCAGCTAGGCTGGCCCGGACATGAACGAGACCACGCCTGTTCCACCCGCCCGTCCGCGCGCCGTGACGGTGGCATTCTGGTGCTGGTTGGTGGCCGCGGTGCTGCTGGCGGCGCTGGGGCTGTTACAGCTCAGCTTGAGTCTCCCCGTTCAATATCGGGCGATCGGCGGTCTGCTGCTGGCGGTGGGCCTCGGCCTGGGGTTCCTGGCGGGTCGCGCGCGCCAAGGGGATTCGCGCTTTCGGTGGGCCGCGGTGGCGTTGGCCATGGGCACCGTGCTGTTGATCGCGCTGCTGCTGTTTGTGTTTGGGGCGGGTCTGCTGGGGATGTTGGTGCTGACCGCGGTCATGGCGTTGGCGACCGCCGGGACGGTCTCGATCGGCCGGCCCGCGGCCCTGACGTGGTTCGACGGAATGGCCGACCGATGACAGACGCGTCCGCCGCCGTCGACGCCGAGCCGATCCTCTTCAGCGAGCCAGGCGCCAGCTGGTGGTGGCTGGTCCTGGGCCCGTTCTCGGGCGGCTCGATCGCGGCGATGCAGTTGTGGTCCAGTCACCGGCTCGACCCGCTGGTACCGGTCGTCTTCCTGGTCCTGGTCACCGGCTTCCTGGGGCTGCAGATCAAGGCCGGGCGTCTGCACACCTCGGTCGAACTGACTCACGAATATCTGCGTCAGGGCACCGAATCTGTCCGTGTCGAGAGCATGATCGGGCTGTATCCGGAGGCCAGCGGGTCCGAGGCTCCGCTCTGGCAATCGTGCCGGGCGCTGGGCGAGCTGACCGGTGTGCCGCGCGGGCGCACGGGGATCGGACTCAAGCTGGCCGGTGGTCGTACCGCCCAGGCCTGGGCCCGGCGTCACCGCACGCTGCGCGCTCAGCTGGAGGCGTTGGGTGTGCCCGAGCTCGGCGAGGACGACGACGACGAATGACCTCCCGAAGCAGGCTGGTCGCCGCCGGTGCGCTGCTGATCGCGCTGCTGGCCGCTCTCGGTTGCGTGATTAGTTGGCTGGCCGCATCGTCGGTGGCCGACGTGGCACCGGTGCTCGCCGGCGAACCGGCCACGACGTCGGTGCTGTATGACCCGTCGTACCTCGCGTTGTCGTTGTTGCTGGCGGCCCTGTCCGGAGTCCTTACCGTTGTAGGTATTGGGCGGTGGGTGCGCGCCAAGTAATGTGTCGCGCATGTCGTTTTCGCTTGAACTCTCCGAAGAGGTCGGCCAGGTTCGGGACTGGGTCCACGAGTTCGCTGCCGATGTGATCCGTCCCGCCGCCGCGGAATGGGACGAGCGCGAGGAGACCCCCTGGCCGATCATCCAGGAGGCGGCCAAGGTCGGCCTGTACTCCATGGAGTTCTTTGCTACCCAGACTGGTGAGCCGACCGGCCTGGGCATGCTGACCGCGGTCGAGGAGATGTTCTGGGGCGACGCCGGCATCGCGTTGTCGATCATGGGCACCGGGCTGGCCGCCGCGTCGCTCGCCGGCGCCGGGACTCCAGAGCAGCTGGGCGAGTGGCTGCCGCAGATGTTCGGCAGCATCGACGAGCCGATGCTGGCGTCGTTCTGTTCGTCGGAACCCGGTGCGGGGTCCGACGTTTCGGCGATCATCACCCGGGCGCGATACGACGAGGCCACCGATGAGTGGGTGCTGCGCGGCACCAAGACCTGGGCCACCAACGGCGGTATCGCCAACGTGCACATCGTCGTCGCGTCGGTGTACCCCGAACTCGGGTCGCGCGGCCAGGCCAGCTTCATCATCCCGCCGGGCACCAAGGGCTTCAGTCAGGGCCAGAAATTCAAAAAGCACGGCATCCGGGCGTCGCACACCGCCGAGGTGGTGCTGGACGACGTGCGGCTGCCGGGCCGGCTGATCGTCGGCGGCCGGGAGAAGTTCGAGGAGCGGATCGCGCGGACCCGGGAGGGCAAGAGCTCGGCCGGTCAGGTGGCGATGAAGACGTTCGAGCGCACCCGGCCGACGGTGGGGGCGATGGCCCTGGGTGTGTCCCGGGCGGCATACGAGTACGCGCTGGAATACGCCCGGGAACGCGAACAGTTCGGTCGCAAGATCGGCGACTTCCAGGCCATCGCGTTCAAGCTGGCCGACATGAAGACGCGGATCGACTCGGCACGGCTGCTGGTGTGGCGGGCCGGGTGGATGGCGCGCAACAACAAGCCGTTCGAGAACGCCGAGGGGTCCATGGCGAAGCTGGCCGCCAGTGAGACCGCGGTCTATGTCACTGACGAGGCGATCCAGATCCTGGGCGGCAACGGGTACACCCGCGATTACCCGGTGGAGCGGTGGCACCGCGACGCCAAGATCTTCACCATCTTCGAGGGCACCAGCGAGATTCAGCGCCTGGTGATGGCTCGGGCGATCACGGGGCTGCCACTGAAGTAGCGGCGCGCTCTTGTTACAGAGTGCAAAATTTGTAACACTGTTCCCCATGACCGAACTTGCGGAACAGTCTGAGCTGGTCGACGCCCTGCCTCTGGGGCCCGACTCGCTGGTGTGGAAGTACTTCGGCGACAACCGGATGTTCCTGATCGGCCCCCGGCCGGCGGTGCTGCAGAACATGCTGGCCGAGCTGGGGCAGGGCGTGCTGGACCACTCCGTGTTCTTCGCCGACACCTCGGCCCGGATCAAGCGGTCGCTGCCGCCGATCTTCCGCACCGTGTATGGAGCCGACGGCGACAATGCCGGCACCCAGGTCCGCGACTTCCACCACAACATCAAGGGCGATATGCCCGACGGGAGCCGCTACCACGCTCTCGATCCCGACACCTACTACTGGGCGCATGCCACCTTCGTCGAGCAGGTGCTGTACTTCGCCGACACCTTCGTCAAGCGGCTGAGCGACGCGGAGAAGGAGCAGATCTACCTCGAGTCGAAGACCTGGTACCGCCGCTACGGTGTCAGCGACCGGCCGATGCCGGCCACCTACGCCGAATTCGAGCGGTACTGGGACCGGATGATGGCCGAGGTTGCGGTGCCGCACAAGACGGCCCGGTACGGCGTCGGCTATGTGACCAAAGGCTTTCCGAAGCCCAAGGCGGTCAACCCGGTGGTGTGGCGGCTGGTCGCGCCGGTGTTCAACCCGGTCGCGGCATTTCTGACCAGCGGTGGTATGCCGCCGCGGGCGCGTGACCTGCTGGAGCTGCCCTGGACAGAGCGCCAGGAACGGGCCTATCAGCTGTTCGCGGCGGCATGGCGCTCCAAGCCGGTGAACTGGGCGTGGGACCGGTTGCCGATGTCGGTGCGCTACAACAAGTTTGCGCAGCGGGGTTATGCCCGCGGCTAGCGACGCCACCGCGGCTAGCGACGCCACCGCGCCCGATATGTCGCCCGCGACGGTCGCAATCCTGGATGCCGCGCTGCTTGAGTTCGAACAGCACGGCTTCCGCCGGGTCGCGCTCGATGACGTGGCGCGGCGGGCCGGGGTCAGCCGCACCACCATCTACCGACGGTTCGCCAACCGGGACGAACTGGTGGCGGCCGTGGTCGAGCGGGAGAACACCGAGTTGTTCGCCGACATCGCGCACGAGCTGAAAGCTGCAGGGCCGCAATCGGATTTGTATGTCGAAGCGTTCACGTTGTCGATCCTGCGATTCCGGAAGCACCGGGTGCTGAACCGGATGATGGCCGACGAGCCGGCACTGGTGCTCGAGCTTGCGCACCGGCACTACGGTGCCGCGGTCGGCCGGATGGCGGCAGCGCTACGGATCATTTTCCCGGATGGCTTCGCCGACCGGATCGGGGAACAGGCGGTCAACGACCTGGCCGGCACCATCCTTCGGTACGCCGCGATGGTGCTGCTGCTGCCGAGCGTCGAGACGCTCGAGACTGCTGAGGAAGTCCGGGCTTTTGCCGCTCGGCATTTCGTGCCCAGCCTGCCCGCGGCGCTGCGGGCGCAGGTGGCTAAGCCTGCGCCGTCGCGATAAGCCGGGACGGCCGCCAGCTCACTCCGCCAAACCGGTCGCGGGGTCGATTCGGTAGATGAGCATGCGATAACCGTTGCCGGTCTTGATCTCACCGGCGGGCGGTGAGCAGATCGTCATGCGCATGGCCGGGGCACGTACCGAGGCCTGGGTGGCATTCGGTTCTCGGTAGGTCGGGCAGCCGGCGGCGTTGGTGCCCTCCGACCGGACCGCCACGTAATAGTCGACGTGGTAACGCTTGAATGCGACGGCCAGGGGCTGTTGCGTAGTGATCAGGTCGATGAACGAGTGCGACATCATCAGGCCCTCCAGGTGCACCACCGGTTGATCCATCAGCCAGGCCGGGGTGCCCGCCGCGTCGCCCATGGCGTACACGCCGGGATGGCGGGCGGCGTAGGTTCGGAGTTGTTGTGCGGCTTGGGAAATCCCGACCTGCGCCGGGTCCGGACGGACGCCGTTGCCGAGCCACCCGCACAACACGATGGCGGCCAGCATGCCGACGGGTATCCCGATCTGCGTGGCGGCGGCCGGTGCGTCGGCTAGCCGGCAGGCCACCAGCGCTGTGGCCAGGCCAACTGCCATGTAGTCGAAGTACAGGTACCAGGGGTACAGCGCCCAGCCGCTCAGGAAGGCCTGGGCCACCAGTTGCAGGATCGGCGCGATGGTCAAGGCCAGGGCGATTCGGCGGCCATCGGAGTTCGCGATCCGGTAGGCCAGCATCGCCACCACGATCGCGACGATGACCATGCCGATCTCGCCGCCGCCGGGAACCGGCTGCTCATGGGTGATGTAGTGCAGGTTCGGCGGAAAATAGGAACGCAGCGACTTGGCGGTCATCGACGTGGTGCCGATATGACCGTACAGGGCGACGTTCAGACTGATATACCCGTACAGCGGTGCGCCACCGGCGAACGCGGCCGCCGTGCGGCGCCAGCCCCAGGCGGGTGCCGTTGCGACCAGCAGGCAGGGCGCCAGGACCATCGCGTCCAGCCGCCCGAGCACCATCAGTGCGCAGAGCACACCGGCGATGGCGGCGTCACGCAGGGATTGTTCGGCGAGGGGCTTTCGGGTCAGCCAGGCCAACAAGGCGGCCGCGAAGAATGCGGTAAAAGCCATCTCCAGCCCCAAATAGGCGATCGGGGCGATGGTCAGGGTGGCGGCGGCAGCCCCGATCGCGGCGGGCAGCCGGCGGCCGGTCACGTGGCAGAGGAAGCGATCGAAGAGGAAGAAGAACCCGATCAGCAGCAGCATTACGCTGAGGTCGACGCCGGCAAAGAATGCAGAGTCATTTCCCGTGGTCCAGTACAGCACCGACAACCAGACGAACCACGCCGGGTGATAGCCGTTGGTGGGCTCGCCCGGGAAGAAGGTGGCCCCGGCGCCGTTCGCCCAATGCTGCGCTGTCTTGGCGTAATAGAAGAAGTCGTCGAAGAATCGGACGGTCGGATCTAGGCCACCGAAGATGCGCCAGAGGCACAGGAGGATCAACGCGGCCGGCACAATCCGATGGATTGTCTTGGTGATTGCACGTCCATTTGTTCTGACACTGGCAAACGTAATAATGTTCCCCACCCCCGTAGGACGCGCAATGAATTGCGCATTTTTCTGTTGTGTTTCACGGGCAGCATAACGGGCAATTGAACTACTCGCGAAAGAACCACAAACGAGTCAATTATGTTGTGCAGCTACATATCTCGGTTTTCGCGAGCGTGAATATTTGCTGAATTCACCTGGCGGTGTAGGGGGAAATTGTCGGTGTTTCAACAGTTGGCTGAGCTGCGCTGTGGGAGCACAATTTCAGGTGGTCCGACAAGTGTCAGTGGTCGATTCGCTAAAAGGTGGGGCAGTGGTAACGACGATGGATCTGGCTTGCGCCGAACGTCAGGAGCTCGTCGAGTTACTCGCCGAGCTCACCCCGGAGCAGTGGGAGCGGCCGTCGCTGTGTACCGAGTGGCGGGTGCGCGACGTCGTCGCGCACATCATCGGGTACGACGAACTGTCCAGTACGGAAACGGTCCGGGAGTTCCTCCGCGGCGGGCTCTTCCCGCCGCGGATCAATGCCGCGGTGCTGGCACGCCACCAAGACCGCAGCCCCGACGAGCTTCGTGGTGTCTTTGCCGATCATGTTGTCCCACGCGGTCTGACCACCGGCTTCGGCGGTCGGATTGCTTTGGCGGACGGGATGATTCACCATCAGGACATTCGCAGGCCGTTGGGTCTGTCCAGGGAGATACCGCGTGACCGGTTGAAGGCTGTGCTGGACTTCGCCCGCTACGCGCCGATGCTGCGCGGTGTCTGGCGGACCAGGGGCGTGCGGTTGGTCGCCACCGACCTGGATTGGTCGTTCGGGCGGGGACCCCAAGCCTCTGGGCCTGGCGAAGCGCTGCTGATGGTGATGGTCGGGCGGCCCTGTGCCATCGATGACCTGACCGGGCCAGGTGTGGACCGGCTGCGCCGCAATCTGAGTGCGGGCTAGGCCCGGCGCAACAGCACCGCGTACTCAAAAGGCAAGCGGCCGAACATGAATCGGCCGAAGCCCGTCACGTGCCCGGCAGCCTCGGCTTTGGTCACCATCTGCGGATCGGTGACGGCGAACGTCTTGCCGTAGCGCTTCATCCGACCGCCTCCTGCCGCCGTGATGTTCTTGAGCCAGTCGCGGTTCGGCCCGTAGGTCAACAGGATGGCCACCCCGTCGTCGGTGCTGAACACGGTCAGTGGCGTGCGGAAGGTCTTGCCGGATTTGCGGCCTACGTGTTCGAGGATGCCGAAGGTCGGCAGGTATCCGGCCCAGATGCGCTGGATGGGGTTCGTGACGTGGCGGTTGAAGCGGGCTAACCACTGGGGGAGCTGCATGGCTCCATCGTGCGCCATCATGCCTGGGGCGGCTAGGGAGGCGAGTAAAGTTACCGATCGGTAGCGGCGACTACGCTGTGCCGCACACAACCCGTCACCCGCTGATTTCATCCTCGAGGAGGAATGCATGCCTGCGCCCGCCAACGCCGACGCCCGCCGGATCTATGACCTGGAGCGCAGCCGTGTATTCCACTCGTGGTCGGCCCAGGGAAAGCTGGACCCGCTGGTCTTCACCGGCGCCGAGGGCAGCTACCTCATCGACGGTGACGGTAACCGGCTGCTCGACTTCTCCAGCCAGCTCGTCTATACCAACATCGGCCACCAGCACCCCAAGGTGGTCGCGGCCATCGCCGAGCAGGCCGCCAAGCTGTGCACCATCGCGCCGCAGCACGCCAACGAGGCCCGGGCCACCGCCGCCGACCTGATCTGCCAGGTCGCCCCCGAAGGCTTCAACCGGGTGTTCTTCACCAACGGTGGCGCCGATGCCGTCGAGCACGCCATCCGGATGGCCCGCGTGTTCACCGGCCGCTACAAGACGCTGTCGACGTACCGCAGCTACCACGGCGGTACCGCCCTGACGATCAACCTGACCGGCGACGTCCGCCGCTGGGGCAACGACTACGGCAGCGAGGGCACCACGCACTTCTTCGGCCCGTTCCTGTACCGCAGCCAGTTCGGCTCGCTCACGCAGGAGGAAGAGTCGGAGCGCGCGTTGGCGCACCTGCGGTCGGTCATCGAGTTCGAAGGCCCGAATGCGTTCGCGGCGATCATCCTGGAATCGGTGCCCGGCACCGTCGGCATCATGCCGCCGCCGCCCGGTTACCTGAAGGGCGTGCGGGAACTGTGCGATCAGCACGGCATCGTGATGATCCTCGATGAGGTGATGGCCGGCTTCGGGCGTACCGGCAAGTGGTTCGCGCTGGACAACTACGGCGTCACCCCGGACCTGATCACGTTCGCCAAGGGCGTCAACTCCGGCTATGTGCCGCTCGGTGGCGTCATCGTCAGCGACAAGATCCTGGAGCGCTTCCTGGAGCAGCCGTACCCGGGCGGGCTGACGTACTCCGGCCACCCGCTGGCCTGCGCGGCGTCAGTGGCGACGCTGACCGCGATGCGCGACGAGAAGATCGTCGAGAACGCCGAGCTGATCGGCACCGACGTCTTCGGTCCGGGTCTCGCGGCACTGGCCGAGAAGCACGACATCATCGGCGACGTCCGCGGGCTGGGTGTGTTCTGGGCCGTCGAGCTGGTCAAGGACCGTGCCACCAAGGAGCCACTGGCACCGTACGGCGGCAGCTCGCCGGAGATGGGCGCCATCAATGCGCGCGCCCGCCAGAACGGCCTGCTGTTGTTCATGAACTACAACCGTTTCCACCTGGTGCCGCCATGCAACATCAGCATCGACGACGCCAAGCGCGGGCTCGACATTCTGGACGATGCGCTGAGCGCGCTGTAGCCATAGGCTTTGGCCCATGGCCTACCTGAAGCCCCCGTGGTTCGTGACCAACGTGTTCAACCGCATCGCGCGGCTGACCGGCGTCGGTGGTAGCGAGACGCTGATCATCGTCAAGCGCACCAGCGGCGAGCTGCAGCGCATCCCGGTGGTGGTACCGCAGGTCGACGGCGTGCGCTACCTGGTGTCCACGCGCGGTGAATCGGCGTGGGTGAAGAACGTCCGGGCCAACCCTGTGGTGACGCTCGGGAAGGCCAACTACCTGGCCACCGAGGTGCCGGTCGCGGAGCGGGCGCCGATCATCGCGGCGTACCGGCCGCTGGCCGGGAAGGTCGTGGAGGGCTACTGGCAGGAGCTGCCCGACGACGCCGACCACCCGGTGTTCAAGCTGGCACCGGAGAAGTAGGGGGCTTGGGGTCACACCCGACGCTTGAACCCCACCCACGACTTCCGCGTCGCCCGGTCGCCGCGAATGTGCACCCAGCGCGCGAGAATCGCGAAAGCGACGCACTGACTGCACATTCGTCGACCGGGAGTCATGCTGCTGGCGGCAGATTCACTGCGGAACAGCTGGCGCGGCACGCTGTAAGAACTGTGCGCCGGCGTCCTCCGAGGCTTGCCCGCGTCGACTCAGTTCGATGATGCAGAACAGGGCAAGGTCGATTGAGCCGTAGACGTGAAACGCAATCATCGCGAGCTGCGACAACTGCTCGGTTGTCATGCGTTCTGGATACGCGATATCCCGCACGTAAACGATGTCGGCTTCGAGCAATTGGTTCCCGCCGCGGCGGAAATCACCACCGAACACGGTTGGTGCGATGGCCCACCGCTTTATGGCGGGAAACGAATGCGGCATAAATCCCTGACGCCGCAATTCATTGTCCACGTCGCCGAAAGTCGGCTGGTCCTCATAAAGGGGCACGAACGACACCTCTGTTTGGACTGCAACAGCGTTCTTCAACTTCTCGCGACCGTGCTGGAACACCATCAGTTCCCCGCCCTGGATGTCGATCTTGAGCAAGTCGAAATCCGGAACGTCGTCGATCTCGTCGAGACGATGCGTCCGCACGTCGACTTCACCAATCACCGTGCCCCACTCCGGGAATCCGTTGAACAGCTGGAGTCGCTTGGGATCGGGAGTAAGAAGGCTCGTCATCCCCGAGGCTCTGGTGATCTTCAAGCGGTGTGTCTCCCCGTCGCCGACGGCATGAGGAAGGTATTTCTCCAGAGCTCCCTTTCGTCGCTCCAGCTCGGCCAACGCATCTTTTTGCGGCTCGAATCCAGTTACCGTGCAGAGCCCAGACTCCAGCATCTCCTTGTACGGAGGATCACCGTCGATCGGATTCGCGCCAATGTCCAAAACGCTGGAAAGTCGCGAGCAGCAAACCAATTCGCAGACCGGTGACGCGGAGACGGCAGTCATGAGCGACCCTTCGCGATGAAATCTCGAGAGTCGAACCTACCAAGGTCCTGCGGCCGGCGGCTGGAATATTGACGAGTTCGAAAGTTATTGCCCGGGGGTGGGCGAACGCACCTCATATCCAGACAGAGGCGCGTGGGACGCCTGTGGCTCAGGGTCACACCCTCCGCCCTGCTCCTACACCCTGTAGTTGGTCCTGGGGCGAGCGGCTGGGACACTGGTGGCCATGCGCTCTACCGACGTCTCCGCGAAACTGTTCGCCGACGCGTCGACCGTGATCCCCGGCGGGGTCAACTCGCCGGTGCGGGCCTTCACCTCGGTCGGCGGCACTCCGCGATTCATCACCTCGGCCAACGGCTACTGGCTGACCGATGCCGACGACAACCGCTACGTCGACCTGGTGTGCTCCTGGGGTCCGATGATCCTGGGCCATGCCCACCCGGCAGTCGTCGAGGCCGTCCAGACCAGTGCGGCCAGCGGGCTGTCCTTCGGGGCGCCGACACCGGCCGAGACCGACCTGGCCCGGGAGATCATCGACCGGGTCGCTCCGGTCGAGCGCATCCGGTTCGTGAACTCCGGCACCGAGGCCACGATGAGCGCCATCCGGCTGGCCCGAGGCTTCACCGGCCGGCCGAAGATCATCAAGTTCTCCGGCTGCTACCACGGCCACAGCGATGCGCTGCTGGCCGACGCGGGCTCCGGCGTCGCGACGCTTGGTCTGCCGTCCTCGCCGGGCGTCACCGGAGCGGCCGCTGCCGACACGATCGTGCTGCCGTACAACGACCTGGATGCGGTGCGCCAGACGTTCGCAGAGCTCGGCGACCAGATCGCGTGCATCATCACCGAGGCCAGCCCCGGCAACATGGGCACCGTGCCGCCGGCCGCGGGCTACAACGCCGCGCTGCGGCAGATCACCGCCGCCGCCGGCGCGCTGCTGATCCTCGACGAGGTGATGACGGGCTTCCGGGTCAGCCGCAGCGGTTGGTACGGGATGGATCCGGTCGACGCCGACCTGTTCACCTTCGGCAAGGTGATGAGCGGCGGCCTGCCTGCCGCGGCCTTCGGCGGTCGCGCCGAGGTGATGGAACGGCTGGCCCCGCTCGGGCCGGTGTACCAGGCCGGGACCCTGTCCGGAAACCCGGTGGCCATGGCCGCCGGCCTCGCCACGCTGCGCGCTGCCGACGACGCGGTGTACCGCACCCTGGACGCCAATGCCGATAGGTTGTCGGGCCTGCTGTCGGGTGCACTCACCGAAGCGTCTGTGGCGCACCGAATTTCGCGGGCCGGGAACTTTCTCACGGTGTTCTTCGGGGATGGCGAGGTCACCGACTTCGCGTCGGCCAAGGCCACCGAAACCTGGCGTTATCCGGCTTTCTTCCACGCCTTGCTGGACGCCGGGGTGTACCCGCCGTGCAGTGCCTTCGAAACCTGGTTCGTCTCGACCGCACTCGACGACGCTGCGTTCGACCGGATCGCGTCCGCTCTGCCCGCCGCCGCGCGGGCCGCTGCTCAAGCCCAGGAGCCCGCATGACCGATAAGACGATCGTGCACGTGATGCGCCACGGTGAAGTGCACAACCCGGACAAGATCCTCTACGGCCGCAAGCCCGATTTCCACCTTTCCGACCGCGGACGGGCACAGGCCGAGGCGGTCGCGGGCTGGCTGGCCGAACGCGACATCGTCTACGTGGTGGCCTCGCCGCTGGAGCGCGCGCAGGAGACCGCGGCGCCCATCGCCGCCAGGCACGGCCTGCCCATCGACACCGATCACGAACTCATCGAGTCGGAGAATGTCTTTGAGGGGCAACGAGTTTCGCCCGGCGATGGCGCGCTGCGCGATCCCCGGAACTGGTGGCACCTGCGGGACCCGAAGACCCCGTCATGGGGCGAGCCGTACCAGCACATCGCGGCACGGATGACCGCCGCCGTGGACCGGGCCCGGACCAAGGGTGCCGGGCACGAGGCGGTGTGCGTCAGCCATCAGCTGCCGGTGGAGACGCTGCGGCGCACGATGCTCGGACGCAAGCTGCACCACTTCCCGACCAGGCGGATGTGCAACCTGGCGTCGGTGACGTCGTTCTACTTCCACGGCGACCAGATGGTCGGCTGGGGATACTCGGAGCTGGCCGGACAGTGACTTCGGTGGTGGCCCGCGCCGGGGCAGTGATGGCGGCCGTCCTGACGGCGGCCGTGCTGCTGGTCGGCTGCTCCACCGGTGACGACGCCGTCGCGCAGGGCGGCACCTTCGAGTTCGTCGCCCCCGGCGGTAAGACCGACATCTTCTACGATCCGCCATCGAGCCGCGGCAAGCCGGGCGCAGTGCGTGGGCCGTCGCTCGTCGATCCGTCGAAAACCCTTTCCCTGGAAGATTTTTCGGGCCAGGTCGTGGTGATCAACGTGTGGGGTCAGTGGTGCGGGCCGTGTCGCTCGGAGATCTCCGAGCTACAGAAGGTGTACGAGCAGACCAAGGCTCAGGGCGTCGCGTTCCTCGGCATCGACGTGCGGGACAACAACCGGCAGGCCGCCGTGGATTTCATCGTCGACCACAAGGTGACCTTCCCGTCGATCTACGACCCCGCGATGCGCACCATGATCGCGTTCGGCGGCAAGTACCCGACCACGGTCATTCCCTCGACGCTGGTGCTGGACCGCCAGCACCGGGTCGCGGCGGTGTTCCTGCGCGAACTGCTGGCCGACGACCTCAAGCCGGTCGTGCAGCGACTCGCCGGCGAGGGTGCGGAGGTCAAGGCATGACCGGATTCGCCGAAACCGCTGCTGCGGGACCGGTTCTGGTGGCGCTCGGGGTGAGCGTGCTGGCCGGTCTGGTGTCCTTCGCCTCACCTTGCGTGGTGCCGCTGGTGCCCGGATACCTGTCGTATCTGGCTGCGGTCGTCGGGGTGGACGAAACAGCAGGGGCCCCCGGCGGCGTCACCGTCCGTACCGCGCGCTGGCGGGTGACGGGTGCGGCGGCGTTGTTCGTCGCCGGCTTCACTGCGGTGTTCCTGATGGGTGCCGTCGCGGTGCTCGGCCTGACTACCACGCTGATCACCAATCAGCTTCTGCTGCAACGTATCGGCGGTGTCGTCACCATCATCATGGGCCTCGTGTTCGTCGGGCTGGTGCCGGCGTTGCAGCGTCAGGTGCGGTTCACCCCGCGGCAGGTGTCCACGGTGGTGGGCGCCCCGCTGCTGGGTGCGGTGTTCGGGCTGGGCTGGACGCCGTGCCTGGGTCCGACGCTCACCGGCGTCATCGCGGTGGCCTCGGCCAGCGACGGGGCCAGCGTGGCGCGCGGGGTTGCCTTGGTGATCGCCTACTGCCTGGGTCTGGGAATTCCCTTCGTGCTCTTGGCCTTCGGGTCTGCCCGCGCGGTGCAAGGGCTGGGCTGGCTGCGCCGGCACACCCGCGCCATCCAGGTGTTCGGGGGGCTGCTGCTGATCGCAGTGGGCGCGGCGCTGGTCACCGGGGTGTGGAACGACTTCACCTCGTGGGTGCGGGACGCCTTCGTGAGCAACGTGAGGTTGTCGATATGACCGAAGTTTCTTCGCGAGCAGACGCAAAAACACCCGAAACGCCGCGTCCGGGCGCAGTTTCGCAGGTGCTCGCGCTGTTCCGGAACACCTGGCGCACCCTGACCTCGATGGGCACCGCGCTGGTCCTGCTGTTCCTGCTGGCCCTCGGCGCGATCCCGGGCGCACTCTTGCCGCAGCGGTCACTCAATGCCGGCAAGGTCGACGAATATCTGGCCCAGCACCCGGTGATCGGCCCGTGGCTCGACAAGGTGCAGGCGTTTTCGGTGTTTTCCAGCTTCTGGTTCACCGCGATCTACGCGCTGCTGTTCATCTCGCTGGTGGGCTGCCTGACCCCGCGGCTGAGCGAGCATGTCCGCAGCCTGCGCGTCGTCCCGGTGCCCGCGCCGCGCAACCTGGCCCGGCTGCCCAAGTACGCCGAACGGACCGTGCCCGGTGAGCCCGCCACCGTCGCCGACCAGCTGGCGGCCCGGCTCAAAGGCTGGCGCCAGGTCACCAGGCAGCTCAGTGGCGATGATGCAGGCGGTGGCCTCGAAATTTCCGCGGAGAAGGGCTATCTGCGCGAGTTCGGCAACATCGTCTTCCACTTCTCGCTGCTTGGCCTGCTGGTGGCGGTCGCCTTCGGCAAGATGTTCGGCTACGAGGGCAACGTCATCGTCATCGCCGACGGCGGGCCCGGCTTCTGCTCGGCCTCGCCGGCCGCGTTCGACTCCTTCCGGGCCGGCAACGTGGTCGACGGCACCGCACTACACCCCACCTGCCTGCAGGTGCACAGCTTCGACGCCCGGTACCTGCCGAGCGGCCAGGCCACGTCGTTCGCGGCGAACATCGACTACCAGGATGGTGCCGACCTGGTCAGCGGCACCTGGCGGCCGTATCGGCTCGAAGTCAACCATCCGCTGCGGATCGGCGGCGAACGGATCTACCTGCAGGGCCACGGTTACGCGCCCACCTTCACCGTCACCTTCCCGAACGGGCAGACCCGCACCTCGACCGTGCAGTGGAAACCGGAGACTCCGCTGACCCTGCTGTCCTCAGGCGTGGTGCGGGTCGACCCGCCCGGCGGCAGCTACCCCGACGATCGGGAGCGGCGCAAGCATCAGATCGCCATCCAAGGGCTGTTCGCCCCGACTGCCGAGCTGGACGGCAAGCTGCTGTCGTCGAGCTTCCCGGCACTGAACTCGCCCGCGGTGGCCATCGACATCTACCGCGGCGATACCGGGCTGGACAGTGGCCGGCCGCAGTCGTTGTTCGCGCTCGACCCCCGGCTCGTCGACGAGAAACGGCTCATCAAGCAGGCCCGGGTGAACTTGACGGTCGGCGAGCAGACCAAGCTGGACGACGGCACCGTCGTCCGCTTCGACGGCGCGGTGCCGTTCATCAACATTCAGGTGTCGCACGACCCGGCGCAGGTGTGGGTGCTGGAGTTCGCGCTGACCATGATGGGCGGCCTGCTGGTGTCGTTGGTGGTGCGCCGGCGCCGGGTTTGGATTCGGATCGCGCCTGCCGCGCCGGGTAGCGTGAACGTTGAGCTCGGCGGCCTGGCCCGCACCGACAATTCCGGCTGGGGCGACGAGTTCGAACGCCTCACCGCGCGGCTGGTGGGAGGAACGGAAGCATGAACGTCCAGCGAGTAGCGGAGGCGGACAGCGCATGAATACAGAGCACATCGACATCGGGCTGTCCCGGTACTCGGACTGGGCGTTCACCACGTCGGTGGTGGTGCTGGTCGGCGCCCTGCTGCTGCTGGCCGTCGAGCTGGCCTACAGCCGTGGCCGCAAGATCGATGAGCGCTCGCGCGAAGGGCAGTTGGTCGGGGCGAGCCTCCGCGGCAGCGCGGGAGTGGGAGCGAACAGTGCCACACCAGGCGTGATCATCGACGAGCCGGGTCGCACCGTCGACGAGCGGATCGGCCGGGTCGGGCTGGCGCTGGTGTACGTCGGTATCGCGATGCTGTTCGCCTGCATCGTGCTGCGCGGCCTGGCCACCATGCGGGTGCCGTGGGGCAACATGTACGAGTTCATCAACCTGACCAGTTTCTGCGGGTTGATCGCTGCCTCGATCGTGTTGCGCAAGCCGCAGTTCCGCGCCCTGTGGGTTTTCGTCCTGGTGCCCGAACTGATCCTGCTGGCGGTGTCGGGCAAGTGGCTGTACACCAACGCCGCGCCGGTGATGCCCGCGTTGCAGTCGTACTGGTTGCCGATCCATGTGTCGGTGGTCAGCCTCGGCTCCGGGGTGTTCCTGGTCGCCGGTGTGGCCAGCATCCTGTTCCTGCTGAAGATGTCGCCGCTGGCCGAGCCCGGCCGCGACGGCACCCTGGCCCGCGTGGTCAGCCGTCTGCCCGATGCCCAGACGCTGGACCGTATTGCCTACCGGACAACCATTTTCGCGTTCCCGATCTTCGGGTTCGGCGTCATCTTCGGGGCCATCTGGGCTGAGGAGGCCTGGGGCCGGTACTGGGGTTGGGACCCCAAGGAGACGGTGTCCTTTGTGGCCTGGGTGGTGTACGCCGCCTACCTGCACGCCCGCTCCACCGCGGGCTGGCGCGACAAGAAGGCCGCCTGGATCAACGTGGTTGGTTTCGTCGCGATGGTGTTCAATCTGTTCTTCATCAATCTGGTGACCGTCGGCCTGCATTCGTACGCCGGGGTGGGCTGAGCTTGCCCCAGTCGTTCCGGGGGCAGGGCCGGTTCCGGGACCCTGCCGAGCCCCGCGACACCGCGGAGCGCTCGGCGGCGTCGCCGGCCGCGCTCATCGAGGTGCCCGGTGCACCCGAGCCGAAAGTGCAGCTGCCGGTACCGGTGAAACCGGCCAAGCCGCGGAGTCTGGACCCCGCGACCGTCGCGCTGCTCAGCCGGCCCAGTCGCGCTCCGTCGGCCGGGTGGCGCAAGTGGGTCTACTACGGGTCGGGCACCCTGCTCAATCTCGGGGAGAGCCGGAAAACGCTGCAGCGCAACGCACTCACCGCGCAGGTGAGCCGGCCGCTGCGGGACTGCTACCGGATCGCGGTGCTGTCGCTGAAGGG
>JARLGS010000435.1 GCA_031292695.1 Mycobacterium sp. | reverse complement strand
CACCGCGGGGCCGGACGGCAACTTGTGGTTCACGGAAACGTCGGCCAACAATATTGGCAAGATCGTGCCGGCGACCGGCGCGGTAACCGAGTTCGCAGTCCCGACGACAGCTCCCTCCAACCCGCTTGAGATCACCGCGGGTCCTGCCGGAAGCAACACGCTCTACTTTACCGAAAATAGCGGCTCCGCGATCGGCGCGATCAACACTGCCACGGGCACGATCACGCAGTTCACGATCCCGAATCCAACGCTGGGTACGGCCGCCCCGTTCGGGATCACGCTTGGACCGGACGGCAATATCTGGTTCACCGACGCAAATGCGAGCCTCGAGCAGATCGGGAAGCTCGACCTGTCGACGAACACGATCACCGAGTACCCGCTCCCGACTCCGACGGGCGACGGCCTGACCGAGATCACGACCGGGTCGAACGGCAAGCTGTGGTTCGTCGAGAGCACGGCCAACAAGATCGGCGAATTCGACCCGACTCTCACCGCGTTCACCGAGTTTTCGCTTCCAAACGCGGATTCCTCGCCCTTCGGAATCACGTCGGGCCCGGACGGCAACCTCTGGTTCACCGAGCAGAGCGCCGACCAGATCGGCACGATCATCCCGACCAGCGGCGTGATCACGGAGTACTTGATCCCCACCGCGTCGAGCACCCCCCAGGGCATCACGGCCGGCGCGGATGGCAACCTCTGGTTTACGGAGCACACGGCGAACCAGATCGGCCGCATCAGCCCGTCCACGGGGGACTTCGAGGAGTTCGCCATCCCCACGGTGGGCAGCGGCCCGAACGGGATCGCGTCCGGCGCTGACAGCGCTCTCTGGTTCGCCGAGGGGATTGCCAGCCAGATTGGCCGCCTCGACCCGACCCAGATCCTCCAGGCGACGGGCACCACGATCACCGGCAACGCGGAGACGGCGTTCACGGGCGTGGTGGCGACCTTCACCTCGGCCGACGTGAACCCCCAGGCCAGCGACTTCTCGGCCACGATCGACTGGGGAGATGGCACCACGACCGCGGCGACCGGCATCGCGCCGGACAACAGCGGCATCGGCTTCGACGTCGCCGGCACGCACACCTACGCCGCAAAGGGCACCTACACGTTGACGGTGAAGATTACCGACACCTTCGGTGACAGCGCCGGCACGACGAGTACAGCCAACATCGCCGGCCCGGTCACGCCGCCGGTCAACGGGCCGATCCCCACCGTCACTGGCCTGGTGCGCACCGGCATCCACGGGCAGCCGACTCAGATCACGCTCGCGTTTAGCACCGCGCTCAACCCGACCCAGGCGAACAACGCGCTGAACTATTCGATCATCGGCCTTGGTCCGTACAACGTGATCAACACCGTTGGCCAGGTCGACGCGGGTCACTCGACCAACCAGTACATCCATGTGCTGACGGCCGTGTACAACGCGAGCACGAACACGGTCACTCT
>JARLGS010000434.1 GCA_031292695.1 Mycobacterium sp. | reverse complement strand
GCCTTCGCCGCGCCGTAGGCACCCATGTGCGGACGCTGTCGCAGCGCCACGTCGGAGCCGACGAAGATCAGGTCACCGCGCTGGCGTGCCA
This sequence comes from Mycobacterium sp., assembly GCA_031292695.1. GTDB lineage: Bacteria > Actinomycetota > Actinomycetes > Mycobacteriales > Mycobacteriaceae > Mycobacterium. Next base: position 25,724 of record JARLGS010000434.1, on the reverse strand, counting down.
CCATGCCGTCGACCACAGCGCGGGCCATCCGGTTGGCGCCGACCAGATGGATCTGCAGCTGCTCGGCGAACTCGTCGACACTCATCTCGTGCAGACGGCCGAAGTTGGTGTCGCCTGCCCCGGTGACCAGCACCTCGATATCGCCAAGAGCGGCAGACGCTTTCGCCACGAAGTTCTCGACCGACTCGGCGTCGGTGACGTCCAGGGGCAGCGCAATCGCCTCTCCGCCATCGGCTTTGATCTGGTCGACGAGTTCCTGGCATTTCTCCACGCGACGGGCGCCGAGCGCGACCGGGAAGCCGTGGGCGGCAAGCTCGGTCGCCGCGGCGGCGCCGATGCCCGATGAAGCACCGGCCACAATGGCGGGGCGACGGGCGGGATGTGGTTCGAAACGGGCCATTTAGCGTGCCTTCACTGTGATCGGGAGATGGGCGAATCCTCGGACGCTGCTCGAGTGCACGCGGACGGAATTGGCCTCGTCCACCTCGTAGCCGCGGATTCGTTTGAACAACTCGGTCAATGCCACCCGGGCCTCCATCCGGGCCAGATGCGCGCCGAGGCAGAAGTGGGCGCCGCTGCCGAAACTGACCAGCTTCGAACCGATGTCGCGGCCGATGCGGTATTCGTCGGGGTTGTCGAACGCCCGCTCGTCGCGATTGGCCGAGCCGGCCAGCAGCACCAGTACGCCGCCGGCGGGAATGGTGGTGTCGTAGAAGGTCAGGTCCTCGACCACCGCGCGCGCCAGCAGCTGACTGGAGGTGTCGTAGCGCAGCGTCTCTTCCACCCACGGTGTGATCAGCTCAGGGTCGTCGAACACCGGGGCCAGCTGATCGGGGTTCTTGAATCCCCAATATGCGGCGTTGGCAAGCAGTTTGGTGGTGGTCTCGTTGCCGGCGACCACCATCAGGAACAGGAACGCCATGATTTCGTCGTCGGTGAGTTTGTCGCCGTCGATCTCGGCTTCCACCAGCGCTGAGGTGAGGTCATCGGATTGGGCCTTGCGGCGCTGCTTGACCATGTCGGCGTAGTACATCAACAGTTCGCCCGACGCCGCGATGGCGGACGCGGGTACGTCGGCCACTCCGTCTTCGCGGTGCATTACGGCGTCGGCCAGGGCACGGATCCGGACCCGGTCTTCGTCGGGTACTCCCATCAGCTCGCTGATGACGTCCATCGGCAGCTTACCGGCGAAGTCGTCGACGTAATCGAAGCTTTGGTGTTCCAGCGCAGCGTCGAGATGCTGGACGGCGATCTGGGTGACCCGGCCCTCGAGCTCCCGGATGCGGCGCGGGGTGAAGCCCTTGGAGACCAGGGTGCGCAGCCGTAGGTGCGCCGGATCGTCAAGGGCCAGAAAGGACATCACGCGATGCGCTTCGTCGTTGCGGGAGATCGGATCCAGCGATACGCCGTGCTTGTTGGACAAAGCTGTGCTGTTGCGGAACCCCTGTAGCACGTCGCTGTGCCGGGACAGCGCCCAGAAGTTCAGCTCGTCGTTGCGGTACAGCGGCGCCTCGTTGCGCAGTCGCCGGTAGTACGGGTACGGATCCTCGTGAAAGTGGTAGCTGTACGGATCGATCAGCAGCTCGACGTTGGCCGTCATGCATTGTCTCCCAGTGTTTTTGCTGCCGATTCGGCGGAATTGTCGGCGGTGTGCTCTCCGACGATGAGCCCGACGACGTAGGACAGCCGGTCGGCGATCTGGTGGTAGGTGTAGACGCCACTGCCGGCGTTGACCAGTGCGCCGAAGTACGTCATCTCCAGGGCGGAGACGATGCGGGGATCCGAATCGGGACCCACCGCGGAACGGATCCGGCGGTGGATTTCGCCCCCGATCCGGTCCCGGACCTTGCGCACCGTTTCGTCGCTGGCGGACAGTAGCGCCGTCGTGCAGGCGGCGGCCACACCGGGTTCGTCGGCGACCACCAGGGCCAGGCTGCGCAGCGCCTGCTCGACACGGCTGACCATCGGCTGGTTGACGTCGGTGAAGTACGGGACCTGGCGGACCATGTCGAGGTAGACCTCGGCGATCAGGTGGTTCTTGGACGAGAAGTACGTGTACGCGGTAGCCGGTGCCACCTTCGCCCGGGCCGCGACGGCGCGCACCGTCAGGTCGGCGTAGGCGGACTCGCGCAGCATCTCGCGACCGGCGGCCAGGACCTTGCGAAAGGTCTCCTCCTGGCGGCGGTTACGGGGTTGATCACCCTGAACCTGGCTTGGATCGCCGGTGGTTGTGATCGCTACCACTGCATCGCTGGACACATGTCCAAGTTAGCCGATGCCGTGCTGCGTGGGCAAGGTGTGACGGAAAAGTCGCAGCTAAATTGGCAGTTCTTGGATTGTTGGCGGTGTCTTGCGGATCAATCCTTGCCTGTCGGCGGGGCGTGGGGTTATGGTTCGACTGAACGTAATCGGACAGTTGTCCAGAAACCGCAGGAGTGCACATGGCCTTGCTGGGTAATCGGGAAAGTCGCCTTCTCATCGACGGCAAATTGGTGCCGGGGTCAGCGGGCGTGTTCCCGACCATCAACCCCGCGACCGAGGAAACTCTCGGGGTGGCAGCCGATGCCACGGAGGCCGATATGGGTGCCGCTATTGGCGCCGCCCGGCGGGCCTTCGATGAGACCGACTGGTCCACCAACGTCGAACTACGGGTGCGCTGCCTTCGGCAGCTGCAGCAGGCCATGCGTGACCACGCCGATGAGCTCCGCGAGCTGACCATTGCCGAGGTGGGCGCGCCCCGGATGCTCACCGCCGGAGCGCACTTGGATGGCCCGATCGAGGATCTGAGTTTCGCGGCCGACACCGCCGAGAGCTATTCGTGGACTACCGACTTGGGACGTGCCACACCGCAAGGGATTCCAACCCAGCGCACCGTGGCACGGGAGGCCGTCGGCGTCGTCGGCGCAATTACGCCGTGGAACTTCCCACACCAGATCAACCTGGCCAAGGTCGGCCCGGCCCTCGCTGCCGGTAACACCCTGATCCTCAAGCCGGCGCCGGACACCCCGTGGATGGCGGCCGTGCTGGGTGAGCTGATCGCCGAACACACCGATTTCCCGGCCGGTGTCGTCAACGTCGTCACCTCCAGCGACCACGCCGTCGGCGCGCTGCTGTCGAAAGACCCTGGGGTGGACATGGTTTCGTTCACCGGGTCGACCGCCACGGGCCGGACGGTGATGACCGATGCCGCACTCACCATCAAGAAGGTGTTCCTGGAACTCGGCGGCAAGTCGGCCTTCCTGGTTCTTGACGACGCCGACTTGGCCGGCGCCTGTGCGATGGCGGCGTTCACCGCTGCGATGCACGCCGGCCAAGGCTGCGCGATCACCACCCGACTGCTGGTGCCGAGAGCCCGCTACGACGAGGCGGTGGCAGCGGCCGCCGGCACCATGGGCGGCATCAAGCCCGGTGACCCATCCAGCCCGCGGACCGTCTGTGGCCCGGTGATTTCGGCCCGCCAGCGCGACCGGGTGCAGGGCTACCTGGACCTGGCCATCGAGGAGGGCGGCACCTTCGCCTGCGGCGGCGGACGGCCCGCCGACCGCGACACCGGATTCTTCATCCAGCCGACTGTCATTGCCGGCCTGGACAACTCGGCCCGGGTGGCCCGCGAGGAGATCTTCGGACCGGTGCTCACCGTGATCGCCCACGACGGCGACGACGACGCGGTGCGGATCGCCAACGACTCGCCGTACGGCCTGTCCGGCACGGTGTTCTCGGCTGACCCGCAGCGCGCAGCCGGGGTGGCGGCCCGATTGCGCGTCGGCACCGTCAACGTCAACGGCGGTGTCTGGTACTCCGCCGACGCGCCGTTCGGCGGCTACAAGCAGTCCGGCAACGGACGCGAGATGGGCGTCGCCGGGTTCGAGGAGTACCTGGAGACCAAGTGCATCGCCACGTTGGCCACCTAATGGCCGAGCGGCCACTTATGACACGAAAATTCGCGAAAACCGTGCAACAACTGCCCACTCGGCGGGAAGGACGATATGAGGTTCAAGGATAAGGTCGGCATCGTTACCGGGGCCGGCGGCGGCATCGGCCAGGCCTACGCCGAGGCGTTGGCCCGGGAAGGCGCCGCGGTGGTCGTCGCCGACATCAACGTCGAAGGCGCGCAGAACGTCGCCGCGGGGATCAAGGCCGCGGGCGGCAAAGCGCTGGCCGTGCGGGTCGACGTCTCGGACATCGACTCGGCCAACGACATGGCTGCCCAGGCTGCGGCGGAGTTCGGTGGTATCGACTATCTGGTGAACAACGCCGCGATCTTCGGCGGCATGAAGCTCGACGGCCTGCTGACTGTGGATTGGGACTACTACCGCAAGTTCATGAGCGTCAATCTGGACGGGGCGCTGGTGTGTACCCGGGCGGTTTATTCGCACATGGAGCAGCGCGGCGGCGGGGCCATCGTCAACCAGTCCTCCACCGCGGCCTGGGTTTACGCCAACTTTTACGGGTTGGCCAAGGTTGGCGTCAACGGGTTGACGCAGCAGTTGTCCCGTGAGTTGGGGTGGCGCAAGATCCGCATCAACGCGATCGCGCCCGGGCCGATCGACACCGAGGCCAACCGCAGTACCACCCCACAGGCCATTGTGAAGCAGATAGTGCAGACCCTGCCGCTGGCGCGGATGGGCACCCCCGAAGACTTGGTCGGCATGTGCCTGTTCCTGCTGTCCGACGAGGCCAGTTGGATCACCGGACAGATTTTCAATGTCGACGGCGGACAGATCATCCGATCATGAGCACCGACGAGCGCTTGCGCGAGGAGCCGACAAGCACCGTGAAACTCGGCTACCTCGGCCTGGGCAACCAGGGCGCGCCGATGGCGAAGCGACTGACCCAATGGCCGGGCGGGCTCATCGTTTTCGATATGCGCGCGGAGGCCATGGCGCCTCTGGTAGAGCTCGGCGCGACGGCTGCCGACGGCATCGCCGACGTTGCTGCCGCGGATGTGATCAGCGTGACGGTACTCACCGACGAGCAGGTACGCGACGTCGTCGGGCAGCTGGCCGAGCACGCCAAGCCCGGCACGGTGATCGCCATCCATTCCACGATCGAGCCGAACACCGCGGCGGAGTTGGCCGATCAACTGCGGCCCAAGGGCATTCACATCGTCGACGCCCCCGTGAGCGGCGGCGCCGGCGCGGCCGAGAAGGGCGAGCTGGCCGTCATGGTGGGGGCCGACGACCCCGCTTACGACAAGGTGAAGCCGGTGTTCAAGCAGTGGGCCTCGATGGTGGTTCGTGCCGGCGAGCCGGGTGCGGGAACCCGGATGAAACTGGCCCGAAACATGCTGACCTTCATCGGCTTTGCCGCCGCAGCTGAGGCCCAGAAATTGGCCGAGGCGGCGGGCATCGACCTGCAGAAGCTCGGGCGGGTGGTGCGGCACAGCGACGCGCAGAGCGGCTGACCTGGCGCGATCATGGCGCGGGACGACACCAAACCGCTGACACCCGACCACTTCCTCTACAACATGTTCGTACACACCCGTGGGCTGGCAGAGAAGGACCTGCGGTTGGCGCTCGGCCTCGGCGCGGCCACCGGCGTCGAACTGCCGCTCGCCGAGATAGCGCTGCGCGACATCGCCGAGGGCCTCGGCGTACCCCACCAGTCGGAATGAACCAGGAGAACACACATGGATGAGTTGCGGGCCAAGGGCCTGGAGATGATGAACCAGGTGTACGGCTGGGCCATGCCGGACATGCCCGGCGATTACTTCGCGCTGACCGCCGACCATCTGTTCGGCACCATCTGGAGCCGTCCCGGTCTGTCGATGCGGGACAAGCGGATGATGACGCTGACCTGCGTTACCGCCCTGGGGATTTCGGAACTGGCGGAGATCCAGGTCAACGCCGCGCTGGCCAACGGCGAGTTCACCGAGGACGAACTCAAGGAGATGGCCATCTTCCTGACCCACTACCTCGGCTTCCCGTTGGGTGCCAAGCTCGACGGTGTGGTGACCAAGGTGGCGAAACAGCGCAAGAAGGCCGCCGAGCAGGGCAAGGGCGAGGACCGCGAGGCCAATGTCAACGCCGCGGTGAAGATGCATTCCGGGGGCAGGCTCGATGACAAGTAGGTACGCGTCGCTGTCGCGTGCGGAGCTCGCGGTCCTGGTGCCCGAGCTGTTGCTGATCGGTCAACTCATCGACCGGTCCGGAATGGCATGGTGCATAGCTGAATTCGGGCGCGAAGAGATGCTGCAGATCGCCATCGAAGAGTGGGCCGGAGCCAGCCCGCTGTACACCAAGCGGATGCAGAAGGCACTGAAATACGAAGGCGTGGACATCATCACGATCTTCAAGGGCCTGCAGCTCGACATCGGTGCACCGCCGCAGTTCATGGACTTCCGCTACACGGTGCACGACCGTTGGCACGGCGAGTTCCACCTGGACCACTGCGGGGCACTGCTGGACGTGGAGCCGATGGGGCCGGACTACGTGCGCGGCATGTGTCACGATATCGAGGACCCGACATTCGACGCGACCGCGTTGGCCACCAACCGGCGCTGCCAGGTGCGGCCGATCCACCGTCCGCCACGAGTCCCCGCGGACCGGAAGCCGTTCTGCGCGTGGACCGTCGTCATCGACGAGTCCTACCCCGAGGTCGGGTTCATCCCGCAACTCGACGTCGTCGGCGCCAGCCACGCCTACCGGTGCGAACTCGATGAAATAGACCCGTCCGGCGAGGGGCAGGCCGACTACTCCGGCGCGCTCATGAGTGATGTCGATTTCGCGGGCTTCTCGCACTCAGCACTGGTGCGGATCGCCGACGAGGTGTGCCTGCAGATGCATCTGCTGATGCTGTCGTTCGCGCTGGCCGTGCGGGCGCGGTGCGACGGTGACGCCGGCCGGGAGCGCTCGATCCGCACCAAGTCGCTGATCGGGATCGCGGGGGTGGCGGCCGCGCGCATCCGGCAAGCGTTGGGGCTGTCGTCAGATGCGGCCGGTGCGTTGCGGGTGCTGGAACTGCATCCGCTGCTGAACCCGGCTGCGTACGTGTCCGTTGATGTTTCGGCGGAGTCCGCGCACGTACACCCCTCGCCGGCCCACGAGGATGACGCCTGGATCGCTTTGGTGTCGCCTGCTTCGGACCTGCCACTGCAGGCGATCGCGACGGCCGTCAACCCGCTGCTGCGGGCGGAGGTGTCCGGTGACGCCACGGACTGGACCGTGCGGTTCGTCGAAACCGACACCCCGGCAAAAGAGTTGGGCGAGGTTTCGGTGTGCAAGATCAGCAGCGGGGCGGCCTGGGTGTTCGAAGAACGAAAGGCCCTGCCGCTGACGGTGGTCTAGTCGCCTCGGCGCCTAGAACGAGCCATACGAGCTGTCGAGCCCCTGAATCCGCCCGGCCACCCCGGACAGATCACTGTGTGACCGCTGGATGATGTCGGCGACGTCGCCACTGGCCTTGCCGATCGCCGACCACAAGGCATGATCGTTGGCCGCGGTCGGGGTCTTCTCGGCTTCGTCGGCCAGATCGGTCACCCACTGCTTGAGTGCGTCGAGCTCGCGGCGCCCAGCGGTGACGACGTCTGCGGATCGTTCGACCTCGTTGCCGAGCTTCTCATCGAGGTCGGCGAGTTGGCCGAGCTTGCGGCCGTGCTGCTCGTTGGCCTCTGCGTAGAGATCCGCGGCGGCGCCGGTCCAATGCGATCCAGGGCCCGCCGACTGCACCTGTTCCTGCATGCTGCGCAACTCCGCGCTCTTGTCGAAATCGGTGCGGTCGTGCGGAACGCCCTCGCCGAATGTGGCGCGGGCCTGCTCCCATACCGCAAGGAAGGCGTCCAGTGGCTCCACCGGGTACAGACCTCCTCGCGTGTGTCGAGCCCGTTCAGTCTAGGACGGGCCTCGATCGCTGCCGCGGAGGTCAGCTCGAGGAGCCGAGTTCGTCCCACTCTCTGCCGATGTCCTCGAGTCGGCCGGTTATCGCCGTCAGCTCGCCGTGCGACCGCTCGATGATGGCCGCGATCGCGGCGTTTCCCGCGCTGACCAGCGACCACAGCACGCGGTCACCGGCCGTGGACCTGGGCAGCCGAGCTGAGGCGTCATTGACCCATTGCCGTACTGCCTCCAGATCACGCCGGCCGGTATCGACCACGTCAGCGGACCACGACACCACCGCACCCAATCGCCGGTCGAGTGCTGCCATCCGGCTGAAGTCCTGCGCGTACCGAGCGTTGGTTTCGGCGTAGTGCTCAGACGCGGCGCCGGTCCAATGCGAATCGGGCGCCGCCGAACGAACTGTGCCTTGCATGTCGAGGAAGCGGCGACTGTCGTCGTACTGTGAGCCGTCTACCGGGGTGCCCTCCCCGAATGTCGCCCGCGCCTGATTCCACGTCACGTTGAACGCATCTAGTGCACTCGGCACGGCCTGCCCTCCCCATCTGCCGGCTTCCGTTTGAGCCTAAGTCGGGGCGCCGGAGGTCAGGGACGGCAATTTCTCAACGACGTCCCAATGCGGGCGCCACCCACCGTCGCAGATACGCCCGCAGCTCGGCGCCGTGCCGTGGCGGCCGTCCGGGGTCGACGACGAACGACTGGATGATGCGCAATAAGTATTCGGCCATCTCGTCGAGATCGTCGGCCAAGCCCACAGCGTCCCAATCGACTTCGAAACGGGACAGCAAGGTGCGGGCGAACCCGACGGCCACGTCCGAGGTGACGTCGGCGCCGAACGTCTTGGCCCGGTCCGGTGACAGCAGCAAGCCCAACCGGTTGTCCTCCGGCAGCCATTCCAGCGTCGTGGCGATCGATTCCACCGCGGCGTCCGCCGGGTCGGTCAGCCCAGCGACATGTGCGGCCAGCCGGTCCAGGAACCCGGCCGAAGCCTGGGTGGCCGCGGCCGTCAGCAGGGCGTCGGTACTCGGGAAATAGCGGTACACCGTCTGCCGGGTGACGCCCACCTTCCGGGCGACGTCGGCGATGGTGAAGTCGACGCCGTGCGCGTCGATGACCTCACCTGCGGCGGCCAGCACCCGGGCGACAGCCTCCTCATCGCTGGCTGGGGCCGAGCCGGCCCATCCGTGGGTGCGCACGCCGGAACTCTATCGGCGTCGTCCAGCTATTAGGGTGTGGCTGTGCGCGTCCTCGTGATCGGCTCCGGTGCCCGTGAACATGCCCTGCTGCTCGCCCTGAGCCGCGACCCCCAGGTGGAGTACCTGGCCGTCGCCCCCGGCAACGCCGGCACCTCCGCTATTGCCGAGCAGCACGACGTCGACATCACCGCCGCCGACGAGGTGACCGCGCTGGCCAAGCGACTGTCTGCCGATCTGGTTGTGATCGGGCCTGAGGTGCCGCTGGTGCTCGGCGTGGCCGATGCGCTGCGTGCGGCCGGTATCGCCTGCTTCGGCCCGAGCCGCGATGCAGCCCGCATCGAGGGCTCGAAAGCGTTCGCCAAGGACGTCATGGCCGCCGCGGGCGTACGCACCGCGACCAGCGAGATCGTCGACAACCCGGCCCACCTGGATGCCGCACTCGACCGCTTCGGCCCGCCCGCCGGCCAACAGGCCTGGGTGGTCAAGGACGACGGTCTGGCCGCAGGCAAGGGCGTGGTGGTTTCCGCCGACCGCGAAGCCGCCCGGGCGCACGCCGCCAGCCTGCTGGACTCCGGGCACCCGGTGCTGCTCGAGTCATTCCTGGACGGTCCCGAGGTGTCGCTGTTCTGTGTCGTCGACGGCGAAACTGTGGTGCCGCTGCTGCCCGCCCAGGACTTCAAGCGCGTGGGCGACAACGACAGCGGGCCGAACACCGGTGGCATGGGCGCGTACACGCCGCTGTCATGGCTGCCTGCTGCGGTGGTCGACCAGATCGTCGACGAGATCGTCAAACCCGTTGCCGCTGAATTGGTTCGGCGGGACAGCTCGTTCTCGGGTCTGCTGTACGCGGGCCTGGCCATCACCTCCAACGGCCCAGCCGTCGTCGAATTCAACTGCCGCTTCGGCGATCCCGAGACCCAAGCAGTGCTGTCCCTCTTGGAGAGCCCGCTCGGCGCGCTCCTGAACGCTGCTGCGACCGGTTCGCTGGCGTCGTTCGGTGAACTGCGGTGGCGCGACGGTTCCGCGGTGGCGGTCGTGGTTGCCGCCGAGAACTACCCGGGACGGCCCCGCGTCGGGGACGTGATCACCGGCGCCGGGGCCGCCGGCGTGCTGCATGCCGGCACCACCCGGCGCGACGACGGCAGCGTCGTCTCCTCCGGCGGCCGGGTGCTGTCGGTCGTGGGGACCGGTGCCGACCTGGCTGCCGCGCGGGCCGAGGCCTACCGGATCATCGAGTCAATTCGCTTGCCGGGCAGCCACTTCCGCACGGACATCGGCCTCGCCGCCGCCGAGGGCCGCGTCACGCTGTGAGCAGGGGCGCCAGCCAGGAAATCTCGGCCGGCAACTGCGCACTCCAGAACGACGCGTCATGGCCGCCAGGCGAGAACCCGCCGGCGGCGCCATGCGGCAACTGGCCGATGAACTGCTTGGTCGCCGAGTAGAACGGGTCGCTGTCGCCGCAGTCGATCCGGACCGGAATCGACCCCAGCGCGGGCAGCCCCCACACCGAGTTGGCGGCGAAGTCGTCCGAGCCGTCGAACGCCCCCGGCGCCGTGGCTCCCGATGAGGTCCACAGCGCCGGGCTGACCGCGCAGATCGCCGCGGTACGGGCCGCGCCCAGGCGGGCGCCCAGCAGCAGCGCGCCGTAGCCACCCATCGACCAGCCCAGGAAGCCCACCCGCGAGGTGTCGAGCCCCTGGGACGCCAGTAACGGGATCAGTTCGTCGAGCACCATCGCGCCGGAATCCTCGCCGGAAGCCCGCTTGTGCCAGTAGCCGCCGCCACCGTCGACGGCCACCACCGCGAAGGGCGGCAGCCCGTCGGCCACGGCCTGGGCCAGACCCTGTTCGACGCCGCCGGCCATCACCGTCGCGGCGTCACTGCCCTTGCCGTGCAGCGCGATCACCGGGCGCAGCGGCGTCGTCTGGCCCGGCGGGCGGGCGATCGCCCAGTTGGTCGACACCCCGCCACGGGCCTGCGAAATGAACGATCCGGTGAGGTAGGTCGGCGCCGGCTCCTGCGCCGCGGGCGCCAAGGGCGGCGGTGGGGCCAGCGGGGCGCCGACACTCGTCATCGTCACCGGCTGGGCGGTGACGGCCGGCCGGTTCACCGTCGACCCCAACGCGAACGCGCCGGCGGCCCCTGCTGCGGCGCCGACTCCGAGACGGAGGACGGCGCGTCGGGTCAGCTCTGCCATGGCCGCCATCATGCCATCGGTGCCAGCCGGCGCTTCCTGAGTAATGCCTAATGGATTACGTCAAATCGGGATCACCGCACGACCAATCCTGGCAGCATTTACGTCGTGATCACAGCAGCCACCCCCAAGGGGGAACGACGGCGGTATGCGCTGGTCAGCGCCGCCGCCGAGCTGCTGTGTGAGGGCGGGTTCGACGCCGTGCGGCACCGCGCGGTGGCACAGCGGGCGGGGCTGCCGCTGGCCTCGACCACGTACTACTTCTCCTCGTTGGACGAGCTCATCGAGAAAGCGGTAGAGCATGTCGGGGAGTGCGAATCGCAGCAATGGCGCACCCGCATCTCCACTTTGTCGCGGCGCAGGCGCGGCGCGGACGCCACCGCGGACCTGCTGGTCGACCTATTGGTCGGGGACGGCAACCGGGCCTCCGACCAGTTGATCTCCCGCTACGAGCGGTACATCGCGTGTGCCCGCCAGCCCGGCCTGCGCAACGTGCAAAGACGCATTCTCAAGCAGCGGTCCGACGCCGTCATCGAGGTGGTGGTGCGGTCCGGGCGCGAGGTGCGGGCCGAGCTGCTCACCGCTCTGGTGTGCGCGGTGGATGGGGCGGTGGTGGCCTCGATGGTGGGCGACGGTGAGGGCCCGCGCGCGACCGCCCGGGCGACCCTGGTGGACGTCATCGACGTACTGGCCCCATTCGACCAAGAGCGCCGGGTACCCCTATAAGTAGGCTGTAGCTCCGTGAGTATCCCCAACGTGCTGGCCAACCGTTACGCCAGCGACGAGATGGTGGCCATTTGGTCGCCGGAGAACAAGATCGTCGCCGAACGCCGGCTGTGGCTGGCCGTGCTGCGGGCCCAGTCCGAACTGGGTGTGACGGTGCCGGACGGCGTGATCGCCGACTACGAGCGGGTGCTGGACCAGGTCGACCTGGGGTCCATCGCCGCCCGCGAGCGGATCACCCGGCACGACGTCAAGGCCCGGATCGAGGAATTCAACGCGCTGGCCGGCCACGAGCACGTGCACAAGGGCATGACGAGCCGCGACCTCACCGAGAACGTCGAGCAGCTGCAGATCCGCCAATCGCTGGAGCTGGTGTTCTCGCACGGTGTCGCGGTGGTGGCACGGCTGGCCGAGCGTGCCGCGTTGTACCGCGACCTGGTGATGGCCGGGCGCTCGCACAACGTGGCGGCACAGGCCACCACGCTGGGTAAGCGTTTCGCCTCGGCCGCCGAGGAGACGCTGATCGCGCTGACCCGGTTGCGGGAGTTGATCGACCGGTATCCGCTACGCGGGATCAAGGGTCCGATGGGCACCGCGCAGGACATGCTCGACCTGTTCGGTGGCGACGCCTCACGACTGGGCAAGTTGGAAAGCCGAATCGCCGAGTTTCTTGGATTCACCGAGGTCTTCACCTCCGTCGGGCAGGTCTACCCGCGGTCGCTGGACCATGACGTGCTGTCCGCGCTGGTCCAATTGGGCTCCGGCCCTTCGTCGTTCGCGCACACCATCCGGCTGATGGCCGGCCACGAACTGGCTACCGAGGGCTTCGCGCCGGGTCAGGTCGGCTCGTCGGCGATGCCGCACAAGATGAACACCCGGTCGTGCGAACGGGTCAACGGGCTGCAGGTGATCCTGCGCGGCTACGCCTCCATGGCGGCGGAACTCGCTGGCGCGCAATGGAATGAGGGCGACGTGTTCTGCTCGGTGGTGCGCCGCGTCGCGCTGCCGGACGCCTTCTTTGCGATCGATGGACAGACCGAAACCTTCCTGACAGTGCTCGACGAGTTCGGCGCCTACCCGGCGGTGATCCAGCGCGAACTGGACCGCTACCTGCCGTTCCTGGCTACCACTCGCATCCTGATGGCCGCGGTGCGCGCTGGTGTCGGCCGGGAGACCGCACACGAGGTGATCAAGGAGCACGCCGTCGCCGTGGCTCTGGCGATGCGCGAAAAGGGTTTGGAGCCAGACCTTCTGGACCGGCTGGCTGCCGATCCACGGCTGCCGCTGGACCGCGTCGAGCTCGACGCGGCGCTGGCCGATAAGCAGGCCTTCAGTGGGGCGGCCGGCGAGCAGGTCGACGGGGTGGTGGCTGCGGTGGACCGGTTGGTCAGTCAGTACCCCGAGGCTGCCAAGTACACCTCCGGCGCCATCCTGTGACGTTGGCGGGAAGTCTCGCCGGGGTCGACCTGACCGACCTCGACAATTTCGCATCCGGCTTCCCGCATGAACTGTTCGCCCGGCACCGTGCCGAGGCGCCGGTGTACTGGCACGAACCGACCGAGAACACGCCGGACGGTGAGGGTTTCTGGTCGGTGGCCACCTACGCGGAAACCCTTGCCGTGCTTCGTGATCCGGTGACCTTCTCGTCTGTCACGGGTGGTTCCCGGCCATTCGGTGGGACGTTGATCCAGGACCTGTCCATCGCCGGTCAGGTGCTGAACATGATGGACGACCCGCGGCACGCGCAGATCCGGCGGCTGGTCTCATCGGGTCTGACGCCGCGGATGATCGCGCGGGTCGAGGACGACCTGCGGGTGCGGGCGTCGGCACTGCTGGACGCCGTGGTGCCCGGTGTGCCTTTTGATTTCCTGGTCGACGTGGCTGCCGAGCTGCCCATGCAGATGATCTGCATCCTGATGGGCATTCCTGAGTCGCAACGGCATTGGCTGTTCGAGGCGATCGAGCCGAGCTTCGATTTCGGTGGCTCGAAGAAGGCCGCCATCACCAAGTTGTCGGTGGAGGAAGCCAGTTCGCGGATGTACACCTTCGGCATGGAGCTGATTGCGGCCAAGCGGGCCGAGCCCACCGACGACATGCTGTCGGTGGTGGCCAACGCTGACGGCGTCTCCGACATCGAGGTGTACCTGTTCTTCAACCTGTTGTTCAGCGCGGGCGCGGAGACCACTCGAAATTCGGTGGCCGGCGGACTGTTGGCGTTGTGCGAGAACCGGTTCCAGCTGGCGCTGCTGCGGTCGGACCTGTTGCTGCTGCCCACCGCGATCGAGGAGATGGTGCGCTGGACGTCACCGTCGCCCTCCAAGCGGCGCACCGCCACGTGCGCTGTGGAGCTCGGTGGGTGCACCATCGAAGCGGGCCAGAAAGTGGTGGTGTGGGAAGGCTCGGCCAACCGTGACGAGTTGGTGTTCGCTGCGGCCGGCACCTTTGACGTGACCCGTAAGCCCAACCCGCACTTGGGTTTCGGCCAGGGATTGCACTACTGCCTGGGGGCCAATCTGGCCCGTCTCGAGCTCCGGGTGTTGTTCGAGGAGTTGCTCGGCCGGTTCTCGGATGTCCAGGTCGTCGAGCCGCCGGAGTGGACCCGGAGCAACCGGCACACCGGTCTCCGGCACCTGATGGTGGCGGTGTCCGGCGCCTAGTCGGCGCGCTTCGGGTACCTGGCGGTTCGCTACTTCTGCAGGGTGAATTGGTTGACGTCGACCTGGCGTTGGCGGAACATCTTCGCGCAGCCGGTCAGGTACTTCAGGTAGCGGTCGTAGACCTCCACCGATTGCAGTGCGATCGCCTCGTCGCGGTGTGCTTCGAGTGCTTCGGCCCACAGGTCGAGGGTTTTCGCATAGTGCGGCTGTAGTGATTGGACCCGGGTCACCCGGAACCCTGCCGCGGCGGCGTGCTGCCGGACCATCGGGGCGGACGGCAGTCGGCCGCCCGGGAAGATTTCGGACATGATGAACTTGATGAACCTGAGCAGCTCGATAGTCACGGGTAGATTCGTGTAACGCGGATCCATGCCGCAGATGGTGTGTAGCAGCATGACGCCGTCGGGCGGCAGTGCGTCGTAGGCCATCTTGAAGAAGGCCGGGTAGCGCTCGTGGCCGAAGTGCTCGAACGCGCCGATGGACACGATCCGGTCGGCCACTCCGTCGTATTGCTCCCAGCCCTCCAGCAGCACGCGCCGGGATCGGGTGGTGGTCATTTCGTCGAAGAGATTCTCGACGTGTGCGGCTTGGTTCTTGGAGAGGGTCAGGCCGACGACGTCGACGTCGTAGTTCTCGATCGCGCGCCGCATCGTGGCGCCCCAACCGCAACCGATGTCGAGCAGCGTCATCCCGGGCGTGAGGCCCAGTTTTCCCAGGGCCAGGTCGATCTTGGCGACCTGCGCTTGTTCCAGGGTCATGCCGTCGTGTTCGAAGTAAGCGCAACTGTAGGTCCGGCTGGGATCGAGGAACAGCCGGAAGAAGTCGTCGGACAGGTCGTAGTGCGCTTGAACATCCGCGAAGTGCGGCTTGAGTTTTTCTGACATGGTTGTCCTTCCCTGGCATTTTGGCGCGCCGGGCACTGGTCGGGCACACACCTCTAGGACCGGCCACAGCGACGGTCCGTTAGTGGTGCGATGTTCAGAACACGTATAGGAGGGCGGCGCGGTTCGCCGGACCCGACTACCTGTATTCGTTGCCAGATTTCAGTTGGATGGCTTGGTCACCGATATTGATGAGTGCGAGCTGCTGGAGCTTTCAGTCAGGCAAGGAACTCGGGGGCCGGCGACGACCGCGACGTTGGTTGGTCTGCCGGAGAAGTCCTCGAATGTATGGCCAACGGTTTACCAGTGAATAACCGACTCCGCTACTACGCAAGTGCAAGCTTGGCTCGACTGTGAACGCCAGAGCTTGCGAGTCGCCGAGGTCGGACAGCACGGCCTTCGCGGAGGGACCGACCCCGGATGTGGCGGGACCGCGTTGTTCATCACCAATATGCCGGCGTTGCGTTGCCGGGAGAACACCAGGGTCGCCGTGCCGCCGCCCGCGATCGCCACATGACTAACGGAAATGTCGTCCAGACCCGGCGAAAATGATTGTGATGAACGATGTTTCGTCAGTGGTCGGTCAACCGGAGGGTGGTCGCGGCTGAAACCGCCGCGCCAGTCACGACGATTTGGGCCGGGCCGGGCGCAGGCCCGCGGACCGCAACTCCAGTGCCGCCAGCCTGCGGATCGCGATCGTGTCGTGTGAACGCCAGGCGCTCACCGGGTCGTCGGAGACCTCGGTGAGCTTGGCCAGCGGCCGGTTGGCGAGCGCGCGCAACGCGAGCAACTGTTCGCCGGCATCGGTCGACGCCAAGGTGACGGCCGACCACTTCCGGCGGAAGAACCGGATCCGCAGCACCAGCCACGGCATCGCCACCGCGAGAATCGGCGGCAGCGCCACCGCCAGCGCCAGCACCCAGGCCAGCCAGCTGGCGGTGCTGTTGAGATTGTCGCCGGCGGTCGCGGTGTCCGTCGCCGCGCTGCTGGCCGCCCGCAGCGGAGCCCCGACCGAGCTGCCGATCAGCGGGATGCTGTCCGCACTGTGGCCGGCCGAGGCCAGATTGTGGGCCACGCCGTCGGCGCCGTCGTGGAACTGGCGCCCCGCATCGGCGATGGTCGCTATTGCGCTGTGCACCGCCAGGCCGACCGAGACCCAGATCACGAACCACAGCACCACCGCGAGGTCGCTGGTCAGCTGGGCGAACAGTCGGCCCGGTGACCGGGCGTAGGGCACATAGCGCGAAGTCATGCCAACCATCCCAACAGATAGGGTGGTCCGATGCGTCCAGCTTTGTCCGACTACCGGCATCTGACCAGCGGCAAGGTTCGCGATCTGTACCGCATCGACGACGACCACCTGCTGTTCGTCGCCTCGGACCGGATCTCGGCTTTTGACTACGTCCTGGACAGTGAGATCCCGGACAAGGGCCGCGTGCTCACCGCGATGAGCGTCTTCTTCTTCGACTACCTGGCCGAGCAGTTGGGCACCGCCAACCACCTCGCCGGTCCGGCCGACGACGAGCGCATCCCGGATGAGGTGCTGGGCCGCGCCCTGGTGGTGCGGAGCCTGGAGATGATGCCGGTGGAGTGCGTGGCCCGCGGGTACCTGACCGGATCGGGGTTGATCGACTACCGCAAGACCGGCCAGGTGTGCGGCATCGCGCTGCCGGCCGGGCTGACCGAGGCCAGCCGGTTCGCCGAGCCGCTGTTCACGCCGGCGACCAAGGCCGAGATCGGCGAGCACGACGAGAACATCGCGTTCGACGCCGTCGAGCGACTGGTCGGGGCCAAGCGCGCGGCGCAGCTGCGCGACGAGACCCTGAAGGTGTACAGCGCCGCCGCCGCGCACGCGTTGACCAGGGGAATCATCCTTGCGGACACCAAGTTCGAGTTCGGTATCGGTGCCGGCGGCGAACTGGTGCTGGCCGACGAGGTGCTCACCCCGGATTCGTCCCGGTACTGGCCGGTCGACGGGTATGCCGAAGGCGCGGTGCAGCCGAGCTTCGACAAGCAGTTTGTCCGGAACTGGCTGACCGGACCGGATTCCGGCTGGGACCGCGGTGGTGACACCCCGCCGCCGGCATTGCCCGACGACATCGTCGATGCCACCCGGGCGCGGTACATCGAAGCGTACGAACGCATCTCGGGTCGCCGGTTTGCGGATTGGATCGGCGCATGAGCGAGGCTCGCCGAGCGAATCAACGGCCTGTGAGCACACCGCCGACCGCCAAACGGGTCGACCACCGCCGGGAACACCACGGCGACGTCTTCATCGACCCGTACGAATGGATGCGGGACAAGAACGATCCCGAGGTGATCGCGCACCTGGAGGCCGAGAACGCCTACACCGGGGAAATTACGGCGCCGCTGGAACCGTTGCGGCAGAAGATCTTCGACGAGATCAAGGCCCGCACCAAGGAAACCGACCTGTCGGTGCCCACGCGCCGCGGCGAATGGTGGTACTACGCCCGCAGTTTCGAGGGCAAGCAGTACAGCGTGCACTGCCGGTGCCCGATCAGTGACCCCGACGATTGGACGCCACCCCAACTCGACGAGCACACCGAGGTGCCCGGCGAACAGGTGCTGCTGGACGAGAACGTCGAAGCCGAAGGCCACGACTTCTTCTCGCTCGGTGCGGCCACCGTCAGCATCGACGCCAACATCCTGGCGTTCTCGGTCGACACCGTCGGCGACGAGCGATACACGCTGAAATTCAAGGACTTACGCACCGGCGAGCTGTACGACGACCAGATCACCGGGATCGGTGCCGGCGCCACCTGGGCGGCGGACAATCGGACGCTGTACTACGTGACCGTCGACGATGCCTGGCGGCCGGACACCGTGTGGCGGCATCGGCTTGGGTCCGGACTGGCCGGCGAGAAGGTGCACCACGAATCAGATGAGCGGTTCTGGATCGGGGTGGGCCGCACCCGCAGCGACAAGTACATATTCATCGCCGCGGGCAGTGCCGTCACGTCCGAGGTGCGCTACGCCGATGCCCATGATCCCAAGGCCGGGTTCACCGTGGTGTTGCCGCGCAAGGACTCCGTCGAATATTCGGTCGAACATGCGGTGATCGGCGGTGAGGACCGGTTCCTCATCCTGCACAACGACGGTGCCGAGAACTTCACCCTGGTGGACGCCCCGGTGTCCGACCCGACGAACGCTCGCACCCTGATCGAGCACCGCGACGACGTGCGACTGGACGGCGTCGACGCCTTCGGTGACCAGCTGGTGATCAGCTACCGCAGCGAGGCGCTGCCGCGAATCCAGTTGTGGCCCTTGGCCTCCGATGGCAGCTTCGGCGAGCCTCAGGACATCACCTTCGAATCGGAGCTGATGTCGGTCGGCTTGTCGGGCAACCCGAACTGGTCGGCGCCGCGGTTGCGGGTGGGGGCCACGTCGTTCGTCATCCCGGTACGGGTCTACGACATCGATCTGGCCACCGGTGAGCGAATCCTGTTGCGCGAGCAGCCGGTTCTCGGTGACTACCGGTCGCAGGACTACCTGGAACGGCGCGACTGGGCGGTGGCCGCCGACGGCACGAAGGTACCGTTGTCGATCATCCAGCGGGTCGACGCACCGGCCCCGGCCCCGGCGATGCTGTACGGCTACGGCGCTTACGAGTCGTGCGAGGATCCGCGGTTCTCGATCGCCAGGCTGTCGCTGCTCGACCGCGGCATGGTGTTCGTCATCGCGCATGTGCGCGGCGGCGGCGAGATGGGGCGCGGCTGGTACGAGCACGGAAAGCTGCTGGAAAAGAAGAACACCTTCACCGACTTCATCAGCGCCGGTGAGCATCTGGTGGCGACCGGGGTGACCCGGCCGGAGCACCTGGTGGCCCTCGGCGGCAGTGCCGGCGGGCTGCTGATGGGCGCGGTGGCGAACATGGCGCCGCAGCTGTTCGCGGGGATCCTGGCTCAGGTGCCGTTCGTCGACGCGCTGACCACCATTCTGGATCCGGCCCTGCCGCTCACCGTCACCGAATGGGACGAGTGGGGAAACCCGTTGGCGGACAAGGGTACCTACGACTACATGAAGTCGTATACGCCGTACGAGAACGTGACCGCTCAGGACTACCCGCGGATTCTGGCGATGACGTCACTGAACGACACCCGGGTCTACTACGTCGAGCCGGCGAAATGGGTTGCCGCGCTGCGCGACACCAAGACCGACGACCATCCGGTGCTGCTGAAGACCGAGATGGCCGCCGGGCACGGTGGTACCAGTGGGCGCTACGAACGCTGGAAAGAGGCCGCGTTCCAGTACGCCTGGGTGCTGGCCACCGCAGACCGCGACAAATACGGCAGCGGCCAGGTAGACGACCTCCTGGATGGCGCGCACGCCTAGTTTCGACGTCATGGATGCCGGCGCGGCCGGCATCCGCGAGGCGTAGACGTTCGCCGGGAACATGGCCAGCATCAACAAGAACAGGCAGCCGGCCGCGGCGACCCGCGTGGGCGGGAACAGTAGCCCGGCCGCACCGAGTAGCTCCAGTACGCCGGTGACGGTCACCAGTAGTCCGGGCGATGGCAGCCGCGGCGGCACGATCGAAATCATGTCCCGGCGCATGCCCGGAGTGAAGTGCGCGATTCCGGTCATGACGAACATCAGGGCCAAGCCGACTGCGACCGCACCGGGCCAGCTGTTCAGGTAATCGACCCCGAGCCAGCCGATCGCGCGGGCGGCCAGGCTACCCAGGACGAGAGCGAGAAGAACCGCCATGATCTGCACCTCCTCAATCTAGCCATTGTCTAGATTGAGGATAGCGCCTAACTAGTCACTGTCAAGATGTCGGCTACGATGGCCGCATGGCCAAGCAGAGCTACCACCACGGCGACCTGAAGCCCGTCATCCTGGCGCAGGCGGCAACCCTGGTTGCTGAACGTGGTGCCGATGGCATCTCGCTGCGCGAATTGGCCCGGGTCGCCGGCGTGTCGCACGCGGCGCCCGCGCACCACTTCACCGACCGGCGTGGCTTGTTCACCGCACTGGCCACCGAGGGTTTCGTCCTGCTGGCCGCGGCGCTCCATGAGGCTCGACCTGAATTCGCCCACGCGGCAAGGGCTTACGTGCAGTTTGCGCTTGCGCATCCCGGCCACTACGCGGTGATGTTCGACAAGGTGCTCTATGACGCAGCCGATCCCGCGCTGGTCGCCGCTGAGGCGTCGGCCGCCGCTGAACTCAACAGCGGCGTAGCGACGCTGACCGATCCGAACGCGCAGGCCGACCCAGATGGCGCGGCCCTGGCGGCCTGGTCGTTGGTGCACGGGTTCGCACTGCTGACCCTCAATGGTGCGGTGGCCGCCGACGGCGACCCGGTTGACACGGCTGAGCGCATCGCCCGGATTCTGTTCTCCGGGTAGCCCCAGATGGTCAGCTGACACCAATGTGATGGCAACCGTCGGGACACCTGACGTTGTCACACTGGTTGCATGGCTGGGCAACTGATCGTCTCGATCTCGGGCATCCGGGATCGCACGTTGGGTGATGTCGCCGACCTGTGTGCCGAACTCGATGCCCGGAGAATCCCGGCGTCGTTGTTGGTCGCCCCACGGCTGAAGGGTGGTTACCAGCTGGATCGCGATGCCGCCACGGTGAACTGGCTGACCGCCCGTCGCGCCGCCGGTGCTGCGGTGGTGCTGCATGGTTTCGACGAGGCGGCCACCAAGAAGCGGCGCGGCGAGTTCGCCTCTCTGCCGGCCCACGAGGCCAACCTGCGGCTGATGGGCGCCGACCGAGTGCTGGAACACCTCGGCCTGCGCACCCGGCTGTTCGCCGCCCCGGGCTGGACGGTTTCGCCGGGCACCGTGACTGTATTGCCGCGCAACGGTTTCCGGCTGCTGGCGGGGGACAGCGGCATCACCGACCTGGTGCGGTCGACCACCCTGCGGGCCCGGGTGCTGGGCATCGGCGAAGGCTTCCTCACCGAACCCTGGTGGTGCCGGACCCTGGTGCTGGCCGCCGAACGAGCCGCCCGCCGCGGCGGTACCGTGCGGCTCGCCGTCGCGGCCGCGCAGCTGCGCCGGACCGGTCCGCGGCAGGCGATGCTCGACGCCATCGACCTCGCCCTCATGCACGGCTGCACCCCCGCGGCCTATCACTGGAGGCCATACCCGGCACTAACCGACGCGGCCTGACGCCCAGGGGTTAGCGTGGCCCCATGAACGCTGATGTCATCGTCGTCGGGGCCGGGCTGGCCGGACTGGTCGCCGCCGCCGAACTGCTCGAGCGCGGCAGGTCGGTACTGATCGTCGACCAGGAGAACGAGGCCAACGTCGGCGGCCAGGCGTTCTGGTCTTTCGGCGGGCTGTTCTTCGTCGACAGCGCGGAACAACGTCGCGTGGGCATCCGCGACAGCTACGACCGGGCGCTGCAGGACTGGCTGCGCACCGCGGGATTCGATCGCACAGAAGACCATTGGCCGCAGCAGTGGGCGCGCGCCTACGTCGACTTCGCCGCGGGCGAGAAGCGGAGCTGGCTGCGCGAGCGCGGGTTGCAGACCTTCGCACTCGTCGGCTGGGCCGAGCGTGGCGGATGGGACGGCAAGGGGCCGGGCAACTCGGTGCCCCGGTTCCACATCACCTGGGGCACCGGTCCGGCATTGGTCGACGTCTTCGCCCGACGAGTGGTCGGACACCCCAAAGTGACGTTCGCGCACCGGCATCGGGTCGACGAACTGATCGTCGACGGTGGGGCCGTGACCGGCGTGCGCGGCGCGGTGCTCGAGCCCTCGGACACCGGCCGTGGGGTGGCGTCGTCGCGTAACACAGTGGGGGAGTTCGAGTTCCAGGCGCAGGCGGTGATCGTCGCCAGTGGCGGCATCGGCGGCAACCATGATCTGGTGCGCAAGAACTGGCCGGAGCGGATGGGCCGGGTACCCGGTCAGCTGCTGTCCGGAGTGCCGGCCCACGTCGACGGGCGGATGCTCGGGATCAGCGAAGCTGCTGGTGCGAGCGTCATCAACCACGACCGCATGTGGCACTACACCGAAGGCATCACCAACTACGACCCGATCTGGCCGCTGCACGGCATCCGCATCCTGCCCGGGCCGTCGTCGCTGTGGCTCGATGCGACCGGCAAGCGTTTGCCCGACCCGCTCTACCCGGGTTACGACACCTTGGGCACGCTCGAGTACATCTGCCAAACCGGTTACGACTACACGTGGTTCGTGCTCGACCAGAGCATCATCGCAAAGGAGTTCGGCCTGTCCGGTCAGGAGCAGAACCCCGATCTCACTGGCAAGAACCTGCGAGAGGTGTTGGCGCGCAGCAGAAATGGCGGTCCGGGACCGGTGCGTGCCTTCGTCGACAAGGGGGTCGACTTCGTGACGGCGAATTCGTTGCGGGAGTTGGTGTCCGCCATGAACGCGGTGCCCGACGTGGTGCCGCTGGACTACGCGACAGTCGAAGCCGAGGTGTCCGCTCGGGACCGTGAGATGACCAGCAAGGTCACCAGCGACGGCCAGACCGTCGCCTACCGGGCCGCGCGCTCATACCTACCGGACCGGTTGGCCCGCATTGCCGGCCCGCACCGGCTGACCGACCCCAAGGCCGGTCCGATGATCGCCGTCAAGCTGCACATCCTGACCCGAAAGTCGTTGGGCGGCTTGCACACCGATCTCGACTCGCGGGTCTTGACGCCGGCTGGCGGGGTGCTCGACGGGCTGTACGCCGCCGGCGAGGCGGCCGGTTTCGGTGGCGGTGGCGTGCACGGTTACCGAGCGCTGGAAGGGACCTTCCTGGGCGGCTGCATCTTCTCCGGCCGCGCCGCGGGCCGGGCCGCGGCCCGCGCGGTGGGGTGATGTGGTCCGCGAGCAGTTCCGCAGAGTGAAGTGCTCCCCGGCAAAACTGTCGCCTTTCAGTGAAAGCGGGACAGTTTGGCGTCTGCTCGCGAGGAATGACGCACCGCCTGAGGCCCTGCCGCCAGCAGCGCCAGGCACACCATCGACGTGGCGTAGAGCGTGCCGCCGATGATGTCGGTGAAGTAATGGAAGCCGTTGCTGGCCATGCCTATTGACGGCACCATGGCGCCGATGACAGCGGCGGTGACAGTCCACACTCGAATCCCGATCGCGGACACCAGCATGGCCGCAACGGTGATTGCCACGGTGGTGTGACCGCTTGGATACGCCAGATTTTCGCCGTACCAGGGCCGACCGAACAACACCTTCAGCACCTTGGCACCGATGATCGAAATGACGGGGCACAGCGCGGCCACGGTGGCCAGTCGCCGCTCGCGCCGCCAGAGCGGGATACCTATCGCCAGCAGGTAGAGCGGCACCAGTACCCGCACCCGATTCAGCAGCAGCATCCAGTACGGGTGCGCGCCGAGCAGTTCGTGCGAGGTCTCCATGAACCATCGATCCACGGCAGAGTCCCCCGACCTGACACTGAGGCCCAGCACGATCATCGCGGTGAACCCCACCAGGGGCCACCAATACAGGAACCGGCGCGTGCTCAGAACCGCGTCTCCTGCTCGGGCGTCAGCACCCGGAAGTCGGTGGACGTCATCTCGTCCAGCCGGCCGTAATAGATGCCCTTGGCCTGCTCGGCGACCACGCCCTGGTGGATCGGCACCGCGTGCTGCGGCGCGACGGCCCGCAGGAATTCGATGGCCTCGGAGATCTTCATCCACGGCGCGGCGGCCGGCGCGGCCAGCACCTCGACCGGCTCGTCCGGCACGAACAGCGCGTCGCCGGGGTGCATGAGCCGCGCCGGGTGCCCGGCGTCGCCGACCAGGTACGAGATGTTGTCGATGATCGGGATCTCCGGATGGATCACCGCGTGCTTGCCGCCCGCGCCCCGGACCGTCAGATGACCGATCGACAGGGTGTCGCCGACGTGCACGGCCTGCCACGGCTCGCCGAGCTGGGCCGCGGTCATCGGATCGGCATACAGTTTGGCCTGCGGATTCGCCTCGACCAGGGCGGGCAGCCGGGCCGGATCGGCGTGGTCGGGGTGCTGGTGGGTGATCAGGATGGCGTCCAGGCCGGTGATGCCTTCGAACCCGTGCGAGAAGTTGCCCGGGTCGAAAAGCACCGTCGCCTCCGCGGCGCCATCGGTGAATCGGGCCAGCAAGCAGGAATGTCCGAAGTGCGTCAGCTCCATGGCGTCATTCTTGCGCCCATCGGTCGGCATCGCGCCGTTTCCGGGCGCCGGTAAAGTAACCCCGAGCAATCCGACCCGAACAAAGGAGCGCGCGTGGCCCGCGTCGTTGTGCACGTGATGCCCAAGGCCGAGATTCTGGATCCGCAGGGCCAGGCGATTGTCGGAGCGCTGGGGCGCCTCGGGATCACCGGAGTGTCCGATGTCCGGCAGGGCAAGCGTTTCGAGCTGGAGGTCGACGACAGCGTCTCCGACGAGACCTTGGAGCACCTCGCCGAGACGCTGCTGGCCAACACCGTGATCGAGGACTTCTCGGTACACCGGGAGAACGCATGACCAAAATTGGCGTCATCACCTTCCCCGGCACGCTCGACGACGTCGACGCGGCGCGCGCGGTGCGCGCGGTCGGCGGCGAGGTGGTCAACCTGTGGCACGCCGACGCCGACCTGAAGGGCGTCGACGCGGTCATCGTGCCCGGCGGCTTCTCCTACGGCGACTACCTGCGCTGCGGCGCCATCGCGAAGTTCGCGCCGGTGATGACCTCGGTCGTCGAGGCGGCGGGCAAGGGCATGCCCGTGCTGGGCATCTGCAACGGCTTCCAGGTGCTGTGCGAAGCCGGGCTGCTGCCGGGCGCGCTCACCCGCAATGAGGGGCTGCACTTCATCTGCCGTGACGTGTGGCTGGAGGTGACGGGCACGTCGACCGCGTGGAGCAGCCGCTACGAAGCCGGCGCCGACATTCTGATCCCGCTGAAGTCCGGCGAGGGCCGCTACGTGGCGTCCGAGGCCGTGCTCGACGAACTCGAGGGCGAGGGCCGAGTGGTGTTCCGCTACCGGGACAACCTGAACGGCTCGATGCGTTCGATCGCCGGGATCAGCTC
Organism: Mycobacterium sp.; assembly: GCA_031292695.1. GTDB lineage: Bacteria > Actinomycetota > Actinomycetes > Mycobacteriales > Mycobacteriaceae > Mycobacterium. The sequence continues at coordinate 251 of JARLGS010000434.1, read as the reverse complement.
GGCCAACGGCCGCGTCGTCGGCTTGATGCCGCACCCCGAGCACGCCACCGAGGCCCTTACCGGCCCGTCGGACGACGGGCTCGGCATGTTCTTCTCCGCGCTGGATGCGGTCCTGACGGCCTGACGGGTCGCGGTTGACCCTGTACTGAGGGCGCAAGAGTGCGAGTGGCGCGCGCCCTCAATACAGGGTCAACGCAACGAGTCAGCTCCCCAGCGCCACCGACGCCTCGGCGGTGTAGCACAGGAACGTC
>JARLGS010000433.1 GCA_031292695.1 Mycobacterium sp. | reverse complement strand
CAACGCTCAAAAGCCAACCCGAAGGCGGCACGCAGACTCTGAGTCAGACACCGGGTGATCCAGAACCAACCACCACATCCCGGCCATTGTCACGCCGACACACCGCAATGCGGCTTCGTCAGAATGACACTGAGCAGACTCCATGGACAAATTCGTGCAGAAGACGCGTGCCAAAACGCGCAAAGATCGGCCGCTCCCACGGGATGGAAACCCCCGAAGATGTTGCCGAAGCCGCACTTTACTTCGCAGCCTGTACCAGCGCCACCGGCACCGTCCTACCCATCGATGGCGGGACTTCGGCCCGCGGTCCAGAGTGATTTGTCTGTCAACCCGCGACCTGCCGTTGGTACAACCCGGCTGACAAGAGGCTAGTTCGTGACTGAGGACGCCATTGTTGAGGGATGCCCGGCATGCGGAAAGTGGCGCAAGCTCACAACCGAGCAGAAGGTCTGCGACGCAAGGAGGTGCAATGACAACAATGGCGCCACGCGAACGTAAACTGCCTGGCACACCGATCCCACGGCGGCGTCGTAGGGCTAGATACGTCATCGATCGCGAACAAAGGACTCAAGGAGGGACTGTGTCGCTTCAGCGCACCGATCATCGCCGGCATGACGCCCGCGCATCCGTCACTGGCGGTGCGGCCGCCTTCTATTGCTTTTTTTCTTTCCTCGTCGCGACGAGATGACCGATCGTCTGGTCGTCACACCAGCGCCTGGGACACCCAACCTGCTCTTGGGCGCATTCGACATCGCCAGCCTGGGCTATGTCGCCGAGGAGTTGTTCATTTCCGGCACAGCATCGTCCTACACGCCCGCTGCGAAACTCGGTGCTGACGGGCGGTGGAGCGTAATACTATCAGGCACCGCTGATTACACCACTCGCATGGTGGTACTGACGCCAGCGGATGCGGCGAACTTCAACGGAACAGTCCTCGTCGAGTGGCTCAATGTCAGCGGGGGCATCGATGCACCAGCGGTGTGGTTCATGGCGCATCGTCAAATGGTCCGCGAGGGTTACGCTTACGTCGCGGTCTCTGCCCAGCGGGTCGGCGTCGAGGGCGGCGCGAGCCGAGGTGGCGCAGACATGTCTCTGAAGACCCAAGATCCGATACGGTATGCACCCCTGCGCCACCCCGGCGACGCCTTCTCCTACGACGTCTTTTCGCACATCGGCCGACTGGTCCGTGACGCCGAGCACAACGGTGTTCTCGGTCCGCTGAAGCCCGAACACGTTGTCGCAGTTGGCGAGTCCCAGTCCGCCCTGTTCCTGACAACCTACGTCAACGCCATCGATCCACTCGCCAAGGTCTACGACGGCTTCTTGGTCCATTCCCGATTCGCGCCCGCCGCGCCATTGGACGGCAGCTCCATCTTCGAAGCGCCGCAGCCCACGACGCCGCACGCGGTCACCTTCCGACCCGACCTACGCGTCCCGTTGCTCACGATCATCACCGAAACTGACCTTTTCGGCGGCCCGCGACTGGGCTATTACCAGGCCAGACAGCCGGACAACGAAAGGCTGCGGACCTGGGAGATTCCCGGCACCGCGCATGCCGACAACTACACGATTCGAGTGGCGCCGATCGACACCGGCTCCGCGCCACTGGACAACATCGTGGCGGCCTACGCACCGACCAACACCTTGATGGGCCAACAATTGGCGCACTTCATCAACTTCGCCCCCCAGCACCACTATGTCCTGCAGGCGGCGCTGACCCGGCTGCACGAGTGGATCCGAACGGGCGAGCCAGCCCCGGCTGCCCCGGGAATCGAGATAACTAACGCCGACCCGCCCAAGCCGGTGTTGGATCAGAACGGACTCGCCCGGGGCGGCGTCAGGACCCCATGGGTCGGCGTACCGATTGCCCGGACATCAGGTTTCGGCAGCGACGAGACCGCCATGTCCGATCTGTTCGGCTCGGGCGAACTGTTCGACGCCGCCACCCTGCACCGGCTCTATCCAGGCGGCACCGCGGACTACATGGAACGCTTCACCCTGGCGCTCGACGCGGCGATTCAATCAGGGTTCATCGTGTCGGCGGATCGCGCGGAAATCCTCGAGATCGCCACCGCGACGTACTCCCGCACAGCCAACCAGCGCTGACGCGCCGCGCGCCCCTGGCCGCCTCGGCGGCCAAAACCCACAGCCAGTCACCAACTTAGCCGTCAGCGGCCCCCCAAATGGGCCGCCGTGCAGTGGAATCGACGCCTTAACGAAGATAGCCGTATTTATAGCCGCGGCCGAAGGCACCACACTCAGCCTTGTGTCTGGCCAATGTGGGCGCAGCACTGCGGGCTCGAGCGCGGGTCCGCCGAATCTGTCGGCACCGTCGGGCATGATAATTAGGTGAGCGCAGCCCGATACACACCGGACCGCCGCCGAAGTTCCACGGAACTCGGGACAACCCCCGTAGCTCTAGGGCGGCTTTGGGTCGTCCGAGTCTGTTTTAACCAAATATGGCCCAGGTGGTGGCGGAAAATTGTTGTTGTGGCGGATGATCTCGCCATGGCGTGCCAAGCACCCGAGGGTCGGAGCCGAAGTTGACCCTTATCGCGAGACGCCGCCGCTGGCGCTAGATTCGGGTTGAAGCCACCCTTCGCTAGCGAATGAGTATATACGTAAGGACATAGCACTGGAGATGTGATGACAAAGTCTGTGGGGCAATCACATTCGATCGAAACCGCGCCGCGGCTCCTGACCATCAAACAGGTCGCTGACCGCCTCACGGTCAGTGTCGGTTGCTTGCGGGCGTGGCGCATCCGTGGCGAGGGGCCGCCGGCGATTCGAGTTGGTTCGGCCTTGCGTTGGGACGAACGCGAGGTTGACGCCTGGCTGAACGCGCGTCGCGAGTCTGGCGGATTGGCCTCTTGAGTCGGATACAGCTCGAGGGCTGATCGGCGAGGGGCAGCGCGATGATTGAGGTCCGGACTGGCCGTGATGGTGCTCGCGTTTATCGAGCGCGGGTTTACTACCGCGGTCGATACGTAGCGTCACGGACTTTCACGCGGAAGCGTGATGCTCAGGAGTGGGAACGTCGGCAGGTTGACGGTCTACGTTCTGGCGTATGGTCCGACCCCGGTGCGGCAGACAGGCCAGTACAGGACTGGTGTGATGCGTGGCTAGCGGCACAGCCTCCCCGGGCACCGGCGACCGAACGCAAGATCCGCGAAGCGATCGGCAAGCGGATCGCGAAAACTTTCGGGCGGCGCCCGGCGATATCTTTTCGACCGTCTGAGGTCAGGGCCTGGTCCGCGGATCTGGCACGAACGCAGTCCCCTGCAACTGCGCGTCACTCGCTGGGCGTCTTACGTCGTGTCTTCGACTACGCGGTGCAGAACGGGGCCGTCCCTCGGAATCCCGCGACAGGTATCCGCCTACCTAAGGTTCAAGGGAATGAGCCCCGGCCGCTCACGCACGCTGAGCTCTGGCAGCTCGCAGAACAATTCGATGCCAAGAGGGACCGGGTCCTAATCGTGGTTGGCGGATACTGCGGACTTCGTTGGGGCGAGCTGGCGGCATTGAGATGGACCGATATCGATCTCGATCTGCGCCGGCTGAGAGTATCTCGCGCGTACTCCGAAGAAGCGCCTCGAGGCGAGATGTCTCCGGTGAAAGATCACCAGGCACGCACCGTTCCGATCCCGAGAACTGTCCTTGACGAACTGCTTGATCTCCAGGCACAGTCCGGCCCATCAGAACTTGTTTTCCCCTCCGCGAACTCCACGCCGCTGCGAAACCGCAATTTTCGACGCGACAGCTTCGACGCGGCTACTGCTGCACTGGGCCTAAAGATCACTCCTCACAACCTGCGTGACACCGCAGCGTCGTTTGCCATACAAGCGGGAGCTTCGGTGGTTGCCGTTGCACGCCTGCTTGGCCACGAGTCGGCTGCAACGACGCTGAATCACTATGCAGGGCTCTTCCCAACCGACCTTGATGATGTAGCGGTACGCCTCGATGCCGCCGCGAGAGAGGCCATCGGGGACTAGTGAACGCCACTTCGTGTCATTGGCTCACCGACCAAGCACCGACCAGGAGTCGGACCAACTTGTGGAGCGGAATTACGAAAGCGCTTATGAGCTGCGGAAACAAGGGTGCCCCCGGCAGGATTCGAACCTGCGACACCGGCTTTAGGAGAGCCGTGCTCTATCCCCTGAGCTACGAGGGCGGACGGGGCTGAGCTTACCGGCCGCCGGGTACCGGGACCGACTCAGCGCAACTCGGCGATCACTTTGGCGAAGTTGCCGATGTGGTTGTCCTGGACGGTGAAGAACGTCACGCCGTATTTGTCCCGGTACTCGAACAGGGTGTCGGCCATCTCGCGGGGGGAGCCGGTGAGCACCGAGTGCATCGCCAGGATCTCCTCGTCGGACATCCCCGGCGAGTAGTGACGCGTCATCGCCAGGTTCGGCATGGTCTCGCCTTCGGCCGGTACGGCCGTGATCGCCAGGTTCAACTCCAGCGCGTCGAACCGATCACCCGCGGCAGTGCGGACGAACTCAATGCGTTCGGTCAAGGGGTCATCGGCGTCGCGAACTTTGGCGCCGGTCAGCCCGATGATGTCGGCATGCCGGGCGGCCAGCGTCAGCACCCGGTCGCCGTTGCCGGCGATCAGGATCGGCGCCTTCGGGTGGTGCTCCTTCAAGTAAGTCATCATGTGCTTGAGGTAGTCGACCCGTGCCCCCGCGCTGGGGTACGGCAACTCGGCGGCCTCGAACTCCTCCCGCACGTACCCGGTGCCCAGTCCGATCTCGAGGCGCCCGTCACCGAGCAGGTCCAGTGCTTCCAGGTCCCGGCTCAACAAGGCCGGCTTGTAGAAGGCGGCATTGAGCACGAACATGCTCAGCTTCATCCTGGTGGTGACCATGGCGACCGCGGTGAGCGTCGGAAACGGTGCCGCCGCGCCCAGATGATCGGGCACGCAGAGAACGTCGAACCCAAGATCCTCGGCCCGCTTCACCTTCTCCTGCAGCGCCTCGCGAGACTTGATGAAGCGCATGCTCAGCCCGAATCGAAACTCCTTGGCCACCAACAACTCCGATCAGCTAATGAGGACAGTTACCAACACCGAGCCGCATCCGCCAAACCCCGGACCAAAGCGCTGGTGACCGGCGACAAGCCGTCGTCCCCCGGAAGCGGACTCCGCGGGCTGAGGCCCCTGACCCGAACCGACAGCTCCAGCTGCGCCCCGCCGTCGCGCACCCGGTTGACCGGGTTTCGCGGGTGCAGGCCGCGCAGTTCGGGTGGGATGTCGTCGAGGTCGGTGACGACCTGGTAGCCGGGCAATTGGATGTGCCGGGCGAGGTGAGCGGCCAGAGCGCGGTTGCAACCCCCGGCCAACAACTGCGTGGCGCGGCCGATGCGCCCGTAGCCGTGCAGCGACACCGCGACGCCGACGTGGTCGAGGAACTCGCCAAGCCGGGGCGACTCGGCCGGGTCGAACAGCGCCGACGGCAGGTGATGCGGGTAACGGTCGGGATGGCGCACCACGTACACCGAGGCGCCGGCGGCCTCGGCGGCGCGTTCGGCGATCACGCCGGTCATCTGTTCCAGGCCGCCGCCGTGGATGGCGAGGAAGCCGAACCGCGACCGCAGCCGGCTGACCTCGGTTACCCCCGGCTCGCGCAGCAACGCCGAAAGCGACTGCGGCGCAGGCCCGGACGATGACGCGGACTTCAGCCACGGCCAGCGCGCGGGATCCCAGCGGCGCAAGAAGTCGATCCAGCGTTGCGGCAGCCCGTGATGCACGGCGCCGTCGATGATCCGGGGCAGGTAGCCCGGTCGGGGCGGTCCCGGGGTCACGCGGTGGTCGATGTAGACCCAGGCCGGCGACGGCCCGTCGTTGGTGTGCACGATCAGTCGGTCGCGCCGGTACCGCACCGGCACACCCTCGGCGCCGTCCAGCGTCGCCAAGTCGTCGTCGGACACCCGCCACAGCACCCCGTACACCTGCGTGCCGGCCAACGGCTCAACGGTGGCCACCCCGCGCTGGTTGATCAGCCAGTCATGATCGGACAGCACCGCCGGCCGCGGGTCGGAGGCATCGGGGCAGCGCAGCGCCATCTGTCCCACGCACAGGTTCGACCCGTATGCGAAATAGAGATGCCGGCCCGCCGGCATTCAGCCGGTCACCGTCAGCCAGATCAGCACCATGTTAAGCAGACTAATCATTATGGCGACCGTCCAGCCAGCAACCGTCGTGACGGGATGATTGGCATAACTGCCCATGAGCGCGCGGTTGCCGGTCATCCGGACCAGGGGTAGCACCGCGAACGGTATCCCGAAGGACAGCACGACTTGGGAGAGCACCAACGTGCGGGTCGGGTCGAAACCGATGGCCAAGATCGCCAGAGCGGGGCACAGGGTGATCAGGCGGCGCACCACCATGGGAATCGACCGGTGCAGCAACCCCTGCATGATCATGGCGCCGGCATAGGCGCCCACCGCCGACGAGGCGAGGCCCGACGCGAGCAGTCCGATCGCGAACGGCAGCGCGATCGTCGCCCCCAGGGTCTCGTGGATCGCGGCGTAGGCACCGTCGATCGACGCGGTGACGTTGCCGTGTTGCAGATTGATCGCGGCGACCAGGAGCATCGCGGCGTTCACCGTCCCGGCAACCGCCATCGCCAGCACGACGTCCCAGCGGGTCACCCGGAGCAGTCGGCGCCGATCGTGGCCCTCGTCGGGATGGCCGTGGCGGTCGAGGACAAGACCGGAGTGCAGATACACCGCGTGCGGCATCACGGTCGCGCCCAGGATGGCGGCGGCCAAAAGCACGGTTTCGGTGCCGCGGAATCGCGGCACCAGGCCGCTGAGGACGTCATTCGGCGGCGGCGTCTTGACGAAGAAACTCGCGGCGAAGCCGACGGCGATGACGAGCAGCAATGCGGTGATGACGCGCTCGAAAATGATCTGCCCGCGCCGGTCCTGGATGCGCAGCAACAGCAAGGACACCACTCCGGTGATGAGCCCGCCGATCAGCAGCGGCAAACCGAACAGGATGCGCAGGGCGATTGCCCCACCGACGACTTCGGCCATATCGGTTGCTATCGCCACGAGTTCGGCCTGGGCCCAGTAGACCAGCCGAAGCGGGCGGTTCATCTGCTTGCCGATCGCCGCAGGCAGGGAACGCCCGGTTACGAGGCCGAGTTTCGCCGAGAGGTACTGCACCAGGCCCGCCAGCACGTTGGCAGCCACGATGACCCACAGCAGCAGGTAGCCGTATTGCGCGCCGGCGCTGACGTTGGCCGCGACGTTTCCGGGATCGACATAGGCGATCGCGGCCACGAACGCCGGACCGAGCAGATACCAGTTCCCCCTTAGCGAGGCCTGGGTGCCCTGCGCCAACGTTCCGACCCTCGATTCCCGTTACCGAATTCGAAATTGAGGGTAGCCGAACACTCGGGTCGCGTGACCCGGGTGTCACCCGCGAGGTGCTTGACGCCTCGGGATCACCCGGGCAGGTACAACCCCTTGCCAGTGACCAGCGGCAGATCGAGGGTCGTGACGATTCCGGGCGGGGCGGCCACGACCGCCGGGATCGCGTTGACGACGCGCATCGCGGTGGCGACGAGTCCGGCGTGATTGTGGTCGCCTTTGCGGCTGCTCAGGCAGACGTCCATGGCGTAGGACGGTTCGCCGGTGATCTCGATGCGGTAGGAGCCGCCGGGCTGGGCGGGCTGCGGCCAGTCGGGGCATAGGTCTTCGCGCAGCCGGGTGACGTGCTCGAGGACGACGACGGGGTCGCCGTTGACCATGCCGAACACCTCGAACCGCAGCGCCGCGGCGGTGCCTTTGGCGATATGGCCCGACGCGATGTCGAAGTCCTCGGGCGCCGGCTCGCGCACGTACACCTCGGCGACCTGGTCCAGCCAAATGCCCAGGCCTGCCGCCAATTGGCGCACCACCGAGCCCCACGCCATGCTCAGCACGCCGGTCTGCAGCAGCATCGGGATCTCGTCGAGGGGCTTACCGAATCCCATCACGTCGAACATGACGGTGGCGCTGTCGTAGGTGGCATAGTCGACGATCTCCATGCAGCGAACCTGCTGGATGTTCTGGCAAGTCCCGGCCAGCGCCAGCGGCAGCAGGTCATTGGCGAAGCCCGGGTCGATGCCGTTGACGTAGAGGCTCGAATTGCCTTCGCGTGCCGCGTCTTCCAGCGGGGTGATGAGCTCTTCGGGAATCACCTGCCACGGATACTGCAAGAAGACTGGTCCGCTACCGACGATGTTGATGCCGGCGGCCAGGACGCGCCGGTAGTCCTCCAGCGCCTCGGGCAGGCGGTTGTCGGCCATCGCGTTGTAGACGGCGCACTGCGGACCGGTGGCCAGCACCGCGCCCAGGTCCGTGCTGGCGAGCACGCCGGTCGAATCAGTCAGCCCCGCAAGCTCCGCCGCGTCCTTGCCGGCCTTGGCTTCCGACGACACCCAGACGCCGATGAGCTCGAACTCCGGGTTGCTGATGAGCGCCCTGAGGGCGTGGACGCCGACGTTGCCGGTGCCCAGTTGGACGACGGGTATTGCCATGACGGCCTCCTTACAGGTCGGGGACGGGTATGTCGAGATTGGGGTAGGTGAGGCCGCCGTCGATCTCCAGCGTCTTACCGGTCAGGAAGCTGCCGGCCGGCGATGCCAAATACACTGCGGCTGCGGCGATGTCGACCGGATCGCCGAGGCGGCGCATCGGGGTCGCCTTCTCCATCGGTGCGCGCAGCTCGTCGTTGGAGGCCACCACGTCGAGCGCGGAGGTCAGGATCGAGCCGGGCGCGATCGCATTGACCCGAATGCGGGGGCACAGGTCCAGCGCCGTCAGCCGCGTGTAGTGGGAAAGCGCCGCCTTGGCGGTGCCGTAGGCGGCGAACCCCCGCCCGGCCAGCCGACCCATGGTCGACGTGATGTTGATGATGCTGCCGCCGCCGGAGTGCTCGAGCATCAGCGGGACCGCCGCGATCGTCAGCGCGTGCGCGGTGGCCACGTTGAAGGTGAACGCGTCCTTGAGGTCGTTCGTCGAGGTGGTCAGCAGCGTGTTGGGCATGGTCCCGCCGACATTGTTGACCACGATGTCCAGCTTCCCGAAGGCCTCGACGGCTTGAGCGGCGAGTTGCGCGGTCGACTCCGGATGGGCCAGGTCGGCGGCGACGACGTGCGCCTTGCGGCCGGTGGCGCGGACCTGTTCGGCGACGGCTTCTAGTTGGGATTCCGTGCGAGAGGCGATGAGGACGTCGGCGCCGGCTTCGGCGAAGGCCTGTGCGATGGCCGCCCCCAGGCCGCGGCCGCCACCGGTGATGACGGCGACTTTGTCGTCGAGACGGAACCTGTCAAGGATCATTACGGCCTCTCTTCGCCTAAGTTGTCAGCCGCCACGGTAGCAAGCCCCGCGGCCCGGGAACACCGCATTTCTGGAACAGGTTCTAGTTTCCGCCCCAGGCGGGGGCGCCTCCCCAGCGGTCGAAAGTTTGTTTGAATGCCGCGACCGCCGACCGGTGGCGCCGTCTCGGCAGAATTAATTCGCCCAACGTTAACCTTGTTGCTGTTAGCTTCTTTGCTGCGAGAGACGGCTGGTTGGCAGGCCGCACCAGGCGGCGGCGTCAGTTATCCCTACTGTTAGGAACTGAATTGAAATTCAACCGAATTGGCGCCGCGCTGAGTCTTCTGGCTACCGGTGCGCTGGTGTTGTCGGGGTGTGGAAGTGACAACAACGCATCCGGAGGAAATTCGACGACGGGCTCGTCGTCGGGCAAGGTCAGCTGCGGCGGGAAGAAGACGCTGAAGGCCAGTGGGTCGACAGCCCAGGCCAACGCGATGACTCGCTTTGTTAAAGCATTCGAACAGGCCTGCCCGGGGCAGACCTTGAACTACACCGCCAATGGTTCGGGCGCTGGGGTGACCGAATTTACCGGCAACCAAACCGATTTCGGTGGGTCGGACTCGCCGTTGGCTCAGAACGAGTATGCCGCCGCGCAGCAGCGCTGCGGCTCGGCGGCGTGGAACCTGCCGGTGGTGTTCGGCCCCATCGCTGTCACCTACAACGTCAAGGGTCTGACTTCGCTGAGTCTGGACGGTCCGACTGCGGCGAAGATCTTCAACGGCGGCATTACCACCTGGAACGATCCCGCGATCCAGGGGCTGAACGCAGGCGTCACCCTGCCCGCAGAGCCGATTCACGTTGTGTTCCGCAACGACCAGTCGGGGACCACCGATAACTTCCAGAAATACCTTGACGCAGCGTCCAACGGCGCGTGGGGTAAGGGCGCCGGGAAGGCGTTCAACGGCGGTGTCGGTGAGGGCGCCAAGGGCAACGACGGCACCTCGGCGGCCATCAAGGGGACCGAAGGATCGATCACCTACAACGAATGGTCTTTCGCCCAGGCTGAGAAGCTGAACATGGCCAAGATCGTCACCTCGGCCGGTCCGGATGCAGTGGCGCTCAGCACCGACTCGGTCGGCAAGACGATTGCCGCGGCCACGGTCTCGGGGCAGGGTAACGACTTGGTGCTCGACACGCTCTCGTTCTACAAGCCGACGCAGCCCGGCTCCTACCCGATCGTGCTGGCGACATATGAGATCGTCTGCTCGAAGTATCCCGATTCCCAGGTCGGTACGGCCGTAAAGGCATTCCTGCAGAGCACCATCGACGGCGGACAGAATGGCTTGGGGGACAACGGATATATCCCCATTCCGGACTCGTTCAAGTCGAGGTTGTCGGCTTCGGTCAACGCTATCGCGTGATCTGGGGTGTCATGGCACGAGCAACAGTAGCCAGTCCGTCGACCGGGACAAAGCCTGAGCTAAAGGCTAGAAATGTGCGCGCAGGGCGGCGGGGCGACCAGCTGTTCAAGTTTGTCGCCGCCGCTGCCGGGTCGACGATCGTATTTGCGATCCTGCTGATCGCGCTATTCCTGCTGATTCGTGCCGTCCCGTCGTTGCGCGCGAACCACGCGAATTTCTTCACCAGTGCCCAATTCAATACCACCGACAGCGAGAAGCTGGCCTTCGGTATCCGCGACTTATTCATGGTCACAATGCTGAGTTCGATAAGCGCGCTGGTGGTGGCCGTGCCGGTCGCGGTCGGGATCGCGGTGTTCCTCACCCAATATGCGCCGAAACGGCTGGCGCGTCCGTTCGCTGCGATGGTTGATCTGCTGGCCGCGGTGCCGTCGATCATTTTCGGGTTGTGGGGGATCTTCGTGCTGGCGCCCATGCTCGAGCCGTTCGCGGCGTTTCTCAATCGCAGCCTGGGATGGTTGTTTCTGTTCAAGCAGGGCAACGTTTCCCTGGCCGGCGGCGGCACCATCTTCACCGCAGGCATCGTGCTTTCGGCAATGATCCTGCCGATCATCACCTCGGTATCGCGAGAAGTGTTCCGTCAGACCCCGGATATTCAGAAGGAAGCGGCGCAGGCGCTGGGCGCCACGAAGTGGGAGGTGGTGCGGATGACCGTGCTGCCGTTCGGTCGTAGCGGTGTCATCGCGGCGTCAATGCTGGGGTTGGGCCGGGCTCTGGGAGAAACCGTGGCGGTGCTGATCATCTTGCGCTCGGCCGCCCGCCCGGGGAATTGGTCGCTGTTCGACGGCGGGTACACGTTCGCTTCCAAGATCGCCTCCGCGGCGTCCGAATTCAGCCGACCGCTGCCTACCGGGGCCTACATCGCCGCGGGTTTTGCGCTGTTCGTCCTGACGTTCATCGTCAATGCACTCGCTCGTGCGGTCGCCGGCGGGAAGGTCAACGCATGACCGTCGATGCGCTCGACCAGCCGATCAAAACGGCGGTGTCTAGCTCAATCAGCATGAGACGGCGGATCACAAACAACGTCGCGACAATGCTTTTCCTCGCCTCGTTCGTCGGGGCGCTGGTACCGCTGGTCTGGGTGCTATCGGTGGTGGTCGCACGAGGCTGGTACGCCGTTACCCGGTCGGGCTGGTGGACCCACTCGCTGCGCGGCGTGCTGCCAGAGGAGTTTGCCGGCGGGGTGTACCACGCGCTGTTTGGGACGCTGGCGCAGGCCGGGGTGGCCGCCATCCTGTCCGTGCCGCTGGGCCTGATGACTGCGGTGTACCTGGTGGAATACGGTTCCGGCCGGCTGGTGCGGGTGACGACCTTCATGGTCGACGTGCTCGCCGGGGTGCCCTCGATCGTCGCGGCGCTGTTCATCTTCAGCCTCTGGATCGCGACCCTGGGATTCCAACAGAGCTCCTTCGCGGTGTCATTGGCGTTGGTCTTGCTGATGTTGCCGGTGGTGGTGCGGTCCACCGAGGAGATGCTCAGGTTGGTGCCGGACGACCTGCGAGAGGCCAGCTACGCGCTGGGGGTTTCCAAATGGAAGACCATCGTGCGGATCGTCTTCCCGATCGCGATGCCGGGCATCGTCTCCGGCGTCTTATTGTCCGTCGCACGCGTTATCGGTGAAACCGCGCCGGTGCTGGTCCTCGTCGGATACAGCCGCTCCATCAATCTCGACATCTTCCACGGCAACATGGCCTCGCTGCCGCTGCTGATCTACACCGAGCTCACCAACCCGGAGCACGCCGGTTACCTGCGCATCTGGGGTGCGGCCCTGACGCTGATCATTCTCGTCGCCGTGATCAACCTGACCGCTGCGGTGTTCCGCCTCGTGTCGAACCGACGACGCTGAGCAGTCAGGACTTTGAGGCCGTTTTTGAGGCGGCCCTCTTGGCCGGTGCATTCTTCGCGGCGGTGGTCTTCTTCGCCGGTGCATTCTTGGCGGGCGCCTTCTTTGGGGTTGTCTGTTTCGCCGGTTGCTTGCCGTCGCCGGAGCGTGCTTTCACGCTGGCCTCCAGCTTGGCCAGCAGGTCGGAGACGTCCTCGGTCTCGTCGAGTTCCTTGGGTTGCTCCTCGGTGGTAAACGCTTCGCCGCCTTCGAGTTTGGCCTCGATCAGCTCCTGCAGCTGCTCCTGATAGGTGTCGTGGTAGCGGTCCGGGTTGAAGTCTTCGGCCATCGACTCCACCACCTGGCCCGCCATCTTGAGCTCCGCGGGCTTGATCTCGACCTTCTTGTCGAGTACGGGGAAGTCGGGATCGCGGATCTCATCGGGCCACAACAACGTGTGTACCACCATCACGTCGCGCTTGCCGAAGTCCTTGACGCGCAACGCCGCCAGCCGGGACTTGTTACGCAACGTGAAATGAACGATCGCCAT
>JARLGS010000046.1 GCA_031292695.1 Mycobacterium sp. | reverse complement strand
TGAGAATGCGACGATCTCGCTGAGCGGCTCGGCGGTTGAGAACGCACCGATCACGGCATCGGTAACCGACCCGGATGCGCCGTCATCCGGCGTCACCTACACCTGGTCGGTCGACGGTCACACGGTGTTCAGCGGCCTCGATGCTGCCGGCGCGACCTACACCCCGACCGAGACCGATGAGGGCGGCACGCTGGCGGTGGCGGTGTCGTTCACCGACACGCATGGCAACGCCGAGATCGGCTCGACCACGGTCGGCACGGTCGCGGAAGACCCGAACGAGAACGCGACGGTTGCGCTGGTCGGACTCGATAGCAACAACAATGCGGTCGAAGGGCAGCAGATCACGGCGTCGGTGGCCGATCCGGATGCGCCGACCTCCGGTATCACCTACACTTGGACGGTCGGGGGCCAGGTAGTTGAGACCGGCGTCGATGCAGCGGGGGCGAGCTATACGCCGACCTTAAGCGACGAAGGAAGCGCGATCAGCGTCGCGGTGTCCTTCACTGACACTCATGGTAATTCCGAGACCGGCACCGCAACGGCCGGCACGGTGCAGACACCGGTCTCGTCCGGCCCCTCGGAACCCTTCATCTGGACATCCGAGCTGTCCGACGACTGGTCGGTTCCCGGTGACTGGAACAACGGCGTCGCACCCAGTGCGAGCGACCAAATTCAAATCAACTCCAGCGTGACTGTCACGATCGGTCCGTCCGATTCGGTCGAGATCGACAGCAGCCTCAAGCTTGACAGCGGCGCGACCCTCACCGGCGGTCCGTTGACGCTCGGCAGCAGCGGCACGCTCGACATCGCGGGAGGGCCCGACGGTAGCGTTCTGGGCAACGGCACTCCCGACGCGACTCTCGACGGCATCGCGGTGACCAATTACGGAACCATCAATGTCGACCTGACAGCGTCGGGAGCGATTCTTGCCCTTGACGATGGCGCGACGATCAGCGGCGGCCTCATGATCATTGGCAACAATGTTGCCAGCGCGCTCGACATTGAGGTGGGTCTGAGCGGCCCCGGCGGCGTAAACGGGCCCGGTCCGGACGCGACCCTGGACGATGTCACGGTGACCAATAACGGAACCATCGAAGTCGACCTCAACGCGTCGGGAGCGATCCTTGCCCTCGACGACGGCTCCACCATCACCGG
>JARLGS010000432.1 GCA_031292695.1 Mycobacterium sp. | reverse complement strand
CTTCATCATCATCCTCCCCTTCCTTGGTGTCTTCGTCTACCTGATCGCCCGGGGCGGCAAGATGCACGAGCGGGCGGCGCAGCAGGCGGCGCAGCAGCAAAAGGCCTTCGACGCCTACGTCAAGCAGACGGCGGGCACCAGCGGCGACAGCACGGCCGACCAGCTCTCCAAGCTGGCCGACCTCAAGTCCCAGGGCGTCATCACCGAGGACGAGTTCGCGTCCCAGAAGGCCAAGATCCTGGCCAGCTAACAAGGCCGCTCCTCCGTCACCGAGACCGACGCGCCGCCGGTGGCGACACAGGACGACCCCGAACAGGAATCCATCCGGGCGGCTCAACCGGACGCCGCCGAGGCGAGCAGCGACGCGATGTCGCAGCGCCTGGCCACGCGGATTGAACAAGACGCCGTTTGCCTATATGGCATTCCGGCTGCGGTTCGGGCGACCAGGGGCCGGTCCCGCACTGGCAGCGCGGTGATCCAACCACGACAGGACTGGCGCCCGGCCTGCCGGGAACCGGTCGCCAACCGGTGGCAGACCGCCGAGCGCTTCTCAACCCGCACCGTGCGCGCGCCGATAGCCCGTCATGGGACGCCTAACCGGCGTGTCGGCCGCCCGCGGCATCATCACTGTTGCACTGCGTGCTTACATTGCACGCGAGACGTTGCGCAGGCGGGTCATGGACATGCGAGGAAGCAACCACCATGTATGAGGGGACATGGGAGTCGGTCGGCACCCACAGGGTGCCGGTCTGGTACGAGGACGCCAAGTTAGGGGTCTTCCTCCACTGGGGCCTCTACTCGGTCCCCGGATGGGCGCCCCGCGTCCCTGACATCCAGGAGTTGCTGGTGAAGAGCGGCCCCAAGCGGATGCTGTGGGAGAACCCCTACGCCGAGTGGTACCTCAATTCCATGCAGATCAAGGGCAGCCCCACCCAGGTGCACCATGCCCAGGTCTACGGCGACGACTATCCCTACGAGAACTTCGTCAAGACGTTCGACGACGCCTCCGTCGGGGCGAACCTCGACGCCGTCGCCGACCTCTGCCAGGCGGCGGGTGCACGTTACGTGGTGCTGACCACCAAGCACCACGAGGGTTTCGCCCTGTGGCCGTCCGCGGTGCCCCACCCGGTCAAAGGCCCGTACCACGCCAGCCGTGACCTTGTCGGCGACCTGAGCGAGGCGGTCCGCGCCAAGAGGATGCGCATGGGCCTCTACTACTCGGGGGGCTACGACTGGCCCTACAACAACGCCGTCCTCTCCAAGCCGGCCGATGCGGTGCTCGCCGTACCCCATGGTCGGCGCTACATGGAGTACGTGACCGCGCACTGGCGTGAGCTGATCGACAGGTACCAGCCGTCGGTTCTCTGGAACGACATCTCGTGGCCGAGCGGCGGCAACCTGGCTGACCTCTTCGCGTACTACTACAACACGGTCGAAGAAGGAGTCATCAACGACCGCTGGGTCGAGCCGAACCTGCCACGCAACGCGTTCACCGATGGGCTGGTGCGTGGCGCGGGCTCCCTGTTACAGCTGCTGTGGCGCTTCATCCCTGAGCGCCGCAAGCGCCTGACCTTCTCCACCCCGAAGCACTGCGACTTCCGCACGCCCGAGTACGACGTCCTGCACACGATGTCGGAGCGTAAGTGGGAGTTGGCCCGCGGCGTCGGCCATTCGTTTGGGGCGAACCGCCACGAGCTGGCCGAGGACATCATCAGCGACACCGAGCTGATCCAGATGTTCTGCGACGTTGTGTCGAAGAACGGCAACCTGCTGATCGGGGTCGGTCCCCGGCCGGACGGGACGATCCCCGAGGAGCAGCAGGCTCCGCTGCGCGGGCTCGGCACCTGGCTGGCCTCCAACGGAGAGGCCATTTACGGCAGCCGCCCGTGGGTCATCACGGAGTCGGTCACGACGGAGGGAACCCCGCTGCGCTTCACCAAGAGCGGAGAGGGTGTGTACGTACTCGTGATGGGGATGCCCGCCTCGCAGCGGGTCACCATGCCGGCCGTCGACGGGTCGCGGGTCCGGCGAGTGCGGCTGGTGGGGGCCGACGAGCTGCTCGAGTTCTCCGTCGACAACGGCGAGCTCACCGTGACCCTGCCCGAGCAGCTGCCCCTGAAGGCAGTGACCGCGCTGGACCTCGGTACCGAGGTGAGGGCACGACTGGGGCGGGCCAGGTAGGTCGGCCACTCACCTTCGGGACCTTCGGCGGGACCATTGGCCCTGTTACACCTGGTCTTCCGGTCGCAATATCGAGGTCATGAGCGTGCTCG
>JARLGS010000045.1 GCA_031292695.1 Mycobacterium sp. | reverse complement strand
TTCTCGGCCTGGGCAATCAGCCCGTCGGCCTGTTCCTGCTTGAGCACGCCTTGCTGCACCAGCAGGCGGATCAGGTTGATCGTGGCGTTCTCCGACGGCGCCGCGGGCGTTGCCGCTGCCGCCTGGCCGACCAGGGTCGCGATGACCAGGCCGACCGCCAGGCTCAATCGATTCACATTGGAAATCATTTGCACACAACTCCTATGACAAGACTGCGAATGGGTTCAACTAGCCGGGACGCCGGCCTTGCAAGGCAATACGGACCGGCAGGGTGATCGATGCCGGCGGCCGTTCGCTCAACCGCGGCACGGCGCGCAGCGCGGCCAGTACCTGGGCGTCGAGCTTCGGATCGCCGCTGGACTTGACCAGCTCGACCCGGGTGATCTCCCCGGCCGCGCTCAGCCAGATATCGGTCTGCAGCGAAAAAGCCAGGTTGCGCAGCTGCGGGTCCTCCTTGAGCAAACGCTGGAAGGAATACGCCAGGAACTGGCTGTAGGTGCCGTTACCCAGCCGCCCTCCTCCGGATCCGGCCATGCCGCCGCCCTTGCCCGCGCCGATGTTGAAGGCATCGCCGCCAGCCTGGGCGTCGCCGTCGATCTGCATCGGGTTTTCCAGGTCGTTGACCGGTGACGGCGGCGCTTCGTCCTGGGGCTTGACCTGTTCCGGCTCCGGGGTCGGTTCGGGGATCTTCTCTTCCACCGGGGTTTCCGGCTCCTTGGGTTTTTCCGGCTCGGGCGGCGGTGGCGGAGGTGGCGGCAACGGAATCAGCATCGGCACCTTCGGCGCTTCCCGGCGCACACCACTCATGTCATGGGCCCACTGCCAGAGAAACCAGGCCGCAACGGCCCCAAGCAGCAGTCCCGCGCCCCATTTCAACGGGCGCAACGACGACTTTTTCACGGGATCGGGGCTGATCGGTAATTTCGCGGTCATGGTCAGCCCTGGGTCGGTTTGCCGGTGACCAGCCTGACCTGGGACAACTCCAGGCGCCGCAGCAGGTCGAGCACTTCGATGACTTTCTGGTACTGCACCATGGCGTCGCCGCGCACGATGATCGGAAAGTCCGGACTCTGGGCCTTCTCGATACGCAGGCGCTCTTCCAGTTCCGGCAACGTCACCGGATAGGCATCGAGGAACACCTGGCCGCCGTCATTGACCGAAATGGCCTTGGTCTTGGCCTGGGACAGCGATACCGAGGCACTGGCCTTGGGCAGGTGGATCTGGATGCCCGAGACCTGGGCGGTGGCGGTGAGGATGAACATCACCAGCACTACCATCAGCACGTCCACCAGGGGCGTGATATTGATGCTGTCCACCGGGGCATCATCGTCATCGTCGTGGGAGGCATTTACGCTAGCCATGGCTGTTCCCCTCAGGCCGGAATCGACGTGGTGTGTTGATCGGCATGCACGCCACGGCGCTGGGCGTTTTCATGGGATTGGCTTTCGCCGTGCATCTCGGCCAGGCGGGTGATCAACTCGTCGACGAACACCCGCATGTCGGCGCTGACTTCCTTGTTGCGAGTGATCAGTCGGTTCTAGCCCAACAGCGCCGGGATCGCGACGAACAGGCCCATGGCCGTGGCCAGCAAGGCCGCCGCCATGCCGGGGGCAATCGCGTTGATGTTGACGTCACCGGCCATGGCCGTGCCGAGGAAAACCACCATGATCCCCAGCACGGTGCCGAGCAGGCCGATATACGGGCCGCCGGCGATGGCGTTGGACAGGGTCGAGAGCTTCGAACCCAGCTGCTGGTTTTCCCGCGTGCGCACGCCGTCCATGGAGCAGCGGATGGCCTCGATGGTCGCCGCCGAGACCGATGAAGTGTCGGCGCCCTGGGCACGGCGAGTGCGGACTTCCTTGACCGCCACCAGGTACAGGCGCCACAGCGAGGAATGCTCCAGGCGGCGGGCCAGGTCCTGGTCGTCGGCGAACATTTCCAGGCGGGTGCCGATCTGGGCGAACTGTTCGCGGAATATTTCGTTGGCCCGGCTGACCCGGCCCAAGGCACTGTTCTTGCGGATCATGATGAACCACGACTGGAACATCATCAGCACCAGGACCGCGATGATCACCCAGGCGTCCGCCGGCACGGCCTTGAGCAGGAAGCCCAGGCTGCCGAAGCCGAAGCCCGACTGTTCTTCGTCAGCGCCATAGACCACCAGCTTCGATTCGGCACCCTGGGACATGGCATCGGCCAGCAGCGCGGCGGCCGGCCGCACGACCTTGGACAGGCGCAGTTCATAGATGGCGCCCAGGAACGGCTGATAAAACATTGCGACGGGGGCCGCCGGATAGACGACCCCCACCCGCAGCTCGGCGCCCACC
>JARLGS010000431.1 GCA_031292695.1 Mycobacterium sp. | reverse complement strand
TCGCGACTGGTCGGCACCGACGATGTCGAGTTGCACTTCGAGCGGTTCGCCGCACCGCCGGTGACGGACGGCCGCGAGTTCACCGTCGAGGTGGCCTCGACGGGCCAGACGGTTGCCGTCGCCGCCGACGAGACCCTGCTCACCGCCTTGATCAAAGCCGGTGTGCACGCACCTTATTCGTGCCAGCAGGGCTTCTGCGGCACCTGCCGGGTGACGGTGCTGGCCGGTGCGGTCGACCACCGCGACGGCCTGCTCACCGAAGCCGAACGCACCGCCGGGCAGGCGTTGATCTGCGTGTCGCGCGCCCAGGACGAAGGCCCTTTGACGCTCGACCTCTGATCCTTCCGCCGAGTGTTGCCCTATGTTCGAGAAGGGCACGGGTTTTCGAACGTAAGGCAACGCTCGAGGGCAGCGATGGGCGGTTTACGATGCCCCAATGCCAATGGCCGAGGGATCCGACTTCGCCGGGTACACCATCGTCCGGTGCCTGGGTTCCGGCGGAATGGGCGAGGTCTACGTCGCTGCGCACCCGCGATTGCCCCGCCAGGACGCACTCAAGGTCCTGCGGCCCGAGATGTCCACGAACCACGAATTCCGCGAACGGTTCCTGCGCGAGGCCGACCTGACCGCCGCGCTCTCGCATCCGCACATCGTCGGGGTATACGACCGCGGCGAATTCAACGGCCAGTTGTGGATTTCGATGGAATATGTGGACGGCACCGACGTGAGCCGGTTGCTGCGGGGCCACAGCGGCGTGCCCGACGATCGAGCCGCCGAGATCATCAGCGCCGTCGCTGAAGCGCTCGACTACGCACATCAACACGACCTGCTGCACCGCGACGTCAAGCCGGCCAACATCCTCATCAGTGACACCGATCCGGCGAACAAGCGAATCAAGTTGGCCGACTTCGGCATTGCCCGTTGTGCCAATGACTCCGCCGGGTTGACCGCGACCAACATGACCGTCGGCACGGTGTTCTATGCCGCGCCGGAGCAACTGACCGGCCGCATCATCGACGGCCGGGCCGACCAATATGCGTTGGCGGCCACCGCATTTCAGCTATTCACCGGGGCGCCACCATTCGAGGACTCCAACGCCGCGGTGATCATCGGCCAGCACCTGACCGCTCCCCCGCCGGCACTTTCGCAGCGTCGACCCGATCTCGCCGCGCTCGACCCAGTGTTCGCCAAGGCACTCGCCAAGGACCCCAAGGGCCGGTTCGACAAGTGCGCCGATTTCGCCCGGGCCGTACAGCACGGATTGGGAATGGCCGACGCTGACGCGACCACCCTCGCGCCGGTCACCCCGACCGACCCGGGCAGTCCCACCGCGGCCACCCGATCACGTGCCGCCCGTCTCCTATCGTTGGTCCTGACGGTGCTACTGGCAGTGGCACTTGCCTTGGCGGCCTATGAGTTTCACCGCGCCAAGGACGAGCAGCCGGCACCGAAGCCGACGCCGACCCCGACCATCACCACCGCGCACTCCATCGCGCCGGCCCCGCCGATGCCGTCGTCGCCGAGCCCGACATCAACGGTGGCGCCGGAATCCAGCCAGCCGCCGGCCCTGCCGACCCCGACCAACAGCACAGTCACCAGCACGGTGACCGACACCCCGACCGATTCACCACCGCCAGAACAGGAGTCCCCGATCCGCGAATGCATGCAGCAGACCGGAATGACCCGGCTGCAGTGCTGGGAAGCGATCCGCCGCGGCGATCGGAGGCGCTGATGTCGCTCAAGTTCGCGGTGGTCGCGCCGGTCGCCACCGGCGTGACGGCTGATCCGGCGTGGATGACCCAGTTCGCGCGGCATCTGGAAGCCTGTGGCTTCGAATCCCTTGTGGCCGTTGAACATACCGTTCTGATGACGCAGTACTCGAGTGTGTATCCCTACGCCGCGTCGGGCCGGGTGGAGATCCCGTCAGACTGCCCGGTGCCCGACCCGCTGGATCTGCTGGCGTTCCTGGCCGGCCAGACCAACACGCTGGGATTGGCCACCGGGGTGCTCGTGCTGCCCAATCACCATCCCGTGGTGTTGGCCAAACGAGTCGCGACCCTGGATGTGCTGTCCGGCGGCCGGATTCGGCTCGCCGTGGGCATGGGCTGGTTGCGCGAGGAGATCGAAGCCTGCGGGGCTCCGTTCGATGCCCGGGGCCGGCGTGCCGACGAACAGATCGACATTCTGCGGCTGTTGTGGTCCGACACCCCTGAGGGGGCCAGCCATTCCGGTGAGTTCTTCCAATTCGCCAATGCCGCTTGCTATCCCAAGCCGGTAGCGCCGATACCCGTGCACATCGGCGGGCACAGCCGGGCGGCGGCCCGACGGGCCGGGCGGCGCGGCGACGGACTGCAACCGCTCGGTGTCGCCGGTCCGGAACTGTCCGGATTGGTCACGCTGATGCGCGAGACCGCAGAACAGGTGGGCCGGGACCCCGACGCCCTGGAGTTGTCGCTCGGACACCTGGTCACCAAGGTCGACGCCGACCGCGCCGGCCGGCTCGCCGAACTCGGCGCCGACCGGGTCGTGCTGGCCATGCCGCCGGTCACCGAGATCGACGAGGCCAAAGACATGTTGTCGGCCTGCGCCGAGCGGCTCAGGTTGGCTCCGTGCCGCTGACCCTGGCCGACCGGCTCGCGCTGAGCGACCTGGTCCACCGCTACGCCGCCGCTGTCGACGATCGCCGATTCGACGATGTTGTCGAACTATTCACCAGCACAGCGGAATTGGTCCTTCCGGACCCGCCCCGAGCCCTCACGCCCGTGCGCACCGAGCACGGACATGATGGCGTTCGCGCGTCGATGGCAGCGCTCTCCGGCGTCGCGCGGACCCAGCACGAGATCGTCGGCGAGGTCTACACCGACGACCCGGCACACGTCTCCGGACGCGTCACCTGCGTCGCGCACCACTGGACCCGCGGCACCGACGCCACGGAGGTCACCGATCTGGTATGGCACCTGCGGTACGACGACGACTACGTGTCGACTCCGGCGGGCTGGCGCATCCAGCGCCGGGCGTTGACGCTCAACGCGATCGAGACCAGGCCAGTCCGCCGGCTCCGGGACTAGATGCCAGTTTCGATCACTCCGAGATCGGGTAGCCGCCCCCCTATGTCCTGGCAACACCGACTCGCGGCGATGCTCGGTGACGTAGCTCCACGCGTTTCGAAATCAAGCCGGAAATCCCGTGGGTAGGATCGAAATTGGATCGTTTGCGGTGGCTGTCGCTGCAAAGGGGGCACTGGTGACTGGTCCAGAATGCGGCCGAAATTTGCGCGGCCCTTACCCGGCTCACGGGCCTGGCTGGGGTGATCCAACGCCGCCGAACCCGGCCCAGCGGCGCACTCAACCGTCAGGAGAGCACATCCTCGGCCCCCCACCAATCACCCCGATGCCTCGGCAAAAGAACCGCAAACCACTGCTGATCGGCCTTGGCGCCGCGGCCGCGGTCGTTGCCCTGGGTATGACCAGCGTCGATATATTCGGTTCCGGCGACAGTAGTTTCGGTGACGGAACCGATGCCGCGACCGCCACATCGCCCGGTGGTACGGTACGGGCGTACATGGCAGCGTTGTCCCGCGGCGACGCCCAGGCGGTGCTGGCGTTGTCGAGCGATGTTCCCGCCGACAAGACGTTCCTGACCGATGACGTGTTGAAGCGGCAGGTGGCCGAGGCGCCGATCAGCAACATTCAGATTCTCGACCAAGACGCCGACGCCAAGGGCGCGACTGTGCACGTGCGCGCCGATTTCGCCGGCAAGACGTCCGACCAGGAGATCTCCGGCCTGATCAAGTCGGACGGCGTCTGGAAACTACCCAAGGGAGTCAACGAGCTCAACGCCGACGTCTCGGGGACCATGAACCCGAAGCTCCGTAGCAAGATGACCATCTTCGCCAAGCCTCTGCCTGACAGCGGCAAGGCCTACGTGTTCCCCGGCCCGGTCGATGTCGGCTCCTCGGACCCCAACATCCAGTTCAGTCCCGCACAAGCCGGCCGGGGCGCGCACATCAGTTCACCGCTGGATCAGATATGGCTCGGCACGACCAGCCTTCCGTCGACCGTGACCGTCACGAAGGCCGGCCGGCAAGCGGTCCGTGCCGCGGTCAGAACGCTGGCGGACAACTGCGCGAAAACCAGTCAGCTCGTACCGCCGAACTGCCCCAATGGCGCTGATACCCAAGGCTTCATCGACGGGACCGCGCAATGGACGGCGCCGCAGGACTACACCGCCGTCCAAGTGGATTACCTGAAACAGGACGGCACCGTCTCCGTCAGCGGCCCCCTTGACTTCGGGTTGACCGTGCAGACGAATACCGGCCCGGTATCCACGCAGAGCCTGACCTTCATCTTGGCGACGGCGGACCTGACCCAGAGCCCACCCAAAGTCATCCTGGGCAACTGAACCGACCTGTTCGAGCCTGCGGACCCGCCCACCCTTCGCTGCGCCCCAAGACGCACTCAAAAAGGTTTGGCGGTGATCAGCAGCGTGTCGCCGCCCACCTGAACCCCGTCGTCACCGATCACCGCGGTCAACCGGTCGCGCAGTTCGGCCGCCCGGTCGGCGGCCAGGACCAGGTGGTTGGAGTAGGTGAACACCAGATCCAGCCACTGCTCGCGACCGTACTGCTCGCCACGCACATAGTGGTGACTCTCGACGGCGAATCCGGCCCGCTCCAGATCTGACAGCAGGGCGTCACCGTCCATCCCGGAGCCGGTGCCGCCGGTCGGCGTCGCGGTCACCAAAGGTGAAGCGGCATCGAGGAAGTCACGGTAGACGACGGCGAATTCCGCGCGGGACGGCGAAACCGGAAACAGCCGGTTCCAGGCCAGCGCCAGCCGGCCGCCGTCGGCCAGCAGCCGACGAATCTTCGGCAGCGCCACCACGGGGTCGACCCAGTGGAACGACTGTGCGAACAGGATCAGGTCGAAGGTTCGACCGGCGTCGTCCCAGTCCTCGAAGGTGGCCACCTCCACGGTGACGCCCCGCTCCGCGGCGATCTCAGCCATCCGCGGATCCGGTTCCAGCGCAACCAGTTCCACCCCGCGGTCGATCAGCTGCCGTGAGGCGATACCGGTGCCGGCGCCCACGTCGAGCACTCGGGCGCCCGGCGCTCCGACCAGTTCATCAAGCATCGGCTCGGGGTACCGGGGCCGGTGCCGGTCGTATGATCGTGCCGCGCCGCCGAAAGAATCGGCCCGATCGCGCTGCCGGTACAGGTCATCGGACTCAGCCACGGCTCGACGCTACCGCCCGGCCGGGCCCCGCCCAACTCGTGCCGGCTGGTGCAGAGACCGCAGGCCCAGGCATGCTGGAGCCATGACGCGCCCCCCGCGCCGTTGGGACCCGCTACGGCCACTCGATCTCATCGCCTCGGTGTGGTCGACGGCGGCCGTGCTGCCGATGAGCACCGGGGCCGCCGCGGCGTACCGGACCGCCTTCCTCACCATGCGGCCGCTGGTGGTGGGCCGACGGATCACGGTGCGGCTGCGGAACAGCGACCTGGACTTCACCGTGACCGAGTTCGATTCCAGGTGGGACGCCAGCTTCTTCGCGGTGGGGCACATCGGCACGGTCAACGTGGCGGCGCGGAAACTGAAATGGGCCGGTGCCGCACTGACGTCGGCCTCGGCCAAGCTGCACAACCTGCATGTGCGGGCGTCGGTGCCACCCGTACTGGTGGCCGGCCCCGTCGAGCTGACCATCGTGATTCCGTCGGCTGCACTGGACCAGCTGGTCCGGGCGGTCGCGCCGCGCGTCAGTGCCGAAGTAGACGAGTCAGCGGTGGCGCGAATCCGCATGTCCCGCTTTGGTTCTGGTTGTATCGAGGTCGACCCCCACCTGGACGGCGGCACACTGTGGCTGAAGCCGCGGGGACTGTCGGTGGGCTCGGCCAGGGTGCCGGTTCCCGGACTGGCTCCGGCTTACCCGGTGCGGCTGCCGGACTTGCCGCATGGGCTGACGCTGACGTCGGTGGCGCTCGTGCCAGGCGGGGTCCGGGTCGGTGCGATCCTGCCGGAATGGCGCGTCGACCTCCCCCGCGCGGTGCTCGACGAGGTGACCAACCAGCTCAGCGTGGTGGGACGGCCGCTCGATCTGATCTGGCCCGGCTGAGCGCGCTGCGCTGAAGATCCGCGGGTCGTTTACTACAGTCACGGGCGTGACCATCGGCTATTCCCGATACGTCGCGCTCGGAGACAGCCAGACTGAGGGCCTGTGGGACGGCGACGACAACTCGGGCATCTACGGCTTCGCAGACCGGCTGGCGTGGCGACTCGACGCCCTGCGCCCCGGCCTTCAGTACGCGAACCTCGCGGTACGGGGCCGGCGGATCAATGACGTCCTGGACCGCCAACTGCCGCTGGCCCGGGAGATGAACCCCGATCTGATCACCAGCTGTATCGGCATGAACGACGTCACGCGTCCGGTCCGCAGCTTCGACCGGGCGCTGGTCGACCTACAGCGCATGCACGCCGAACTGGCCGCAACCGGCGCCACCGTGGTCACCACGACATTTCCGGATATCGCCCGCATCCTGCCGGTTGGTCGGGTACTCAGCGGTCGGCTGCGCCGCATCAACGACGTGATCCGGACCGATTCACTGCATTACGGCTTCCGGCTGGTCGATCTGTCCTCTGCCGAGTCCATGATGGATCCGGATACCTGGGCCATCGATCGCGTACATGGCTCACCACGCGGTCATCAATTGTTTGCCGACGCCGCAGCCGAGTCGCTGCGGTTACCGGGCAGCGATCACAGTTGGGCGGTCGTCGAGGGCGAGCTGGTACTGCCGCGGTTGCGGGCCCGGATGTACTCGCAGGTGATGTGGGCGCAAAACATGCTGATGCCGTGGGTCTGGCGGCACATGCGGGGCCGTTCTTCAGGCAACGGTCTCGGCTCGAAGCACCCCGTCATGGCGCCCGTAAGCGCTGATCGCGCCTTATCCGAGGCCGAATAGCCCCAGCGGCAGCGGCGAGTTTCCGCTGCCGATCGCACCAACCACGCCGGGGCAGAACGACGAGATGGCGAACCCGGTGAACATGGTGGCCGGCCCCAGCGACATGCCGGAGGCGTTGGCGACCTTGGCCGCGACGTCGGCGACGGTCTGGCCCGGCTGAGCCAGCATCGGGCACACGGACTGCCCCAGCGCCACCGGATCGGAGCCGCCGGGGAGCGCCAGGTCTGCGCTGTTGAGGGCGCTCGTGAAGGCATCGGTACCGGCATCTGCCCGGGCCGAACCGGCGGTGCCGAGGCTACCGATGAGTCCAGCAGCGGTAGCTGCGACTGCGATGGCGATACCGAATGTGCTCTTCATGATCCCTGCATCATAGGCGACACAGGTTGCCGGCATCGGTCGAGCCGCAGTCTCAGAGGCCGGTCCAGGAACTCGCGATGCGGGTACCGATGTCGATGACCTTGGCTTTTTGTCCGTCTGGGCTGTTGATTTCACCGGCGACGTGGTGGGCGATGAAGCGCCGAATCTCGCCGTCGACATTCGCGACGATGCGGAGCAGCTCGGCTCGGATCGACGACGACGTGACGTGGATGGCGATGTCGGACGGGCGTGGCGCCTTCACGTCGATGACCAGCAGTAGCGGGTGGGCCGCCCGGGCGGTCGCCCGCAGGTTGATCTCACCGAACACCATGAATCGGGGCCGGTCGATGCGTAGATCGAGCATCATGTCGATTTCCAGCGGGATCCGGATCGCGAAGGTGATCTGCTCGCCGAGTTCCCTGGCCACCACCGGATGCTTGATTTGCACCCGTGCGGTGACCTTGGCGAGCCCGCCCGGGCCCTGGGCGATCGGGCCCATGTCGAAGGCTTCGCCGGCAATGCCGCCGATCGCGTCTGCGACGCGTTCCTCGCTGACCGCGACCTCGAAGAATCGTCGACCGAATTCCTCGTAGGAAATGTATTCGTGTTCGGGTTGCACTGGCATGGTGTAACTACGTTCTCATGGTCGGAGTCAAGGCAAAAGACTCGACGCACCGCCGTTGCAAGTCGTTATCTAACACACTTAGCGGCGATTCACGCCAAGGCCGCGGTAGCTGACAGCGTCATTCAGTGAAGAGCCGCAGGCTGCGTACGGCCAGCCGGCCGGGAACCAATTCGGTGACGATCACACCGCGGCGGCCGTCGTGTTCCAGACCGGCGACGACGTAGCGCCCGGCCGCGATCACCTTGCGCACCCGAGTCTGAGCCAGCTCATCGACCAGTTCCGAGACGCTCAGCCGGTTTTCGTCGCCACGGGTGATCTGGGCCGGTTCACTCAGCCGGCGCTTGACCGCAAGGGTGTCGCCCATCGCCGCGTCGGCCAGCAGCGCGGCGACCAGTCGCCGGGCCCGGTGCCCGCCGGTGCGCATGCCGGAGAGGAATCCGACCGCGCCACCCGCACCCTGGTTTCGCAGCAATGCCGCGCTCAGTCCGAGACCCGCCGACAGCGCTGCCGGACCGCACCGCAGGAACTGCGTAACCATGGCCGGCAGTTCCCAATATGCTTGCAGCCGAGTGATTTTGAGTGAGCCGTCGGTGGCCAGGTCGTAGCGCAGGTAGGCCGGAATCCGGAGCCGCACCGACTCCCCCATGCGAACGTCCAGCTCCAGGTCGCGGATGACCGCGTTGCCGACAACGATGTCGACGTCGCGATGAAACTCGATGGCGCGCGGCCCGATGAAGGTGTCGTAGAACTGGCCGATGGCGCGGTGCCCCACGTGCGGACGCGAGCCGACGGGATCCTCGACCCGGCCGTCGCTGCCGAACAGTCCCACCCAGGCCGCCCGGTCGTGCGCCGCAGTGGCCTCGGGTGAGCGCTCGACGGCATTGAGGAGATCTGCGCGGGCCGGTGGTTGCGGTGCGGACATGACTCCATGGTCCACCACCGTCGCGGGCCGGATACGCCGGTATACCGGTCTGGTCGTGGCACACATCGCCGACGGCGCGCACACTGGTCGGTAGCACGGTCCGGTCACGCGACATCCGCGGCTGGCCGCCCGGTGGCGCGTCGCACCAGGAGGAATCCATGAACAACAGCGGTCCGTTCGGCATCGATCCCGAAGAGTTCGATCGCGTTCTGCGCGAGACCGGTGAAGGCATCCGCGGGGTGCTGGACCGGTTCGGCCGCGGTGCCGGTCTGGCCGGGTTGTTGAACGACCTCAGCAGGTCGCCGCGTCCCACCCAGCCAGAAACCACCGGAGACACCGGCGACGGCGTGTGGGTGGTGTACACGGTGGCCGCGGACGGTGGGGCGCACGTCGAAGAGGTCTACCCCTCTGAGCTGGAGGCCCTGCGGGCCAACAAGAACAACACCGACCCCACGCGCAAGGTCCGGTTTCTCCCATACGGCATCGGTGTGAGCGTGCTCGATTCGCCTGAGCAGACCCCGCCGCATGACGATCAAGCGCCGCGGCACGAGCAGCGCTGAGGCCTGCGGCGCGTCGATACCGCCCCGACCAAACCGCGGCCCGATTCGGGCGACCTGCAGCCAAAGTCCCCGACGACGGGGACGGGAACCGCTAGGCTTTGCCGCATTGCCGTGTGGCAGCAGCTCGAGGGGAGATGAGCAGGATGTTTCGGGTACTGACGGTGGCTGCGGCGATCGCCGGAATGGCTCTCGGAGTGGGGCCGGCCGCCCGCGCCCACCCCCCCCAGGGCGGCAACCACCAAAACCCTCCCTACCCCACCCACCTGCCCGGCCAGAACTAAAACCCACCCAACCCCCCACCC
>JARLGS010000430.1 GCA_031292695.1 Mycobacterium sp. | reverse complement strand
CGCAAGCGTGAGGTCAGAATCGACGAGGACCGCCAGGACGGAATGGACGATGACGAGGGGCAGGCCACCGGTGCCCGCATCGTCGTCGTCACCCACCGGGCCACCGACGAGGCGTTGTCGAAAACCGTTGCGGCCCTGGCCGATCACGAAGCAGTGCAGACGATCAACAGTGTGCTGCGTCTGGAAGGAACGAACAAATGAGCACTGGGGCGAGCGAAGCGACGGGGAACGGCACTGGGGCGAGCGAAGCGACGGGGAACGGCACTGGGGCGAGCGAAGCGACGGGTAAGGGTCCCGTGCACAAGCCGTGGCCCGGCCTGATCGAGGCCTACCGCGACCGGCTGCCTGGTACCGAGAACTGGACGCCGGTCACCCTGCTGGAGGGCGGCACGCCGCTGATCCACGCCAAGCGGCTCAGCGAACAGACCGGCTGCACCGTGCATTTGAAGGTCGAAGGGCTCAACCCGACCGGCTCGTTCAAGGACCGCGGCATGACCATGGCGGTCAGCGATGCGGTGGCCCGCGGTCAGAAGGCGGTGTTGTGTGCCTCGACCGGTAACACCTCGGCCTCGGCGGCGGCCTACGCCGCGCGCGCGGGCATCACCTGTGCGGTGCTGATCCCGCAGGGCAAGATCGCCATGGGCAAGCTGGCGCAGGCAGTCATGCACGGCGCCAAGATCATTCAGGTCGACGGTAACTTTGACGACTGCCTGGAGCTGGCCCGCAAGCTGACCGCAGACTACCCGACCATCGCGCTGGTCAACTCGGTCAACCCGGTGCGCATCGAGGGGCAGAAGACCGCGGCGTTCGAGATCGTCGACGCCCTCGGCGCTGCGCCTGACGTGCATTCGCTGCCGGTCGGCAACGCCGGAAACATCACCGCGTACTGGCGCGGCTACAACGAATACCACCGCGACGGGGTGTCTGACCGGCTGCCGCGGATGCTCGGCACCCAGGCCGCCGGCGCAGCACCGCTGGTGCTCGGCGAGCCCGTGAAGAACCCGGAAACCATCGCAACGGCCATCCGGATCGGTTCGCCTGCTTCGTGGGACGGTGCCGTCACGGCCAAGGAACAGTCCGGCGGTCGGTTCCTGGCCGCCACCGACGAAGAGATTCTGGCCGCATACCACCTGGTGGCCAAGGCTGAAGGCGTGTTCGTCGAGCCGGCTTCGGCTGCCAGCATCGCCGGCCTGCTCAAGTCCATCGAAGATGGCTGGGTCGAGCCCGGCTCGACCGTGGTGTGCACCGTCACCGGCAATGGTCTGAAGGATCCCGATACCGCCCTGAAGGGCATGCCGGAGGTGACCGCCATTCCGGTCGATCCGGCCGCGGTCGTCGAGAAGCTCGGGCTGGTCTGATCCAGTGACGGAAACCCTGCCCGCCGGCCTGCTGGCCACCGCCGTCGTCCCCGCGTCCAGCGCCAACCTCGGCCCGGGCTTCGACAGCCTCGGGTTGGCGCTGAGCCTGTACGACGAGATTCAGGCTGAGACAATCGATTCCGGCCTGACCATCGAGGTGACGGGGGAGGGCGCCGGGCAGGTGCCATTGGACGAGACCCACCTGGTGGTGCGGGCGATCCGCCGTGGCCTGGCCGCTGGCGGGGTCGCGGTGCCCGGGCTGAACATCAAGTGCCGCAATGTCATTCCGCATTCGCGTGGTCTCGGATCGTCGGCGGCGGCGGTGGTTGGCGGTCTGGCCGTCGCCAACGGCCTTATCGCGCAATCGGGTTCGAAGCCGCTCACCCTCGATCAGCTGATCCAGCTGTCCTCGGAATTCGAGGGGCATCCGGACAATGCCTCAGCTGCGGTGCTGGGCGGTGCGGTGGTGTCCTGGACCGAGCCGGGCCCGGTGTACGCGGCGGCGCCCCTGACGCTGCACCCCGACATCCACCTGTTCCCGGCCATCCCGCAGGTTCGGTCCTCCACCGCGGAAACTCGGGCCGTGCTGCCGGACCAGATCGCGCACGGTGACGCCACTTTCAACGTCAGTCGCGCCGCACTGCTGGTGGTGGCCCTGACTCAGCGGCCGGATTTGCTGATGGCTGCTACCGAGGATGTGATGCATCAGCCGCAGCGCGCAGCGGCGATGCCGGCCTCGGCGGAATATTTGGCGATGCTCCGGCGTTGTGGGGTGGCAGCTGTGCTTTCCGGTGCTGGACCAGCGGTTATCGCACTGAGCACCGAACCTGAGCTGCCGTCCGATGTCCTCGAATTCGGCGCCGCGAGCGGGTTTGCGGTGCAGCAGATGTCAGTGGGCCATGGTGTTCGCTGGACTGTCGGCGCCGGGGTTTGACGGAAGGCACACGCGGGAGCGGCAATTCTTGCTTCCTTCTCGGATGCGGGATATCCTCGCACTCGTCCAGCAATCGCAGGCTGTGTACCTGCGCCTACAGTAGGACAACCACTCTTCTCTTTGATGTTCAACTCGTGGACTGATGGTTCGCCGCATGGCGGCAAATCCCAGGTGCTCGCTGCGGCAGACGCCGCGGCCGACCAGGGCATTTGACGCCTGCGGTTCGGGGAAACCATCCGAACGCGAACAAAACCCTCGCCTGATCGAAAAATGCGGGGGCACAGAAAGGAAATCCGTGACTGATACGGACCTCTTCACCGCCGGCGGCAACACTGACGCACCGGCAACTGAAGCGCCGGCGGCCGGACGCTCCGGATCGCTGACCAGTCTTCTGCTTCCCGACCTGCGCGCACTCGCCAGCGAGGTGGGCGTCAAGGGCACTTCCGGCATGCGCAAGAGCGAACTCATCGCCGCCATCCGGGAACACCGGGGCGAGGCCAACGGCACCGGCGCCAAGAGCGAGGCGAAGGCCGCCGCAAAGTCGGCCGAGCCGAAGAGCGACGCCAAGACCGACGAAACCCAGCCTGCCGAGGTCAAGGATGCCGTCAACGGCACCGAGGCCAAGGAAGCCCAGGCTCCGGCAGCGAACGACGGCGGCGAGACTGCAGCCGCCACCAATGACGTGGCCGCGGCAGATCAGAACCGGCGTCGCGAACGTCGCGGAGCTTCGCGGCGCCCTGGCGCGCCCGGCGAAGGCGACGCCGCCGACGCTGCTGAGAAGCCTGCCGACGCATCCGCCAAGTCGGACAACGCCGATGCGCCGCGCGTGGCGCAGAACCGCGACCGCAACGCCGACAACAGCAACAGGGCTGACAACACCAACAGGGGCGAGAACAGCAACCGGAACGACAACCGGGACCGCGGCGACAACCAGGGCGGTAACCAGGCGAACAACAACGCCAACGATGACGACGACAGCCGTCAGGGCCGTCGCGGCCGCCGTTTCCGCGACCGGGACCGCCGTCGTCGCGGAGAACGCGGCGACAACCAGGGCGGCACCGCCGAGACCGAACTGCGCGAGGACGACGTCCTGCAGCCGGTTGCCGGCATCCTCGACGTACTGGACTACTACGCGTTCGTTCGCACCTCGGGCTACCTGGCCGGACCGAACGACGTCTACGTCTCGATGAACATGGTCCGCAAGAACGGCCTGCGCCGCGGCGACGCGGTCACCGGCGCCGTGCGGGTGCCGCGCGAAGGCGAGAACACCGGTGGCGGCAACAACCCGCGCCAGAAGTTCAACCCGCTCGTCCGGCTGGACAGCGTCAACGGCGGTCCGGTCGAGGCGGCCCGCAACCGTCCCGACTTCACCAAGCTGACCCCGCTGTACCCGAACCAGCGGCTGCGGCTGGAAACCAGCTCCGAGAAGCTGACCACCCGCGTCATCGACCTAATCATGCCGATCGGTAAGGGCCAGCGGGCGCTGATCGTGTCCCCGCCGAAGGCCGGTAAGACGACGATCATGCAGGACATCGCCAACGCGATCACCCGCAACAACCCGGAATGCCACCTGATGGTGGTGCTCGTCGACGAGCGTCCGGAAGAGGTCACCGACATGCAGCGCTCGGTCAAGGGCGAGGTCATCGCCTCGACCTTCGACCGCCCGCCGTCAGACCACACCCAGGCCGCCGAACTGGCCATCGAGCGGGCCAAGCGCCTGGTCGAGCAGGGCAAGGACGTCGTGGTCCTGCTGGACTCGATCACCCGTCTGGGCCGTGCGTACAACAACGCCTCGCCGGCGTCGGGCCGCATCCTGTCCGGTGGTGTCGACTCGACCGCGCTGTACCCGCCGAAGCGGTTCCTCGGCGCGGCCCGCAACATCGAGAACGGCGGCTCGCTGACCATCATCGCGACCGCGATGGTCGAGACCGGCTCCACCGGTGACACCGTCATCTTCGAGGAGTTCAAGGGCACCGGTAACGCCGAGCTCAAGCTGGACCGCAAGATCGCCGAGCGGCGGGTGTTCCCGGCTGTCGACGTCAACCCGTCGGGTACCCGCAAGGACGAGCTGCTGCTGTCCACGGACGAGTTCGCGGTCGTGCACAAGCTGCGTCGGGTGCTGTCGGGTCTGGACCCGCATCAGGCCATCGACCTGCTGATGAGCCAGTTGCGCAAGACCAAGACCAACTACGAGTTCCTGGTGCAGGTCTCCAAGACCGCGCCCGGAAATGCGGACGACAACTAAGCGTCGAACTGCTCCAGTATTGAAGGCTGCAACTCTCCGGAGTTGCAGCCTTCAGTGCTTTCCGGGGATTCCGGTGACCTTCACGGCTGGGCCTTCAAACCGGGCATCACGTAGCGCCGCAAGTGCGTGTGTACGGCTTCGGGATCATTTGCATCGAGCCGCTGTCCGGGCATGGTGGCCAACGAAAGAATCACGCGCGCAACCCATTCCGACGCTTCGTCGATGTCGGTATCGGCGTGGATCTCGCCGGTGTCACGGGCGGCGACCAGATACCGGGACCAGAACTCCGCGAGGTCGGGCACCAGGCCCTGGACGCCGGCCCCCGCGCAGGCGGCGAACTCCTCGGGTTCGGCGACGCGCAGCTTCATCAATAGCACTCCGGGGTCGTCATACGCGGTGCGCCCGTGCCGGACACCGGCGACGATCTGGTTCTCCAGACCCTCGATGGTCTCCAGCATGGCGTGTGCGTCGGACCAGTACGCGTTGTTGAGTCGGACGATCGCGGCGCCCAGCAATGTCACCTTGTCCGGGAAATGCCGGTAGAGCCAACCGCGGGACACCCCGGCCGCCTCCGCTATCTCGGATACCGTGGTGGCACGAATTCCCTTGGCGCGCATGCACTCTTCAGCGGCGTCGATCAGTCGATCGCGCACATTTCTGGGGGAATCTGGGCTTGCCACCGGGTGCCTCCTTGCGTGTGAACCGGGTGAATGGAGATTCTGCCAGTGCGCAGAAGCTATCGTGCTACCCCGGGACCATGGTAGACACATTCTGAAAACTGTTCATGCGTGTGATCGGTGTGATCATTCGCGGCACCGGGAGCTCAGATGGCGAACACGCTTCAGCAGTTGCTTCGCGAACGCGGCGGCCAGGACACCATTGCGGTCAGGTTCGGCGACGCGACCTGGACCTGGCGTGAGTACGTCGTCGGGGCGCAGTCCCAGGCTGCCGCGCTCATCGGCCTGGCCGACCCGGACCGGCCGCTGCATGTCGGCACGCTGCTGGGCAACACCCCCGACATGCTGACCGCGCTGGCCGCCGCGGCTCTCGGCGGCTATGTGTTGTGCGGCATCAACAACACGCGCCGGGGTGAGGCGCTGGCCCGCGACATCGCCCGGGTCGAATGCCAATTCGTGCTCGTCGACGAGCAGCACCGCGGCCTGCTCGACGGCGTCGACCTGCCAGGCGTCACCGTCATCGACGTCTCGGCGACCAGGTGGCCGGCGTGCGAATTCACCCCGCATCGCGAGGTTGGGCCCGACGACACCTTCATGATGATCTTCACCTCCGGCACCAGTGGCGAGCCAAAGGCTGTCGAGGTGGCGCACTCGATCGTGCTGTTCTCCGCTGCTGCGCTGGTACAGCGCTACGCGCTGACCGCGGCGGACACCTGTTACCTGGCCATGCCGCTGTTCCACTCCAACGGGGTGTATGCCGGGTGGGGGGTTGCGCTCGGCGCGGGTGCGGCCATGGCGCCGGCGCAGTTCTCGGCCTCCGGTTTCCTGCCGGACATCCGCCGCTATGGCGCCACATACATGAATTACGTTGGCAAGCCGCTGGCCTACATCCTGGCCACCGCCGAGCAGCCCGATGACCACGACAACCCGCTTCGGGTGGCGTTCGGAAACGAAGCCGCCGACCGTGACATCGACGAGTTCAGCCGGCGCTTCGGGTGCAGCGTGTGGGACGGGTTCGGCTCGACGGAGCTGGCGATCATCATCACCCGCTCCGAAGGAACCCCGGTCGGCAGCGTCGGCCAGGGGTTCCCCGGGGTGGCGATCTACGACCCCGAGACCGTCACCGAATGCGAGGTGGCCCGCTTCGATGACACCGGAGTGCTGATCAACGCCGACGCTGCCACCGGCGAGCTGGTGAACATCAACGGCAGCGGGATGTTCCGCGGCTACCACAATGACCAGGGCGCCACCGATGAACGGCTGCGGCACGGCATGTACTGGTCGGGCGATCTGGCCTACCGCGACGCCGACGGCTGGATCTACCTGGCCGGCCGGACCGCGGACTGGATGCGGGTGGACGGGGAGAACGTCACCGCGGCGCCCATCGAACGAATTCTGTTGCGGCACCCGGTGATCAGCCGGGTCGCGGTCTATCCGGTGCCCGACGAGTTCGTCGGCGATCAGGTGATGGCCGCCATCGTGCTGCGGGACGATCAGACTCTGGAGCCGGGTTCCTTCGCGGAATTCCTTGCCGCCCAACCGGATATGTCGCCGAAGTCCTGGCCGCGGTATGTCTGGCTGGCCGACGATCTGCCGTGCACCGCGACCAACAAGATTCTCAAGCGCGAGCTGGTCGCGCTGGGCGCCGAGCCGGCCGGTCGGGTGCTGTGGCGGCGCGACGGCACCGCGTATGTGCCGCTGTCCCACGACTGAGTCGCCGGCGTCGACTGCAGCCATTGACAGGTTGCAGTTTTGATGTTGCTGTCCCCTTGGGCGCCGCCCGTTCGTCTCAATGCTGTTAGACGGTTCACCCGAAGGAGACAACGATGAAGTACGCAACCCTGATCTTCACCAAGCCGGGCAGCCACGACGAAGAGCTGACCCCGGCCGAACAAGCCGCGCTGACCGCGGAATACCTGGCTCTCCGCCACGAGCCGCGGTGCGTCGGCGGTGGCCACCTGCAGCCGGTCGAGACGGCAACCACGGTGCGGGGGGAGGGTCTGATCACCGACGGCCCGTTCGCCGACACCAAGGAAGTGTTCGCCGGCTACTTCGTGATCGACGTCGACAATCTCGACGAAGCCCTGGAGTTCGCGCAGCGGATCCCGGCGGTGCGGCTCGGCGGCGCCGTCGAGGTACGTCCGCTTGTCGACATGCCGGGGGAGACGGGCCACTGATCGACGGCGTCTTCCAGCGTGAGTGGGGCCGGGTACTGGCCGCACTCATCGGCTTCCTCGGCGATTTCGACCTCGCCGAGGAAGCCGCGCAGGAGGCGTTCGTCATCGCGGCTGAACGATGGCCCCGCGATGGCGTGCCGGATCAGCCGGTGGCCTGGCTGGTGCGCACCGGCCGCAACCGGGCGATCGACCGAATCCGTCGAGAGCAGACGCTGCGGAGCAAGACCCGACTGCTCCGAGATCACGAGGCGCATCAGCAGGCGACGACCATGGACGACATCGACCTCGATGACAGCACCATCGGTGACGAGCGCCTGGAGCTCATCTTCATGTGCTGCCATCCGGCACTGGCACCTGAAGCCCAGGTCGCGCTGACGTTGCGCGCCCTGGGTGGACTCACCACCGCCGAGATCGGACGGGCGTTTCTGGTTTCCGAGGACACCATGAAACGCCGGCTCAGCCGGGCCAAGGCCAAGATCAAGGCCGCAAACATCCCGTTCGCATTGCCTGCCGATCGGGTGCTGCCGGACCGGCTGTCGGCAGTGCTTGCGGTGATCTACCTGATCTTCAATCAGGGGTTCACCGAGCGCGATGACCTCGCCGCCGAGGCGATCCGACTGGGGCGACTGCTGGCCGAGCTGATGGCTGACGAGCCCGAGGCATACGGGCTGCTGGCCTTGATGCTGCTGCATGATTCACGACGCGCAGCCCGGACCGTCGACGGGCAGGTGGTCCCGCTCGCCGAGCAGGACCGGTCGCTGCACGACCACGCCGAGGTCGACGCCGGCCGGGCCGCCCTCGACCGGGCGCTGGCGCTGCGGTCGTCGGCTGGGCCGTATGTGCTGCAGGCTGCGATCGCGTCATTGCAGGCCGAACCGGACATCGATTGGCACGAGGTCGTGGTGCTGTACGAGCGGCTCGAAGGGCTGACGGGCTCGCCGGTGGTGGCGCTCAACCGCGCGGTGGCCATCGCCGAGGCCGGTGACCCGGGGCGTGCCCTTGACCTCGTCGACTCGCTCGAGCTCGGTGACTATCGCTACCTGCCCTCCAGCCGGGCGGAATTGCTGCACCGGCTGGGCCGCACCGAAGAGGCGTGACGCAATTTTGAACAGGCCCTGCAGCTGGCCACGACCGATCCGGAACGCCGCTTCCTGGAGCGTCGCCTGGCCGAGTTGCGGCCCCACGCTGACGAGGAATAGTCGCCGGTCTGCCCGCGTTTAGGAAGTCGGCGGTCAGGCCTGGCATAATGGACCGCCGACCCCCTCGGTTCCGGTTCACGTCCGAATAATCGGGCGACCCGGCGACCATCGATCACAGAGGACCAAGAAATGAAATCGGGTATCCACCCCGCATACGTCGAGACCACCGTGGTCTGCGGTTGCGGCAACAGCTTCCAGACTCGTAGTACCAAGGAGAATGGCCACATCGTGGTCGAGGTGTGCTCGCAGTGCCACCCCTTCTACACGGGCAAGCAGAAGCTTCTCGACACCGGCGGCCGCGTGGCCCGCTTCGAGAAGCGGTACGGCAAGCGCAACACCGGCTCGAAGGCCGCGTCCGAGAGCTAGCTTCGCTAACGGCGCCCGATCTGTCGCATTCGCGTCAGGTCCGGGCGCCGTTTTCGTATCCAGAACCAGGCAGCCGCAACAACCCGCAGGAGTCCCAGTGGCAGAGACCGACACAGCGCCCCGGATCGAGGCGCTGCTGGCTGAGCATGCCGATCTCGAACGGCAGCTCGCCGACCCCGCTCTGCATGCTGATGCCACCGCGGCCCGTCGGGTCGGTCGCCGATTCGCGCAGCTGTCGCCGATCGTCGTGACCTACCGCAAGCTCGAGGCCGCGCGAGGCGATCTGGAAGCGGCCCGCGAGCTCGCGGCTGAGGACGCCGCGTTCGCCGCGGAGGTGCCCGACCTGGAGGCCAGCGTCGCCGAGCTGGACGCCAAACTGACCGACCTACTGGCTCCGCGGGATCCACATGATGCCGACGACGTCGTGCTCGAAGTGAAATCCGGTGAGGGCGGCGAGGAGTCGGCGCTGTTCGCCGCCGACCTCGCACGCATGTACATCCGCTACGCCGAGCGGCACGGCTGGACCGTCACCGTGCTCGACGAGACGTGGTCGGACCTCGGCGGCTACAAGGACGCCACCATCACCATCGCCAGCAAGGGCGATTCCGCCGATGGCGTGTGGTCGCGGATGAAGTTCGAGGGCGGCGTGCACCGCGTACAGCGCGTGCCGGTCACCGAATCGCAGGGCCGGGTGCATACCTCGGCCGCCGGCGTCCTCGTCTATCCGGAGCCCGAAGACGTCGAGCAGGTGCAGATCGACGAGAGCGACCTGCGCATCGACGTCTACCGCTCGTCGGGCAAGGGCGGTCAGGGCGTCAACACCACCGACTCGGCGGTGCGCATCACCCACCTGCCCACCGGCATCGTGGTCACCTGTCAGAACGAGCGCAGCCAGCTGCAGAACAAGGCGCGCGCCATGGTGGTCCTCGCCGCTCGGCTGCAGGCGCTCGCGGAAGAGCAGGCCTCGGCGGACGCTTCGGCGGGCCGGGCCAGCCAGATTCGCACCGTCGACCGCAGCGAGCGCATCCGGACCTACAACTTCCCGGAGAACCGGATCGCCGACCACCGCATCAACTTCAAGGCGCACAACCTGGACCAGGTGCTCGACGGCGAGATGGACGCGCTGCTCGACGCGCTGGCCGCCGCCGACAAGCAGACCCGCCTGCAGGGTGAATAGCCGGATCAATCTCCGGCAGGCCGTCGACGAGGCGACCGCCGTGCTGGCCGCTGCCGGCGTCGACTCCGCCCGCGTCGACGCCGAGTTTCTGGCCGCACATGCGGCCGGGGTGGACCGGGCCCGGCTGTTGTTCGCCGAACCCGATCCGGCGTTCTATCCGCACTACCGCAATCTGGTGGACCAGCGTGCACGGCGAATTCCCTTGCAGCACATCACCGGATCGGCCGCGTTCGGCCCGGTGACGGTCGCGGTGGGGCCTGGCGTGTTCATTCCCCGCCCCGAGACCGAGGCGCTGCTGGAATGGGCGATGAAACTGCCGTTGCCACCGGATCCAGTGATTGTCGATCTGTGCACCGGGTCGGGCGCGCTGGCGCTGGCCCTCGCTCACGTGGTGGCCGATGCCCAGGTCATCGCTGTCGAGAAAGCTCCGGATGCCCTGGCGTACGCCCGGCGAAACTGCGAAGGCAGTTCGGTCGAGGTCCTGGCGGCCGACGTCACCGTCCCCGGGCTGCTGGCCGATCGGGACGGCTCGGTGGATCTGCTGGTGTCCAACCCGCCGTACATCCCGGATGGGGCCGAGCTCGATCCCGAAGTCGCCGACCATGATCCGGCCGGCGCCCTGTTCGGCGGACCGGACGGCATGGCGGTCATCGTGCCGATCGTCGGGTTGGCGGCCCGGCTGCTGCGTCCCGGTGGGCAGCTGGGCATCGAACATGACGACACCACCGCGGATCGGGTGGTGGCCGCCGTGGAGCGCACCGGTACGTTCGGAGGCATCACCGCACGGCGCGACCTGACCGGGCGGCCTCGGTTCGTCACGGCGACCCGGCAGTAAACGCGACTCGACAGTTAGGAAGCCATGGCTGAGACGTTCGACTGCGGCGATGCGGCGAAACGTAGCACCGGGATCGCCTCGGCTATCAGCGCACTCAAAGGCGGGCGCCTGGTGGTGCTGCCCACCGACACGGTCTACGGCATCGGCGCCGACGCCTTCAACAGCGAGGCGGTGGCCGCGCTGCTGGCTGCGAAGGGCCGGGGGCGGAACATGCCGGTCCCGGTGCTGGTCGGCTCCTGGCGCACCATCGACGGTCTCGTGTACACCGTGCCGTCGTCGGCCCGCGACCTGATCGAGGCGTTCTGGCCCGGTGCACTGAGCCTGGTGGTGCGGCAGGCCCCGTCGTTGTCGTGGGACCTAGGCGACGCGAATGGCACCGTCATGCTGCGCATGCCGCTGCATCCGGTCGCGATCGAGCTGCTCCGCGAGGTCGGCCCCATGGCCGTGTCCAGCGCCAACATGTCCGGTCAGCCCGCGGCCGTCACGGCCGACGAGGCGCGTGCGCAGTTGGGTGATCTGGTCGAGGTGTACTTGGATGCCGGACCGTCGACCAAGCAAGCTGCGTCGACGATCGTCGACCTCACCGGTGCTGCGCCGCGGGTGCTCCGCGAAGGGCCGATCGCTGCCGCGCAGATCGCCGAGGTGCTCGGCGTCGAGCCGGAATCCCTTGCCGGCCAGATGCCATGATCGCGGTCGCCGTGACCGAGATCGATGCCGGCAGGGTGCTCGCGCTGGCCGACCGTGGCGCCGGGGTGCCGCTTCGGGAGCTGGTGCTCGTCGGTCTGACGGCGGCGATCATCACGTACTTCGCCACGGGCTGGGTGCGGGCTTTGGCGTTCCGGTTCGGCG
The DNA here is from genome assembly GCA_031292695.1 of Mycobacterium sp. Lineage (GTDB taxonomy): Bacteria > Actinomycetota > Actinomycetes > Mycobacteriales > Mycobacteriaceae > Mycobacterium. Next base: position 11,992 of record JARLGS010000430.1, on the reverse strand, counting down.
CGGTCGCCTACCCGCGTGAGCGCGACGTCCACGTCCAGCCGATCCCGCGGATGGGCGGGCTGGCCATGTACATCGGGGTGGTAGCGGCGGTCCTGCTGGCCTCCCAATTGCCCGCGCTCACCCGTGGTTTCGTCTATTCGTCCGGTATGCCGGCGGTGGTGGTGGCCGGCGGCCTGATCATGGTGATCGGCCTGATCGACGACCGGTGGGGTCTGGACGCGCTGACCAAGTTTGCCGGGCAGATCACCGCGGCGAGTGTGCTGGTCACCATGGGCGTGGCGTGGAGCGTGCTGTACATCCCGATCGGTGGCGTCGGCACCATCGTGTTGGACCAGGCGTCCTCAATCCTGCTGACCTTGGCACTGACCGTGTCGATCGTGAACGCGATGAACTTCGTCGACGGCCTGGACGGTCTGGCCGCCGGGCTGGGCTTGATCACCGCGTCGGCCATCTGCATCTTCTCCGTCGGCCTGCTGCGGGACCATGGCGGTGACGTGCTGTTCTATCCGCCGGCCGTGATCTCCGTCGTGCTGGCCGGCGCCTGCCTCGGCTTTCTGCCGCACAACTTCCATCCGGCCCGCATCTTCATGGGCGATTCCGGGTCGATGCTCATCGGCCTGATGCTGGCCGCCGCATCGACCACCGCGGCCGGCCCGATCTCGCAGAACGCCTATGGCGCCCGCGACGTGTTTGCTTTGCTGTCGCCGTTTCTTCTGGTGGTGGCGGTGCTGTTCGTACCGGCGCTGGACATGCTGCTGGCCATCGTGCGCCGGACCCGCGCCGGCCTCAGTCCGTTCAGCCCCGACAAGATGCATCTGCACCACCGGCTGCTGCAGATCGGTCACTCCCACCGTCGGGTCGTGCTGTTGATCTATCTATGGGTCGGCATCGTCGCGCTGGGGGCGGCCAGCACCATTTTCTTCGACCCGCGGTACACCGGCGCGGTGATGCTCGTGGCGATCGTGGTGGCGGGTATCTTCACCTTGATCCCACTGCTCCGGCGACGCGATGACCTGCCAGAAGGCGAGTACGACAAAAAGTAGTAGGTGCCTGATTTCGGGTGCTCACCATGTGGTACGGTTCTGGCAGAACCCGAAAAACCTCGCGGGTTGCCGGCCCGGCCCATCGGTTCAGACAAGCCGATCGGCGCCGAATTACGACCGACAAAGGGAGCTGCCCCTTGGGTGATTCCACCGTGCCCGACGCGCTCGATGTGAGCTTCGATACGCTCTGTGGGCACGCGCACAGGATTACCAGGTATATGGGGACAGCACTCGTGACCGCGGGATTGAGGTGAGCACAATGACGACGCCAGCGCAGGACGCGCCATTCGTGTTACCGGCAGTGGCATTTCAGCCCATCCGCTTGTTTGCTGTCTCAGTCGTGGTGACGGCCATTGCGCTCGCCGGCGGCTACGCGGTGAGCGGCAATCTGAAGTTCGGCGCCTTCTTCGGTCTCGGAATGGCGCTCGGCCTGACCAATGCTCTGCTGGTGCGTCGCGCGGTCGCCAAGGTCACCGCCAAGGACCACCCGCTGAAGATGCAGATGGCGGCCAACTCCGCGATGCGTCTGGTGATCATCTCGGTCATCGCGTTGGTCATCACCTGGTTTTTCAAGCCAACCGGTATCGGCGTGCTGTTCGGGGTGGCATTGTTCCAGGCGATTCTTGTCATGAGCACCGCATTGCCGGTGATGAAGAAGCTGCGTGCCGGTCGCCATCAGGGTGAGGCCGGCGCCCACGACGGATCAGTAGCAAAGGACTGACGACCCAAGTGATTCAACAACTGACCGCCACGGCCCCCATCGAGGTCGGCCACCACGAGAAGGCCCACTGGCTGGGGATGACCTTCAACACCGACACCATCACGGCCACCGCTATCGCGGCCCTGATCGTGATCGGCCTGGCGTTCTTTCTGAAGTCCAAGGTCACCTCGACCGGCGTGCCCGGCGGTGTGCAGTTGTTCTTCGAGGCCATCACCATTCAGATGCGGCAGCAGATCGAGACGGCGATCGGTATGAAGATCGCCCCGTTCGTGCTGCCGCTCGCGGTCACCATCTTCACTTTCATCCTGATCTCCAACTGGTTGTCGGTGTTGCCGGTGCAGTTCGGGGGGGCTGACGGCGCCGCGCACGAGCTGCTGGCCCCGCCCGCCGCGGACATCAACTACGTGCTGGCGCTCGCGATGTTCGTCTTCCTCTGCTACCACGCAGCGGGCATGTGGCGCCGTGGCGTGCTGGGCCACCTGAAGAAGCTGGTGAAGGGCCACGTCACGGTCCTGGCGCCGATCAACATCGTCGAGGAGATCGCCAAGCCGGTCTCGCTGTCTCTGCGACTCTTCGGCAACATGTTCGCCGGCGGCATCCTGGTCGCGCTGATCGCGATGTTCCCCTGGTACATCCAGTGGGCGCCGAACGCCATCTGGAAGACCTTCGACCTGTTCGTCGGCCTGATCCAGGCGTTCATCTTCGCGCTGCTGACGATCCTGTACTTCAGCCAGTCCATGGAACTCGACGAGCACCACTAGTACCCGCAAGACCCGTAGGAACCGCAAAATGACCCTGGTAGCGCAGCTACCAGTTACCAAGGAGGAAAAAGAGAATGGCCGACGCAGCAACGAACGCCACTATCATCCAGGGCGCCCTCATCGGCGGTGGCTTGATCATGGCCGGTGGCGCCATCGGTGCCGGTATCGGTGACGGTATCGCCGGTAACGCCCTGATCTCGGGTATCGCCCGTCAGCCGGAGGCCCAGGGCCGCCTGTTCACCCCGTTCTTCATCACCGTTGGTCTGGTGGAAGCCGCGTACTTCATCAACCTGGCCTTCATGGCGCTGTTCGTCTTCGCCACTCCGGGCCTCTCGTAATCCAGCGCAATGGGTGAACTGAGCGCAACCATCCTGGCCGCGGGCCAGGCCGCGGCGGAAGGCGGCGGAGAGCACGATAACTTCTTGCTCCCCAACGGCACCTTCTTCGTCGTGCTGATCATCTTCCTGATCGTGCTCGGCGTGATCGGTAAGTGGGTTGTGCCACCGATCAGCAAGGTTCTGGCCGAACGCGAAGCGATGCTGGCCAAGACCACCGCTGACAACCGGAAGTCGGCTGAGCAGGTGGCCGCCGCACAGGCGGACTACAACGCGGCGATGGCGGGTGCTCGTACGGAGGCTTCGGCCATCCGCGACGAGGCCCGCAACGAGGGCCGCAGGGTCGTCGAGGCGGCGCGTGCCGAGGCAAGCGGTGAGGTGGCCGAAACCCTCAAGGGTGCCGACCAGGTGCTGTCCGCGCAGCGGCAGTCCGCGGAGACCGAGCTGCAGTCGTCGGTCGACAACCTGTCCCAGACGCTGGCGAGCCGGATCCTCGGTGTGGACGTGAAATCAGGCGGGAGCCACTAAAAGATGTTGACATTCATCGGGCAGCTGATCGGCTTTGCCGTCATCGTGGCCATCATCTGGAAGTACGCGGTGCCTCCGGTGAAGGGTCTGATGGTCAAGCAGCAGGAGGCCGTTCGCACTGCGCTGGCCGAAAGTGCCGAAGCCGCACAGAAACTCGCTGATGCCGACAAGATGCACGCCGAGGCTCTTGCGGACGCCAAGGCCGAGTCGGCCAAGGTGACCGACGAGGCCCGGCACGATTCGCAGCGCATCACCGAGCAGCTCTCCGAGCAGGCCGGTGTCGAGGCCGAGCGCATCAAGGCTCAGGGCGGACAGCAGGTTCAGCTGATGCGTCGGGGCGTGATCCGCGAGCTGCGGCAGGGCCTCGGCGCGGAGTCGGTGGCCAAGGCCGACGAGCTGGTGCGCCAGCACGTCGCCCAGCCGGCCGCACAGTCGAGCACGGTCGACCGGTTCCTGGCCGACCTGGAGCAGATGGCCCCGTCATCCGCTGAGGTGGGCACTCACGCCGAGGTGAAGCTGCGGGCCGCCAGCCGCGAGTCGCTGACCGCTCTGGTCGGCAAGTTCGACGCAGCAGCTGCCGGCCTCGACACTGTGGCGCTGACTGAGCTTTCCGACGATCTGGCTTCGGTGGCCCGGTTGCTGCTGGCCGAGGTGAACCTCGACCGGCACCTGGCCCAGCCGGCCGACAACCCGGCCCCCAAGGTCGCACTGCTGGACGCGGTGCTGTCCGGCAAGGTCGGTACCACTGCCCTGGAGCTGCTGCGTGCCGCGGTGTCCTCGCGGTGGTCGGAGGAGTCCGACCTGGTCGACGCCATCGAGCACATCGCTCGCCTGGCGCTGATCAAGCGAGCCGAGGTCACCGGTGACGTCGCCGAGGTCGAGGATCAGCTGTTCCGCTTCAGCCGGGTGCTGGACGCCCAGCCGCGGCTGTCGACGCTGCTCGGCGAGTACGGCGCTCCGGTCGACGGCCGGCTTGCCCTGCTGGACAAGGTCCTCACCAGCGCCGGCATGGTCAACGGCACCGTCAAGGCGCTGCTGGTCCAGACCGTGGGTCTGCTGCGCGGGGAACGTGCCGACGTGGCAGTTCTCGATCTCGCTGAGCTGGCGGTCGCTCGTCGCGGCGAGGTGGTGGCCCACGTGGTCGCGGCCGCTGCTCTGTCCGAGGCCCAGCGCACTCGCCTCATGGCGGTGCTGACCCGCATCTACGGCCACCCGGTATCCGTTCAACTGCATGTTGACCCGAGCGTCCTCGGTGGTCTGTCGATCACCGTCGGCGACGAGGTGATCGACGGCTCCATCTCGTCACGACTGGCCGCCGCCTCCAACCGGCTCCCGGACTGACCCCGACTCCGAAACACCCAAGACTAGGTAGGAAGACCAAAAACCATGGCAGAGTTGACAATCTCGGCTGCTGATATCGAAGGTGCCATCGAGAACTACGTATCGACGTTCTCGGCCTCGAGCGATCGTGAGGAGATCGGCACCGTCGTCGACGCCGGTGACGGCATCGCACACGTCGAGGGTCTGCCCTCGGTTATGACCCAGGAGCTCCTGGAGTTCCCCGGCGGCGTCCTCGGCGTGGCCCTGAACCTCGACGAGCACAGCGTCGGCGCGGTCATCCTGGGTGATTTCGAGAAGATCGCAGAGGGCCAGCAGGTCAAGCGCACCGGCGAGGTGCTTTCGGTGCCGGTCGGCGACGAGTTCCTGGGCCGCGTCATCAACCCGCTGGGTGAGCCGATCGACGGCCAGGGCGAGATCAAGCCCGAGACCCGTCGTGCCCTGGAACTGCAGGCCCCCTCAGTGGTGCAGCGCCAGAGCGTCAGCGAGCCGCTGCAGACCGGTATCAAGGCCATCGACGCCATGACCCCGATCGGCCGTGGCCAGCGCCAGCTGATCATCGGTGACCGCAAGACCGGTAAGACCGCCGTCTGCGTCGACACCATCCTGAACCAGCGTGAGGCCTGGGAGACCGGCGACCCGAAGCAGCAGGTGCGCTGCGTCTACGTCGCGATCGGCCAGAAGGGCTCCACCATCGCCAGCGTCAAGCGGGCGCTGGAAGAGGGCGGCGCCATGGAGTACACCACCATCGTCGCGGCCCCGGCCTCCGATTCGGCCGGCTTCAAGTGGCTGGCCCCGTACACCGGCTCGGCCATCGGCCAGCACTGGATGTACAACGGCAAGCACGTCCTGATCGTCTTCGACGACCTGACCAAGCAGGCCGAGGCCTACCGCGCCATCTCGCTGCTGCTGCGTCGCCCGCCGGGCCGTGAGGCATACCCGGGTGATGTCTTCTACCTGCACTCGCGTCTGCTGGAGCGTTGCGCGAAGCTGTCCGACGCGCTCGGTGGTGGTTCGATGACCGGCCTGCCGATCATCGAGACCAAGGCCAACGACATCTCGGCCTACATCCCGACCAACGTCATCTCGATCACCGACGGCCAGTGCTTCCTGGAGTCCGACCTGTTCAACCAGGGTGTGCGTCCGGCCGTGAACGTCGGTGTGTCGGTGTCCCGCGTCGGTGGTGCCGCTCAGATCAAGGCCATGAAAGAGGTCGCCGGCTCGCTGCGTCTGGACCTGTCGCAGTACCGCGAGCTGGAGGCCTTCGCGGCCTTCGCCTCGGACCTGGACGCCGCATCGAAAGCCCAGCTGGACCGCGGTGTGCGCCTGGTCGAACTGCTCAAGCAGCCGCAGTACAGCCCGCTGTCCGTCGAGGACCAGGTGATCGAGATCTTCCTCGGCACCCAGGGCCACCTGGATTCGGTTCCGGCCGAGGACGTTTCGCGTTTCTCCGCTGAGCTGCTGGAGCACGTGAAGGCCAGCCACAACGACATCCTCACCGGCATCAAGGAGACCAAGAAGCTCTCCGAAGAGGCCGAGGAGAAGTTGGTTTCGGTGATCAACGAGTTCAAGAAGGGCTTCGCGGCCACCGACGGCAGCTCTGTGGTCGTCGAGGCCGAAGCCAAAGCGCTGGACCCTGCTGACCTCGGCCAGGAATCGGTGAAGGTCAACAAGCCGGCACCGAAGAAGGCCTAGGTAACCAATGGCAGCCACACTGCGCGAGCTACGCGGACGGATCAAATCCGCCTCGTCGATCAAGAAGATCACGAAGGCCCAGGAGCTGATCGCCACGTCTCGGATCGCCAAGGCGCAGGCCCGGGTTAACGCAGCCCGGCCCTACGCCACCGAGATCACCAAGATGCTCACCGAGCTGGCCAGCGCCAGCGCGCTGGACCACCCGCTGCTGGTGCAGCGGGCGAACCCGCGGCGGGCGGGCGTGCTGGTGGTGTCGTCGGACCGCGGCCTGTGCGGCGGCTACAACGCCAACGTGCTGCGCCGGGCCGAGGAGCTGTTCTCGCTGCTGCGCGACGAGGGCAAGGAACCGGTGCTGTACGTGGTCGGCCGAAAGGCCTTGGGCTACTACAGCTTCCGTCAGCGTGCGGTCATGGAATCGTGGACCGGCTTCTCCGAGCGGCCGGAGTACACCGACGCCAAGAAGATCGCCGGCACCCTGGTGGCGGCGTTCATGGCCGGCGCGGACGACGAAGGTGACGCCCCGGGTGCCGACGGCATCCTGGGCGTCGACGAGCTGCACATCGTCTCGACCGAGTTCCGCTCGATGCTGTCGCAGACCGCCCAGGCCGTGCGGATCGCGCCAATGACCGTCGAGTACACGGGGGAGCCGACCGGCATCCATACCCTGTACTCGTTCGAGCCGAGCGCGGACGAACTGTTCGGTGCGTTGCTGCCGCGGTACATCGCGACCCGTGTCTACGCGGCACTGCTTGAGGCCGCGGCCTCGGAGTCGGCTTCGCGCCGGCGCGCCATGAAGTCGGCGACGGACAACGCCGACGATCTGATCAAGGCCCTCACGCTCGCTGCGAACCGCGAACGTCAAGCTCAGATCACCCAGGAAATCAGCGAAATCGTCGGTGGCGCCAACGCGCTGGCCGACGCGAAATAGGCCCCGTAGGAAGCGAAGAAAAGAAAATCATGACTGCTGTCGCTGACACCAAGACTGAGACCAAGACCGCGGGTCGCGTCGTTCGCATCACCGGCCCGGTGGTGGACGTCGAGTTCCCGCGTGGCTCGGTGCCCGACCTGTTCAACGCGCTGCACGCCGACATCACCTACGGCGCGCTGGCCAAGACCCTGACTCTCGAGGTTGCCCAGCACCTCGGAGACAACCTGGTGCGCTGCGTCTCGATGCAGCCGACCGACGGCCTGGTGCGTGGCACCGATGTCCGCGACACCGGTGCCTCTATCTCGGTGCCCGTCGGTGACGGCGTCAAGGGCCACGTGTTCAACGCCCTGGGTGACTGCCTGGATGAGCCCGGCTACGGCAAGGACTTCCAGCACTGGTCGATCCACCGCAAGCCGCCGGCCTTCGCCGACCTGGAGCCCCGCACCGAGATGCTGGAGACCGGTCTGAAGGTCGTCGACCTGCTGACCCCGTACGTGCGTGGTGGCAAGATCGCCCTGTTCGGTGGCGCCGGTGTGGGTAAGACGGTTCTGATCCAGGAGATGATCAACCGTATTGCCCGCAACTTCGGTGGTACCTCGGTGTTCGCCGGCGTCGGTGAGCGCACCCGTGAGGGCAACGACCTGTGGGTCGAGCTCGCGGACGCGAACGTGCTCAAGGACACCGCGCTGGTGTTCGGCCAGATGGACGAGCCGCCAGGCACCCGTATGCGCGTCGCCCTGTCGGCCCTGACCATGGCCGAGTACTTCCGCGACGAGCAGGGCCAGGACGTGCTGCTGTTCATCGACAACATCTTCCGGTTCACGCAGGCCGGTTCCGAGGTCTCGACCCTGCTGGGTCGTATGCCTTCGGCCGTGGGTTACCAGCCGACGCTGGCCGACGAGATGGGTGAGCTGCAGGAGCGTATCACCTCGACCCGTGGTCGTTCTATCACCTCGATGCAGGCCGTGTACGTGCCCGCGGACGACTACACCGACCCGGCCCCGGCCACCACGTTCGCCCACCTGGACGCCACCACCGAGCTTTCTCGCGCGGTGTTCTCCAAGGGCATCTTCCCGGCCGTGGACCCGCTGGCCTCGAGCTCGACGATCCTGCACCCCAGCGTCGTCGGCGACGAGCACTACCGGGTCGCTCAGGAAGTCATCCGAATCCTGCAGCGCTACAAGGACCTTCAGGACAGCATCGCCATCCTCGGTATCGACGAGCTGTCGGAAGAGGACAAGGTGCTGGTGTACCGCGCCCGTAAGATCGAGCGCTTCCTGAGCCAGAACATGATGGCGGCCGAGCAGTTCACCGGTCAGCCGGGTTCGACGGTGCCGCTGAAGGAGACCATCGAGGCGTTCGACCGTCTCGCCAAGGGCGACTTCGATCACCTGCCCGAGCAGGCGTTCTTCCTCATCGGTGGTCTCGACGACCTGGCGAAGAAGGCCGAAAGCCTCGGCGCCAAGCTGTGATGAGCGCTTGCGCGAAGAAGCGACTGGCCCCGTGCGTCGTCAGTCTTAGCCGAAAGGTGGTGTGACATGGCCGAAATGGACGTCGAGATCGTCGCCGTCGAGCGTGCGCTGTGGACGGGCAAGGCCACATTCGTCTTCACTCGCACCACCGCCGGCGAGATCGGCATCATGCCTCGGCACATTCCGTTGGTCGGCCAGTTGGTCGAGGACGCGATGGTCCGGGTTGAGCGTGACGGCCAGGAAGATCTGCGGATTGCAGTATCCGGCGGATTCTTGTCGGTGACCGAGGAGACTGTGCGGATTCTCGTGGAGGACGCGGCGCTGGAGTCGGAGATCGATGCGCATGAGGCCAAGGCCGATGCCGCGTCGGACGACGAGGCGACCGCTGCGTGGGGCCGGGCACGTCTGCGTGCCGTAGGCCAGCTCGACTGATACCCCGATGAGCGCGTCCATGTTGGTTATGGTCGCGCTCGTCGGCGTGTTGGTGCTGGTTGTAGCCGCACTGAGTTATCGGCTGTGGAAGTTGCGTCAGGTTGGCGGTACTGCCGCCATCCTGCGTGACTTCCCTGCCACCGGCGGCCACGGTTGGCGGCATGGAGTCATGCGCTACCGCGGCGGTGAGGCCGGTTTCTATCGTCTGTCGAGTATGCGCTGGTGGCCGGACCGGACCTTGTCCCGTCGTGGCCTGGAAGTGGTCGGGCGCCGCGCTCCGCGGGGCGACGAATTCGACATCATGACCGATCAGACGGTCATTCTTGAGCTGCGTGACAACGGTGCCGAACGGCGTACCGGTTACGAAATCGCTTTGGACCGTGGTGCTTTGACGGCTTTCACGTCGTGGCTGGAGGCCCGGCCGTCACCGCGCTCGCGCCGCCGCGCGGTCTGACCTATTGCGTTCCGCCGCCGGGCCGCCACAGCACGTCGCCGTCGGGGTTGGCCACCCGCGACAGGATGAACAGCAGATCCGAGAGTCGATTCAGGTACTTGGCGGGCAGGGCGTTGACCAAATCGCCATGCTCGTCGATGGCCTGCCAGGCCGAGCGTTCCGCGCGCCGGACCACGGTTCGGGCCACGTGCAGGTACGCCGAGAGTGGGGTGCCGCCGGGCAGGATGAACGACGTCAGCTTCGGCAGCGGCTCGTTGTATTCATCGCACCACTTCTCCAGCTGGTCGATGTACGGTTGGGTGATGCGCAGCGGCGGGTATTCCGGGTTCTCGACTACAGGCGTCGACAAATCTGCGCCGGCATCGAAGAGGTCATTCTGAATCTGCTGCAGCACCAGGCGAATTCGCTCGTCGGGCGCGCCGGTCGCGATCGCGACGCCGATGGCGGCGTTGGCCTCGTCACAATCGGCGTACGCGGCCAGGCGGGAATCGTTCTTCGACACCCGACTGAAGTCGCTCAGTCCGGTCGACCCGTCATCACCGGTTCGGGTGTAGATGCGGGTCAGGTGCACGGCCATGGTGAAACCGTACTCGCACAGATGTCTTCGTCGTCTGACGCCGGCCGACGGCGCTGTCTACACTTAGCCGCGTGAGCGAGCGTTTCGTGGTGACCGGCGGAAACCGGTTGTCCGGCGAAGTTGCCGTGGGGGGCGCCAAGAACAGTGTGCTGAAGCTGATGGCCGCCGCGTTGCTGGCTGAAGGCACCACCACGATCTCCAACTGCCCGGACATTCTGGATGTGCCGTTGATGGCCGAGGTATTGCGTGGTCTTGGAGCCACCGTCGAACTCGAGGGGGACGTCGCCCGGATCACCTCGCCGGACGAGCCCAAATACGACGCGGATTTCGCCGCGGTCCGGCAGTTCCGGGCGTCGGTGTGTGTGCTCGGCCCGTTGGTGGGTCGCGGCAAGAAGGCCAAGGTGGCGCTGCCTGGCGGCGATGCGATCGGGTCCCGGCCGTTGGACATGCACCAGTCCGGGCTACGTCAGCTCGGAGCCAGGTGCAGCATCGAGCATGGTTGCGTGGTCGCGGAGGCGGATCACCTGCGGGGTGCGGAGATCCAGCTCGAGTTCCCGTCCGTCGGTGCGACCGAGAACATCCTGATGGCGGCTGTGCTGGCCGAAGGCGAAACGATCATCCACAACGCCGCACGCGAACCCGACGTGGTGGACCTGTGCGACATGCTGAACCAGATGGGTGCCCAGGTCAGCGGTGCGGGCACCTCGACGCTGACCATTATCGGGGTGGATCGGCTGCACCCGACCGAACATCGGGTGATCGGTGACCGGATCGTTGCCGCCACCTGGGGCATTGCTGCGGCCATGACGTGCGGTGACGTCGCGGTCACCGGGGTGGACCCGCAACATCTGCAGTTGGTGCTGCACAAGTTGCATGACGCCGGAGCGACGGTGACTCAGCACGACAACGGGTTTCGGGTGGTGCAGTACGAGCGACCGAAGGCCGTCAATGTCGCGACGCTGCCGTATCCGGGTTTCCCCACCGACCTCCAACCGATGGCCATCGGTCTGGCGTGTATCGCCGACGGCACGTCGATGATCACCGAGAATGTGTTCGAGGCGCGGTTCCGCTTCGTCGAGGAGATGATCCGGCTCGGAGCTGACGCTCGGACCGACGGTCATCATGCGGTGGTGCGGGGGATACCGCAGTTGTCGAGTGCACCGGTGTGGGCGTCGGATATTCGGGCCGGCGCCGGCTTGGTGCTTGCGGGGTTGATGGCCGACGGGGATACCGAAGTGCACGACGTTTTTCACATCGATCGCGGATACCCGTTGTTCGTCGAGAACCTGGTGAGTCTGGGCGCGGAGATCGAACGAGTCAGTTGACGGCCTCCGGCGTGTCGTGACATCCGATCCGGCGGATCGGTAGACGGCGCAAAATGGCCCCAAAACAGCCCAAATGCAGCGGTTTTGGGAAATCAAGATCAGTCCGCTAATCTATTGAATGTCAGGAACAAGCGCGGCCGAAAAAGCCAAGCGGAGGAGCTTGACAGCCCGACCAAGATATAGTAGGTTGGTGGGGTTGCCTTAAAACGGCGTGTTGTTTGAGAACTCAATAGTGTGTTTGGTGGTTTTTGTTTGTTGTTTTTTGGCCATGCCTCGTGTTTTCCCGTTTGTGGGGTGTGGTTGTTTTTTTGATGCCAGTTTTTGGTGTCTTTTGTTTTGTGATCGGATTTTTCTGATTCGAATTCTGCCTGTCTGTGGATGGG
>JARLGS010000044.1 GCA_031292695.1 Mycobacterium sp. | reverse complement strand
GACAACCAGGGCGGCGTCTATGTCGCCGACCGCGGCAACAACCGGGTGCTGAAGCTGGCGGCGGGCTCCAATACCCCCACCGTGCTGCCGTTCGCCGGTCTCAAGAACCCGGACGGCGTGGCGGTGGACACCGCCGGGAACGTCTACGTGACCGACACCGACAACAACCGGGTGCTGATGCTGACGGCCGGGTCGACCGCCCAAACGACGCTCCCGTTCACCGGCGTCGCCGCCCCATGGGGCATCGCGGTCGACGCCGCCGGCGACGTGTTCGTCACCGAGCACGACAGCAACCAGGTGCTCAAATTGCCGGCTGGCTCCAATACCCCGACCGCCCTGCCGTTAACCGGCCTCAACACGCCCCTGGGGGTGGCGTTGGGCGCGAACGGCGATGTCTACGTCGCCGACCGCGGCAACGACAGAACGGTCAAGCTGGCGAGCTGACGGTCCGTGGCCTCAGGACGCCGTTTCGGGCGCGGTCAGGAACTCTGCGTTGTGCTGTCCCGGCGTGGGCGGGGGATCGGTGGCCACGGCGTCGAAGCTGGAGTAGCGCGCCGGCATGCGCACCACCGTGACGGCTTTATCGTCGCTGTCGCCGCCGCCGACGTGCAGGGCGAGGTCGTTCTCGGCGAACAGCGGAGTGTCGACGACCTGCTTCCAGGTGTTGGCCAGGCAGGCCATCAGGCCGCCCTCCTGCAATAGCTCGACCCATTCGGCAGCGGTCCTGGCGGCCAGCGCCTTCTCGAGTTCCTCGGTCAACTCGGGGCAATTCATTGCGCGCGAGCGCTGGTCGATGAACCGCTCGTCGTCCACCATGTCGGGCCGCCCGATGATCTGGCACAGTTTCGCCCAGTGCTTGGGCACATACGCGCTGATCACCAGGTAGCCATCGGCGGCCTTGAACGCGTCCGACGGTTGGGTCGCGAAGCCAACCCCCTTGCGCCGCTTGGTTTTCGGTGCGGACTCGGGTTTGGGTTGCTCACTTGGCTTGTTCAGGTGGACGGTGAGCTGGGCGGCCTGGAGCGCCACCGCGACGTCGTACATGGCGACCCGGACGACGTCGGCCACCCCGTGGCGCTCGCGGTTGAGCAGCGCGGCCAGCACCGCCTGGGCCAGCACGTGGCCGCTGGCGGCGTCGACGAGCTGAAACGGGATGATCTGCGGTTTGCCGGTCGGCGTGGGCATCCCGGTGCTCATGCCCGCCTCGGAGGCGACCATCAGGTCGACACCCGGCCTGCTGCCGTGCGGGCCGTTGCCGCCGTAAGCCGACAGCCGCGCGTAGACGAGTCCGGGGTTGCGGGACTGCAACTCGTCGGGACCCAGCCCCAGGCGTTCCATCACCCCGGGCCGAAACCCTTCCAGCACAACGTCGGCGGTGTCGGCGAGCCGCAATATCTGCTGCTTGCCCTCGCCGGTGGTCAGGTCGACCGTCACCGATTTCTTGCCCCGGTTGTGCGGCAGAAACAGCGTGGGCAGCGGCGGGCGTCCGGGCAGGACCGCGGTGATGTGCCGGGCCGCGTCGCCGCCGGGTGCCTCGACCTTGATCACCTCGGCACCCAGGTCGGCCAGCACCTGCCCGGCCAGCGGCCCGGCAATGTTCTGGGTGAAATCGAGCACCCGGAAGCCGTCAAGCGGCTTGGCGGGGTTGCTGTTCGCCATCGGGGCCTCCCGTTACCGGAGCGCTGTGCAGTAGTAGTTCTTGCCGAAGGGCGCGTCGGGATCGCCGGACTGCAGCGGTAACCCGGCGTCGCCCAACAGCTGATTCAGCGGTGTGCGGACCGGCCGCCAGCCACGCTCCTCGAGGTAGGTCGCCGCGTCGTTGCGCTCGCCGGGGAAGCCCAGGTCGCCGAGCGCGATGTCGAGGCCGTTCGCCCGCCACTTCTCGCTCGCGGCGTTCAACGCGTCGCCGTTGACGCCCGTATTGAAGAAGACCTCGGCCACCAGCCGGCTGCCGTCGGCGCTGAGCGCGGTGATCTGGTCCAGCAGCCGGTCCTGCGCCTCGGCCGGCAGGAAGCCGAGCAGGCCCTCGGCGGCCCAGGCGGCGGGCCGGGCGGTGTCGAACCCGGCCTGCCGCAGCGCCGTCGGCCAGTCGTGGCGCAGGTCGATCGGGACGGCCCGCACCTCGGCCGTCGGTGCCGCGCCGAGGTCGGCGATCGTGGCGGCCTTGAACTCGATGACTTCCGGCTGGTCGATCTCGAACACCGTCGTCCCCGCTGCCCACGGCAGCCGATACGCGCGTGCGTCGAGACCGGAGGCCAGGATGACCACCTGGCGGATGCCCGCGTTTTGCGCCTCGGCGAAGAACGCGTCGATGTACCGCGTGCGCGCGGCCAACATCTCGGTCATGCGTTGCATGCCCCACGGGGCGCCGGGCTCGTCGACGTCGGCCGAGTCCAGCTCACCGGCGGACCATCGGGTGAAGAAGTCGACGCCGACGGCGCGCACCAGCGGCTCGGCGAAGCGATCGTCGATCAGCCCGTCCCGGGTGGCCCGGGCCCGTCCCGCGGCGACCATGGTGGCGGTTGCGCCCACGCTGGTCGCCAGGTCCCAGGTGTCGTTGTCAGTACGGCCCATACGAGATAGCCCCTTTCGATGTGCTGGTTAGCCAGAATAACGACAACCGCGTCGCGCGCCGCGGGTGACCAAAGACCCCCGCCGCTGGTGGCGTTGCGCCCTTGCCCACGGCCCGGCCCGGCGGGCAGCCTCAACCCGTGACGAGCACGGTGCAGGCGATGGCGGTCAAATTGGCCCGGCGCCTGGGGCTGGAAGCGTGGTCGCTGTCGCTGTACGCGCGGTCGGGGGGTCTGCGGCCGCTGCCGCCTGGCCGGATCGCCGGCGCGCTGCGCGCCCTCGACCGCTACGGCCTGTTGGGGGCGGCGACGACGATCACCGCCGCCCGGGACCGCTCTGGGCTGGCGCTCATCGACGAGCGCGGTCCGCTCACCTTCGGCGAGCTGGACACCCGGACCAACGCGCTGGCCAACGAATGGCGCCGGCTTGGGCTCGGCCCGGGCGCCACCGTCGGAATCCTGGCCGGCAACCACCGGGGCTTCCTGGAAGCGGTGTACGGCGCCGGCAAGTGCGGCGCGGGCGTGCTGCTGCTCAACACCGGCTTCGGCGGCGCGCAACTCGCCGACATGGTGGCCCGCGAGGGCGTCGACGTGCTGGTCTACGACGACGAGTACGGCGCCGTGGTCGCGGACCTGCACCCGCAGTTGGGTCGCTATCGGGCCTGGGCGGACACTGCCGGCCCCGACACCATCGATGCGTTGATCGACCGGGGCGACCCCGGCCCGCCGCCCAACGCCGGTGGCCGCCCCAAGATCATCATCTCGACCAGCGGTACGACCGGGACGCCCAAGGGCGCGCTGCGCTCGGAGCCCTACTCGCTGATACCCGTCGGCAGCCTGCTCGGCAAGGTGCCGTTTCGCGCCCGGGAAGTCACGGAATGCTGTGTCCCGCTGTTTCATTCGCTCGGCTTCAGCCACGCCATGTATGCGATGGTGCTGGGCTCGACGCTGGTGTTGCGCCGGCACTTCGACCCCGGCCGCGCCCTGGAGAGTGTGGCCACGCATCGGGCGAGCGCGATGATCGTCGTGCCGATCATGCTGCGGCGCATCCTCGACCTGGGCCCGCAGGCCCTCGCGGAGCAGGACCTGTCGGCGCTGCGCATCGTGTTCGTCGGGGGGTCCCAGCTCGGCGCCGCGCTGGCCGGCCGCGCGCTAAAAGCGTTGGGGCCCGTCGTCTACAACATGTACGGCTCCACCGAGGTCGCCTACGCCACCATCGCAACGCCCGCCGACCTGGCCGTCGAGCCGGGCTGCGTCGGCGCGGTGGTGCCCGGATCGGTCGTCAAGGTGTACACCGGCGACCGGCGCGAGGCGCCGCCGGGGACGCCGGGGCGGATCTTCGTCGGGAACGTGCTGGCCTTCGAGGGCTACACCGGCGGCGGCACGAAGGAGGAGATCTCAGGCCTGATGGCCACCGGTGACGTCGGCCATTTCGATCGGGCCGGCAGGCTGTTCATCGACGGACGCGACGACGAGATGATCGTCTCCGGGGGCGAGAACGTGTTCCCGGGTGAGGTCGAAGAGGCACTCGCGCATCATCCCGACATCCTCGACGTCGCGGTCGTCGGCGTCAGCGACGAGGAGTTCGGGCAGCGGCTGCGCAGCTTTATCGTGGTACGACCGGGCGCGTCATTGGCCGAGCAGGATGTCAAAGACTACGTCCGGCAGCGGTTGGCCCGTTTCAAGGTTCCGCGCGACGTAGTCTTCGTCGACGCGCTGCCCCGCAACGCGGGCGGAAAGGTGCTCAAACGCCTGCTGGGTGTGTGACCTCGGTTGCGCAGCCTTAACACGGTTGTATTACGGCTGGGTGTCGACGCCTGCGGCCTTGCCGCGTCGCCGCTAGCCTCGCGTCAGTGTCCGCTTCCTCCGTCATTACCGACGAATGCGCCATCGCTGCAACGCGGGACGTTATCTGGCAGGAGAGCGCCCACTGGGCGCGGCGGCTGGCCCGGGTCAGCATGGCCGTGGTGGTCATCGAAGGCGTCGTCGGGCTGTCGGAGGGCTTGGCCGTCGGTTCCGTTGCGTTGACCGGGTGGGCGCTCGGCGGCGCTGCCGAGGCGCTGGCCAGCGCAATGGTGGTGTGGCGCTTCAGCGGCGCTCGTCGTCAGTCGGAGACCGCCGAGTCGCGCGCACAGCGCGGTGTCGCGGTGTCATTTTGGCTCACCGCCCCCTACATTGCTGCCGAATCCATCCGCCACCTGACAGGTGAGTACCACGTCGACACCTCGGTGATCGGCATCGGGCTGACCGCGGTCGCGTTGCTGCTCATGCCGGTACTCGGGTGGGCCAACCACAAACTGGGCGCGCGGCTGGACTCGGCTGCCACGGAGGGGGAAGGGACCCAGAACTACCTGTGCGCCGCCCAGGCCGCCGGGGTGCTGGTCGGCCTCGTCGTCACCGCCGCCTGGCCCGGCGGTTGGTGGTTTGACCCCGCGATCGGTCTGGCCGTCGCCGCCGCGGCGGTCTGGCAAGGCATCCGGTCCTGGCGCGGCCACGACTGCTGCTGCTAATTGCTGGCCGCCTGACAACGCCACGCCGTTGAGGCACCGCACGGCGAGACCTGATCGTCGAGAAGCTGCAGCCGTATTTTCGCATCAGCGCCATGGTGCCGAGCGACCACCAGGCGCCGGCGGGTGGGCCACCCGCTAAACCAAGAACTCCAGCCAGCATTCGCCCATCGTGTTAATCGTCAGATGCCGCCACGGCGAACTAAATTCGGATGCCGTCAACACAGCTCCGCCAAGGGGCATTACATCCGCAGCGTCCTGGGTTCCGGTCAAGGGGGGCCAGCTTGGCTTTCGCAGCGTTCCATCCGGGGGCCGGATACGCGGCAGCAAGTTTGCGGCCCCCAGTTCATCTCGGATCTTCCAAGTCTGCGGGCACACGTTTACCGTGCCGCGCGTACACGCGGAAGCCGTCGGCGTAGGAGAGTGCCGGCGCATACTCGCTATGCAGGCGTCCCCGCGAGTCGCGACTAATTACCGTGGGACGATCCGTGAGGACGACCGCCCCCTGCATCGGCCACCACCAATCGACCTCCAGGCAAGCGGCACACACGGCATCCAGCTCGGGCATAATCGACCCCGCCAGTTCTGACGCACACGCCGTCGATACCAGCCAGGCGCAATCCCGCCAAAGGGACAGCTCCTCCCAGCGCTCGTCACCGACCTCGCTTATCACAAGCTGCCCACCAAACGACTCCTTCAGCCCGTCGCTGAGCTGCCGACCGAGTCGATCAATGACTTGGTTCCGCACATCGTCCGGGAATGGAGTGGCCAGTTGCTCCCTGAGCTGGCACTCCAGCGGCTCCCCCAACTGATACGCTAACCGCTCGTGGAGCTCGTTCACAATCTGATTCGTCAGGTTACTCCACAGCTGTTCTGCAAGTGAAGGACCCAGCCGATCAACGACCCGATCCCACGGCGACTTGAACCCGAGAAGCGCCCACACGTTGTCTCGGAGCGGCAGCGCCATCGCGGCCGATTTGATGACTTCTGCCGTCAGCCTTCCACCTAAAGGTGAATCCATCCATACCATTACAGCCGGCTCGTCCAATCCTGCGGCGCGGTAGGCAGCGATGACAGCGGCCTCCGCACGCGGCCGGTCACACCGCCGAGTAGACAACCCAGCCCGCAGCCGACGTCGCGCGACGTCCCGCACACGGGCTATCTGTGCCGTGGTCAGCGGCCTGCCGAGACCGATCTGCGGTCCTGCCATCGAGCGATTCTATGGCGGAGCCCCGATGTAGTTGGTATGAGGGCCAGCTTAGGCCGGAGGCGTCGTGCCGCAATACGATTCGTGGGTTGCCGGCGTGGCCGCGCTCCTAGTTGCTATCCGGTGGTGCGGAACGTCGAGACGCGTTGAGCACCTGAATGGGCGAGGTCGAGCTTGGTGCGGCTCAGATACGGCCCAGGCACACTGGCGGGCGGTTGGCATCGTCAGATGCCGCCACGGCGATCAAATTTTGGCTGCCGTCAACGCCAGCCCACCAGGTGGCATTGCATCAGCAGCGTCCTGGGGTCGCGTCATGCGGTAGTAGGCACCTCGCCGTGCCAGCAGCTCGGCGTGGCTGCCCTGCTCGACAACCTTGCCAGCCTCCACCACCAGAATGTGGTTCGCATCGCGGATCGTCGAAAGACGATGCGCGATGATGAAACTTGTTCGGCCCTGACGAAGCGCAGACATCGCACGCTGAATGAGCAGCTCGGTGCAGGTGTCCACCGAACTGGTCATTTCGTCGAGGATCAACAGCTGTGGGTCGGCAAGCAACGCTCGCGCAATCGTAATCAGCTGCTTCTCACCGGCGCTCACATTCCCACCGTTGTTACTGACCTGCGTCTGGTAACCCTCGGGGAATGTGCGTACAAACCGGTCCAGCTGGGCCGTCTCGGCGGCGGCGACCACCTCGTCTTCGCTCGCCCCTGGCCGCCCGTAGGAGATGTTCTCCGCGATAGTCCCGTCGAACAGCCACGGGTCCTGCAGCACCATGCCGATCCGCGATCGCAGCGAGTGCCGGGTCACCGACGCGATATCGACACCGTCGATCAGGATTGCACCGGAGTCAACCTCGTAGAACCGCATAAGCAGGTCCACCAGCGTGGTTTTGCCCGCTCCGGTCGGCCCGACGATCGCCACCGTGCTGCCCGGTTCAGCCACCAGCGACAGGCCTTTGATCACGGGAGTGCCGGGGCGGTGAGCAAAGCTCACGTGCTGGAACTCGAGCCGTCCGCTCAGGTTCGATCGCGGGGGAGTACCCCCACCCCGGGTCAATGCTTGTCCCGCATCGTCGTCGGGCGGGCCTTGGCCATTGAGCCGGGGCAGGATCAGTTCGCTGTCCGGTGATTCCTCGGGCTCGTCAAGAAGGTCGAAAACCCGCTCTGCGCAGGCCATTCCGGACTGTAGCGTATTGTAAATGCCGGCGACCTGGTTTATCGGCTGGTTGAACTGGCGCACGTACTGAATGAACGCTTGGATGCTGCCCAGCGTGATCTGGCCGGTCGCCACCTGCATACCACCGAGAACCGCCACCGCGACGTAGCTGAGGTTGCCGATGAACGTGGTCGCCGGCGACATCAGACCGGAGAAGAACTGGGCGCCGAAACTGGCCTCGTACACCTCGTCGTTCAACTCGCGGAAACGCTGTTGAGCCTGGGCTCGATGACCGCACGTCTTCAGCACAGTGAAACCGCTGTAGATCTCCTCGATGTGGGCGTTCAGCCGTCCGGTGTTGGCCCACTGGGCAACGAACAGCCGCCGCGAACGTCGCACGATCACACGGGTCAACAGTAGCGACAGCGGCACCGCCAGCACGGTGATCATCGTCAGCGATGGCGAGATCGAGAGCATCATCACCAGCACCGTCGCCACTGTCAGCACCAAGGTAACCGACTGGCTGATCGTCATGGAGATCGATGTCTGCATGTTGTCGATGTCGTTGGTAACCCGGCTCAACAGTTCACCGCGCTGCCGGCCGTCGAAGTAGGACAGCGGCAGCCGGTGCAGCTTGTCCTCGACATCGGAGCGCAGCGCCATCATGGTCCGCTGCACGGTGACGTTTAGTATCCTGGCTTGCAGCCAGATCAGCAGTGCGGCCACAAGGTATAGGCCCAACGCCAGCGCGAGTGTGCGGCCGACCGCGCTGAAGTCCACGCCCTTTCCGGGTACCAGGTTCATTCCGGACAGCAAGTCTGCGAAGGTATTTTCGCCGCGTGCACGCGCGGCCGCGACGGCTTGTTCCTTGGTGATTCCGGCTGGCAGCTGCCGGCCGATGACACCGTTGAACAGCAGGTCGGTAGCCTGGCCCAGGATTCGCGGGCCAACCGCTGAGATTGCTATTCCGGCGATGGACAGCATGATCACCGCGGTGATCGGTCCGCGTTGCGGGGCAAGGCGTTTCAGCAGACGTATGGCCGAGCCGGTGAAATCGCGGGACCCCGGCGCGGGGCCCTGGACCCTCCCGCGGATCGGCCCGTTCACGGCCGACCCCCGATCCCGGCGCCCAACCATTGCGAATCGACGAACTCGAAATATGTCGGGCAGTCGACCAGCAGTGATTCATGGGTACCCGAGCCGACTACGCGTCCGCCGTCCATGACGACCACCTGGTCGGCCTGGATGACGGTCGAGATTCGTTGTGCGACCAGGATGACCGTGGATTCCGCGGAGATCTCGCGTAGCGACGCGCGGACCATGGCGTCGGTGTGCACATCGAGCGCGGAGAACGCGTCATCGAACAGGTAGACGGCCGGGCGGCGGATGACCGCCCGGGCGATCGCCAGCCGTTGTCGTTGTCCGCCGGAGAAGTTAATGCCGCCCTGGGCTACGCGCATCTGCAGTCCGTCATCGTGTGCAGAGACGAAACCGTCGGCCGCCGCCACCCGCAGCGCTTCCCACATCTCTTCGTCGGTGACTACTTGTCCTGGGGCTGCGCCGTAGCGAAGGTTGTCCGCGACGGTGCCGGAGAACAGGTATCCGCGCTGGGGCACCAGACCGATCGCCGACCAGAGCCGCTCGGTGTCGTAGTCGCGGACATCGACACCGTCGATGAGGACAGCGCCGGCGGTCACGTCGTAGAGCCGGCAGATCAGCGACACCAGCGTCGACTTGCCCGAGCCGGTGCTGCCGACGACTGCGGTGATGGTACCGGGCACGGCGGTCAGCGAAACATCCTGCAGCACAGGCCGGTCGGCGCCCGGGTAGCAGAAGGTGGCGCCGGCTAGCCGCACCACACCCGCCAGCCCGCCCGGCGGGAACTTGGGGGTTTGCGGGTTGTCGACGGCAGGACGAGTGGACAGCACCTCGGTGATCCGTTCGGCGCACACCGAAGCCCGCGGCAACGCGACCAGGAGCATTGTCGCCAACGACACCGCCGTCAGGATCTGCATGAAGTACGCCAGAAAGGCGATCAGCGAGCCGACCTGCATTCGGCCACTGTCGACGCGCAAGCCGCCGAACCAGATCAGCGCGACGCTCGACACGTTGATCGTCAAGGTAGTCACCGGCACCGTCAGCGCCTGCCAGTTGCCCGCGGCCAGCGCGGTGTTCGACAGCCGGAGATTGACTTGGGCGAACCTCTCGCGCTCGGAGTGTTCACGCCCGAACGCCCTGACCACCCGGACCCCGGCCAGTTGGTCGCGCATTACCCGGTTAACTGTGTCGATCAGCTTCTGCATGCTGCGCAGCAGCGGCAGCGTGCGCGAAATGATCCGGTTATTGGCCACGGCCAGTACGGGCACACTGACAAGCAGCAACCACGACAGCCGTGCGTCCTGGTGGATGGCCATGAAGATTCCGCCGGCGCACATGATCGGGGCGATGACCAGCACGGTGCACGTCATCTGGACCAGGAATTGGATCTGTCGGACGTCGTTGGTGCTGCGCGTCAACAATGTCGGTGCGCCGAACAGGGCGGTCTCGTGCTCGGAGAACGTGGTGACGTGATGGAACATCGCCGTGCGCAGGTCGCGGCCGAACCCCGTCCCGGTCCGTGACCCGAAGTAGACCGCCCCGACCGAGCACAGCACCTGAAGGCCGGTGACCGCGAGCATCACTCCGCCGAGTTTGACGATGGTTTCCGTGTCACCCTTGCTGACGCCGTCGTCGATGATCGCGGCGTTGACCGTCGGAAGAGACAATGAAGCCAGCGTGCTGATCAACTGCAGCACCATCAGCACCGCCACCAGTCGGCGGTACGGCCGGACGTATTGGCGCAGCAGTGCCAGGAGCATCTCGTAATCGGAGCAAAGCGCCCTCATGGTCGGATGCACAGTCACGTTGGGTATCCTGGCATGAGGCCAAATCAGCAGTCCCCGAGGTAGTTAACTTGAGGAGTGGCCCGCGGTATAGTGTCCCTCGTAGCCGTCTGATTGACACAAAGCCGTGCAGAACTGCTTCACTTTGGGCCCGGTGTTGCTGAGGCTTGGTTCCCATTGCCAACTTGTTTCGACGGTGGTGCCGGGGCGGACGCGGTCACGCTCGGCGACGCTGCAGTGCAGGGTCCGGTGTGCGAGGTCGCAGG
>JARLGS010000429.1 GCA_031292695.1 Mycobacterium sp. | reverse complement strand
TCTCGGTCTGGAACCAGGGACCCAGAACCAGGCTGCCTTTCGGCTGCAACAGGGTTTGTGACGTCGAGCCCGCAAACCCGGTCGTCAGGCTATGGTCTTGCGCTGCGAAGTCTTCCTCGCGCAGGCCGACAACGGTGCGCAGCCAGGTCGTCCAGTGGGTGGTGTTCTCCACGTAGACGCCCAGGTCGTTCAGATGCACGCGGTCGGCGTTGCAGGCCCCGCCCACGGCCGGAACAGCGGTGGCGTTGTTGGAGATCGGGGCGTCGGCAGGCGGCGGCGGGGGTGTCACGCCGGGCGGAAACGCACCTTCGACCATGCAGTAGTCAAGCACCTGGTCCCTCACCGTGTGGCGGCGATCGACCGTGACGCCGTCGTCGCGGTCCTGCACGCCGAAGGTGGTGTCGGTGCGAATGCCGCCGAGGTCGAAGCTCGACGTCAGCGCCGCTTCGCCGCCGAGGACCGTGCGGGTCTCGTCCTGCTGCTCCTGGTCGCCGTTCACGGGATCGTCGAGGAAGTGGGTGAAGTTGCTGATCAAGGTCTCATTGCTGTGGATGGCATAGAGGCTGGAGGCGAAACTCCAGTGCTTGCCGTGGGTCCAGAAGCGGCCCGACAGGCTGTAGCGCTCCGTTCGGCCGCGATCGGTGGGATCGAGCACGCCGAAGCGGTCGATCAGGCCCTCCTGGATCGCCCGCAGAGGCTGGTCGGTCTCGCCGAGGCCAGCGCTGTGGTCGTACAGGCCGGTGAGGCTGAAGCCGCTGGCGTCGTCGCCGTGGCTGAACCGCACGGCCGCATTCTCTTTGTTGTAGTTGCTGGCCGGGCGCCACGGACCGTCCAGGCGATAAAGTTCGCCCGCCGCCCACACGCGGTTGCCATCGTCGATGACGTACGTCCCGCCCGCGAACACGTCGTCGTCGCCCAACGTGCCGGCGCTGGCGGATATCTGATCGGGAAGCACGTCGACGAACTGCACGCGCGCTGATCCGACCGCGCTGAAATCGCCGTTGGCCGCGAAGTAGGGTCCCTTGGTGTAGTCGAGGCCGGCGACGATCTGCGGCATCAGGAAGGTCTGATCCGAATAGCCCTGGCCGTGCATGTTGGTGCCCTGGTTCACCGGCATGCCGTCGACGAAGCTGGCAAAATCGGTGCCGTGGTCGACGTCGAACCCACGCAGCTCATACTGGTTGGCCTTGCTCTCGCCGGAGTGCACGGTGACCACGAGACCGGGCACAGTCTCGTAAAGCTGGCCGATGCGGTAGATCGGGCGGTGGTCGACCACCCCCGTGG